>VHCX01000109.1 GCA_016871615.1 Verrucomicrobiota bacterium
AAGCTCGAGAAGATCGCCGGCCTGACCAACAACATCGCTGCGGCCCTCAAGGCCGAGCGGCTGAACATCCTCGCGCCGGTCCCGGGCAAGTCGTCGGTGGGCGTCGAGGTGCCCAACGCGGTCAAGACCAAGGTCATCATGCGGGACCTCCTCGAGGCCCCGGAGTGGCAGAACACCAAGGCACGCATCCCGCTGGCCCTCGGCAAGGACGTCTACGGCCATCCGATCATCGCCGACCTGGCCGAGATGCCCCACGTGCTCATCGCCGGCAGCACCGGGTCGGGCAAGTCGGTGTGCATCAACACCATCATCGCCTCGCTGGTCTACCGCTTCAGCCCCGACCAGCTCCGGTTCGTGATGATCGACCCCAAGGTGGTCGAACTGCAGCAGTACAATGCGCTGCCCCACCTCGTGGTCCCCGTGGTCACCGACCCCAAGAAGGTCATCCTCGCGCTGCGCTGGGTGGTCAACGAGATGGAGAAGCGCTACCAGATCTTCGCCCGGGTCGGGGTGCGCAACATCAAGTCGTTCAACGAGCGCCCGAAGGAGAAGCCCCTGCCGCCGCAGGAGCCCGAGCTGCCGTTGACCGCCCGCCGCGAGCGGGTCGAACCGGGGGCCGACGGGTTCGCCGTGGAGATCGACGAGCAGATCGTCGTCCCGCGCGACGAGGACATCGTCATCCCCGAGAAGCTCTCCTACATCGTGGTGATCATCGACGAGCTGGCCGACCTGATGCTGGTGGCCCCGGCCGACGTCGAGATGGCCATCGCGCGCATCACGCAGATGGCCCGCGCGGCGGGCATCCATTGCATCGTGGCCACGCAGCGGCCGTCGGTGGACGTCATCACCGGCGTCATCAAGGCCAACATCCCGGCGCGCATCGCCTTCCAGGTGGCGGCCAAGGTGGACTCGCGCACGATCCTGGACCAGATGGGCGCCGACAAGCTGCTGGGCAAGGGTGACATGCTCTACCTGCCGCCCGGTTCGGGCCGGCTCATCCGGGCCCAGGGAGCCCTCATCACCGACGCCGAGATCGAGGCCGTGATGAACCACATCAGCGTGCAGGGCAAGCCGAGCTACGAGCCGGAGATCCACCAGGCGCTCCAGAAGGCCCAGAGCAGCATGGGCACGCTGCCGCTCGACCCGGACGACGAGGGGGGTGGCGAGGACGACGAGATCCTGCAGAAGTGCATCGATGTCATCCGCTCCGAGAAGAAGGCCAGCGTGTCGCTGCTGCAACGCCGGCTCAAGCTGGGCTACGGCCGGGCGGCCCGACTCATGGACGAGCTGGAGGACCGCGGGGTGGTGGGCCCCAGCAAGGGGGCCGAGCCGCGGGACATCCTGCTCGACCTCGACGGCGAGGGGTACGACGGCGGCGGCCAGCGGCTGGTGTAGGCGCCAAGGGCGGGTCGGGAGGTCCCGGACGGTGGCCGGGATCGGCCAACCGATGGGGAGGATCTCGCCTTGAGGAATCGCCCTGCGGCCGCTAGTACTTGGGGACACTCCGGCGCAACCCGTATGCCCATTTCCCGACCCTCCTCGTTCAACGGCAGCACCCTCAGCATCATCATGGGCGGAGGGCAGGGGACGCGGTTGTTCCCGCTGACCCGGGATCGGGCCAAGCCGGCGGTGCCGCTGGCCGGCAAGTACCGGCTGGTGGACATCCCCATCTCCAACTGCATCAACAGCGGGCTTCGGCGCATCTACCTGCTCACGCAGTTCAATTCGGCCTCGCTGCACCGCCACGTCTCCCAGAGCTACAAGTTCGACCACTTCAGCGGCGGCTTCGTGGAGCTGCTGGCGGCCGAGCAGAGCTTCTCGAGCACCAGCTGGTACCAGGGCACGGCCGACGCGGTGCGCAAGAACCTGCAGCACTTCAAGAACAACGACTTCGAGTACGCGCTGATCCTCTCGGGCGACCAGTTGTACCAGATGGATTTCCAGCAGGTCCTGCAGTCCCACATCGAGCACTCGGCCGACCTGACCGTGGCGACCATCCCGGTGGCGGCCCGGGAGGCCGGCGCCCTCGGGATCATGCAGGTCAACGCGGAGAACCGCATCACCCGCTTCGTGGAGAAGCCCAAGGATCCCGCGGTGCTGGAGTCGATGAAGCTCGACCGGGCGTCGTACCCCAGGTACGGCATCCGGCGGGACGAGGACCTCTACCTGGCCTCGATGGGCATCTACGTCTTCAACCGGGAGGTGCTCTTCGAGTTGCTGAACAACAACCACACCGACTTCGGCAAGCACATCCTCCCCGGGGCCATCGAGAACCGGCGCGTGTACTCCTACATCTTCGAGGGCTACTGGGAGGACATCGGAACCATCCGCAGCTTCTTCGAGGCCAGCCTCGACCAGACCAACGACCGCCCGCAGTTCGACTTCTTCAACCCGCCGGTCTTCACCCGGCCGCGCTACCTGCCGGCCACGCGCATCGAGAGTGCGGCGATCGACCATGCGGTGATCGCCGACGGTTGCACCATCGACCACGCCCAGCTCCGGCATGCGGTGGTGGGCATCCGCTCGATCCTCGACGCCGGAAGTTCGCTGAATCGGGTGGTGATGATGGGCGCCGACCACTACGACACCGCCGAGAAGCGCAACCGGCCGGAGAACCAGGGGATCCCGATCGGGGTGGGCAAGGGCACCCGGATCGACAACGCGATCATCGACAAGAACGCGCGGATCGGGCGCAACTGCATCCTCTCCCCCGAGGGCAAGCCCGCCGACGCGGACCATCCCCTTTACTACATCCGCGATGGTGTGCTGGTGATCCCCAAGGGCGCAGTCATCCCGGACCGGTCGATCATCTGAGGGGCCCCGGGGCGCGCCCACCCCCCAATCCGGCCCAACCAGGCCGCCTTGGGCGACGACGCGCCGGCCGTCAGGATCCGAAGCCCGCTCCCCGGGGCCTCGCCGCTCCAAAAAATCCCCTCTTGCCTCGGGAGCGGATCGACGGGTAGCTTCACGGTTCCTTTGAGGTTCCAAGGCCCGGTGGTCCGGGCAGCAGCAGCACACATTTCTATGGTTCGCATTCGTCTGAAGCGTGGTGGCAACAAGAACAACCCCGTCTACCGGATCGTCGTGGCCGACGGCCGCAGCCCCCGGGATGGCAAGTTCATCGAGGAGATCGGCACCTACAACCCCAAGGTCAAGGGCAACAACTACACCCTGAACCTGGATCGCGCCCAGTACTGGGTCGGTGTCGGTGCCCAGCCCAGCGACACGGTGGCCTCCTTCATCAAGAAGTCGGCCAAGACGGTCGCCGCGGCCGCCGTGGCGGCCTGACCCTTCCGCGCGGAACCCCCGAGGTCCTCCCTCAATCCTCCGCGCATCCGCCGCCCCCTTCGATCGTCAAACCCCACCCCGCCGACGACCCACAGCCTCGAGAGGATCCCATGCAGGCCTTCCTAGAGTTCGTGGTCCGCGAATTGGTGGACGATCCCGCGTCGGTCTCCATCACCCCGGTGGAACGCGGCGGGCTCACCGTCTACGAAATCCGGGTGGCCCAACCCGACGCCGGCAAGATCATCGGCCGTAGGGGGGGCACCATCCAGGCGATCCGTTCGGTGCTCCAGGTCGGTGCGGCCAAGGCTGGACGTCGCTGCACGGTCGACCTGGTCGAGGACGAGTGATCCGGTCGCCGGCCCGGGAGGCCCCGGTGCGGCGTCTCCGGTCCCCGGGGGATGAGAATCGACATCCTGAGCCTGTTTCCCGGCATGTTCGCCGGTCCGCTGGACGAGAGCATCGTGGGGCGGGCCCGCGAGGCCGGGTTGTTGGACCTGCGGATCCTCAACCTGCGCGACTGGGCCCATGACCGGCACAAGACCGTGGACGACCGCCCCTTCGGCGGCGGGCCCGGGATGGTGCTGAAGCCCGAGCCGGTCTTCGAGGCCGTGGAGTCGCTCCGGGGAGCCGCCACCCGGGTGATCCTCACCGCGCCCGGGGGCCGTCCCTTCACCCAGGGGATCGCCGCCGAACTGGCGGCGCTGGACCACCTGGTCCTCATCTGTGGCAGCTACGAGGGCTTCGACGAGCGCATCCGGGAGCACCTCGCCGACGACGCCCTGAGCATCGGGGACTATGTGCTGACCAACGGCGCGCTCCCGGCGATGGTCATCGTCGATGCGGTGACCCGTCTGCTGCCCGGCGCCCTGGGCGACTCGGAGAGCGCCTTGGACGAATCCCACGGCGACGGATTGCTCGAGTACCCGCACTACACGCGCCCCGCGGAGTTTCGCGGCTGGCCCGTTCCGGAGGTGCTCCTGTCGGGCAACCATGCCGACATCGCCCGGTGGCGCCGCCGGCAGGCGATGCGACGGACCGCCGAACGTCGTCCCGACCTGTGGGAAAAGTACCGCTGGCGAAAACCCGGCGACTGAGGCACTCTTGAATTTCTGCGGCGTTGATTGCCGTGATTTTTGCAGGAAAGAGACTTTTGCAACACTGAATCCAGAGGACAGCCATGAACAAGGCCGCATTGTTTGACAAGATCGAGGGCGAGCAGTTCCGCAAGGAAGCCGCGAAATTCAACGTGGGCGACAGCGTCCGGGTGCACACCAAGGTCGTCGAGGGCGACAAGGAACGCATCCAGATCTTCGCCGGTGTGGTGATCGGCATCCGTGGACGCGGGCTCAACCAGACCTTCACCGTCCGCCGCATCAGCTACGGCGAGGGCGTCGAGCGCATCTTCCCCACCCACTCCCCCCGCGTGGACAAGATCGAGGTCGAGCGCCAGGGCGCCGTCCGCCGCGCCAAGCTCACCTACCTGCGAGACCGCATCGGCAAGGGCGCCATGGCCGTGAAGGAGAAGGACACCCTTCTGGCGGCCTGAGGTCTCCCGGAGAGGCGGCGCCGCCCGGCGTGGCGATTGCCTCCTCGATCAGCGATCATCCACGGGGTCCGGTGCCCAAGGCACCGGGCCCCGTCGTGCTTGAGGCCCGCCCACTGCCGCAGACCCTCGGCCGGGCGACGTCGACGGCCGGCATGGGGAGCGTCCGATCCGCGAAGGCAGGAAGGGTCATTCGAGGCCCATAAAAACAGGGCGTTCGGGGTTGACACCCGGGGTGTTTTGAAGTGCTGTGTGAGGAAGAAAATCCCTTCACTCCGGTGCTTACCATCCTGGGTCCGAAATCCGAGTCCTGCGGCTACTGCGACGGCGTTTCGCGGCGGGGATTCCTGCGCATCGGTGCCCTGGGGATGGGGGGTATCGGGCTCTCCTCGCTGCTGCGGGCCGAGTCGGCGGCGGGCCTGCGGTCGGCGGGTCGCTCGCACAAGGCCGTCATCCTCATCTTCCTGCCCGGTGGCCCGAGCCACCAGGACATGTTCGACCTCAAGCTGGACGCACCGGCCGAGATCCGTGGCGAGTTCCGGCCCATCCCGACCTCGGTCCCGGGACTGCAGATCTGCGAGCATCTGCCCCGGATGGCGAAGATCATGGACCGCTGCACGGTCATCCGCTCGATGGTCGGCATGGAGGACCGGCACGAGTCGTTCCAGACCTACACCGGTCACCTGAACCGGAACCAGCCGCCGGGCGGATGGCCGGCGATGGGGGCCCTGCTGTCCAAGCTGCAGGGCTCGGCCGACCCGGCCATTCCCGCCTATTTGGGCCTCGCGCCCAAGATGGGACATGTGCCGTGGTCCGACAACGGCGTGGCCGGTTTCCTGGGCGCGGCCCACGCTCCCTTCGAGATCCACAAGGGCGGCGGCAAGGACGACATGGTGCTCAACGGCATCACCCTCGACCGGTTGGCCGACCGGAAGGCCCTGCTTGGCGCCCTCGACGGGTTCCGCCGCGAGGTGGATGCCGGTGGCCAGGTGGCCGGGGCCGACGCCTACACCCAGCAGGCCTTCGGCATCCTCACCTCCAGCAAGCTGATGACGGCGCTCGACCTCAAGAACGAGGACCCCGCCGTGGTGGCCCGCTACGGCAAGGGGGACCCTCGCAACCGGGACGACGGGGCACCCAAGCTGATGGAGCATTTCCTCATGGCCCGACGCCTGGTCGAGGCGGGGGCCCGTTGCGTGACGCTGGCCTTCAGTCGCTGGGACCATCACGGCGACAACTTCGGGGCCCTGCGCCAGGACCTGCCCCTGCTCGACCAGGGACTCAGCGCCCTGATCACCGACCTCCATGAGCGGGGGCTCGATCGCGACGTCTCGGTGCTGGTCGCCGGGGAGTTCGGTCGCACGCCCACCATCAACAAGGACGGCGGCCGCGACCACTGGCCGAGGGTCAATTTCGCCCTGCTCGCCGGTGGCGGCCTTCGGCATGGACAGTTCATCGGCTCCACCGACCGGCTGGGAGGCGAGGCCGATTCACGCCCCACCACCTTCGGCGAGGTCCATGCCACGATCTACCACGCCATGGGCATCGACGTGAACAAGGTCACCGTGCCCGACCTCACCGGCCGGCCTCAGTTCCTCGTTGAGCCCGGGGTCCAACCCATGAAGGAACTGGTGGGATGAGTGCCTTCCCGATCCATTCCGGGCGGGTCGATCGTGGTCCGCTGCCGGGCTTCCGATTGCAGTTGGGGCATCTCCGGGGGCAATCCCGACATTTATCCCTTGAACACGCGATGGGCCGCGCAGCGTCCGACACCCCATGCTGACCGTAGCCGGACCTTCCAGCCGCTTCTGTGACGGCCTTTCCCGAAGGAGCTTCCTCCGCATCGGGGGGCTCGGGTTGGGCGGCTTGACGCTGCCCCAGTTGCTGCGTGCCGAATCGGCCTCGGGCCTGCGGTCCAACCACAAGGCCGTCATCATGGTGTACCTGCCGGGCGGCCCGCCTCACCAGGACACCTTCGACCTCAAGATGGATGCCCCGGCCGAGATCCGGGGCGAATTCCGGCCCATCCCGACCACCGTCCCGGGGTTCCAGGTCTGCGAGCACCTGCCGCTGCTGGCGAAGCAGGCCCACCGGTACGCGGTGATCCGCTCGATCAGCGATGCGATCGACGACCATTCCGACTTCATGTGCCAGACCGGCCGCCGCAAGGCCGGGCAACCGCCGGGAGGGTGGCCGACCTTCGGTGCGACCGTCTCGCGCGTGATGGGGCCGGCCAACACCTCCGTGCCGGCCTTCGTGGGCCTCGAGCCCCGCATGCAGCATCGCCCCTACAATGCGGCCAATGCCGGGTACGCCGGGGTCTCGCACGATGCCTTCCGGCCGGCCTCCGACGCCAAGTCGGACATGGTGCTCAACGGCATCACCACCGACCGGCTGGCCGACCGTCGGGCCCTGCTGGGGGCCTTCGACCGGTTCCGTCGCGAGGCCGATGCCAGCGGTTTGATGGAAGGGGTCGACGGGTTCAACCAGCAGGCCTTCGGCATGCTCACCTCGAGCCGCCTGCTCGAGGCGTTGAACGTCGAGAAGGAGCCTGCCGCGCTTCGGGAGCGCTACGGCAAGGGCGACGCCAAGGTGCATGGCGACGCCGCGCCGATGCTCAACGAGCAGTTCCTGGTGGCCCGCCGCCTGGTCGAGGCTGGTGCCCGCTTCGTGACGGTCGCCTACGGGTTCTGGGACTACCACGGCAACAACTTCGGCAATGCCCGCAACGACCTTCCCATGCTCGACCAGGCCCTGAGCGCCCTGATCGCCGACCTGCACGACCGGGGCCTCCAAGATGACGTG
>VHCX01000110.1 GCA_016871615.1 Verrucomicrobiota bacterium
CGGCCTCCAGTTCCGGTCGCGCCGGATCGTCCTTCAGGGCGGCAATGGGGTAGTTGGTGGTCCATGGATGGTGGCGTGCGTGGCTCACCGCCAGCCTCAGGTTGGGGCGGGTTTCGCCCAGCGAGAAGAGCAGGGCGACGCGCTGTTCGGGCAGGGTGAAGTGCCCGTCGGCGTCGGTGGTGGCGAAGTCCTGCCGCAGGACCAGTTCCTCAGCTCCTTTGAGAAAGCCCCCGGTGGGGTGCCGGTGGGTCCACAGGGTGCGTCCCACGGTGGCCCTGGGGACAGGCTCGCCGGTGGTCGCGTCGACCACCGTCCCGGTGACCCGGGGCGCGATGAAGGGCAGGGAGGGTCCGCCGAGTTGGCTGCAGCCGCAGGCCAGCCAGCCCAGGACGACGGGCATGGCGAACGGGACGGCGCGTCGAGTCATGTCCGGGCGATTCGGCCGGCCCCGGGCGTTCCATGCAAGGCCAAGTGCGCCTCAACCGAAGTCCCCCCCCCGAGACCCACCGGCCGGCCGGGCCGGGTTTCCTGGGCGGCTTGGGGCGTCCCGGGGCGGCTCTTGCGGCTCCCCGGGGTCCGTGAGCTTGCCACGGGGCGCCCGGTGTGAACCCAAGACGATCTTCCTATTTTCCCGACCCATCCCTACGCTGCGCGGCCGGTTTCCGGGGTGGGTTCACCGCCGGGGGCCGCCCACCATGACGTCCGCCCAGATCCGCCAGTCGTTCTTGGACTTCTTCCGGTCCAAGCAGCACACGATCGTCCCCAGCTCCAGCCTCATGCCGGACAGCCCCAACCTGCTGTTCACCAACGCCGGCATGAACCAGTTCGTGCCGATCTTCCTCGGCGAGCGCAAGGCCGACGTCTCCAAGTGGGCCGGGTCCATCCCGTCGCTCGACACCCGTGCGGCCGACACCCAGAAGTGCATCCGCGCCGGCGGCAAGCACAACGACCTCGATGACGTGGGACTGGACACCTACCACCACACCTTCTTCGAGATGCTGGGCAACTGGTCCTTCGGCGACTACTTCAAGAAGGACGCCATCGACTGGGCCTGGGAGCTGGTGATCGAGGTCTGGAAGTTCCCCCCGCAGCGCGTCTACGCGACCATCTACCAGCCTAACGCGGCCAAGAACGACCCGGCCGAGCGCGACCAGGAGGCTTGGGAGTTGTGGGCGGCCAAGTTCCGCTCGGTGGGCCTCGACCCGCAGGTGCACATCGTCAACGGCGGCAAGAAGGACAATTTCTGGATGATGGGCGAGACCGGCCCCTGCGGTCCCTGCACCGAGATCCACGTCGACCTGCGCCCCGGGCCCCGCGAGACCTCGCCCGAGGAGCAGGCCGAGGGGGCCACGCTGGTCAACGGCTCTGACGCCCGTTGCATCGAGATCTGGAACAACGTCTTCATCCAGTACAACGCCAATCCCGACGGCACCTTCACGCCGCTGCCGGCCCAGCATGTCGACACCGGCATGGGCTTCGAGCGGGTCACCTCCATCATCCAGGGCACGCGCGGGCTGACCGACTTCCGCAACGCGAAGATCTCCAACTACGAGACCGACATCTTCCGGCCCATCTTCGACGAGATTGAGCAGCTCAGCGGGCGTAAGTACACCTCCACGCTGCCGCGGGCGGGCAGCACCGGCGACACCGAGCAGGAGAAGGTCGACGTCGCCTTCCGGGTCATCGCCGACCACATCCGGACCTTGAGTTTCGCCATCGCCGACGGCATCCAGCCGGGCAACAGCGACCGCAACTACGTGCTGCGCCGCATCCTGCGCCGGGCGGTGCGCTACGGCCGGGCCTTGGGCTTCCGCGAGCCGTTCTTCTTCAAGCTCGTCGACGTGCTGGCCCGCACCATGGGCGATGTCTTCCCGGAGATCCGCGCGCGCAAGGCGCAGGTGCAGGACGTGCTGCGCCTCGAGGAGGAGGCCTTCAACCGCACCCTCGACCGCGGCATCGAGTTGTTCGAGAAGGAGGCCGCGCAGGCCGGCCTGGCGCAGATCTCGGGGGCGTTCGCCTTCCGCCTCTACGACGAGCAGGGCTTTCCGCTGGATCTCACCGAACTCATGGCCCGCGAGCGGGGGCTCTCGGTCGACCGCGCCGGCTTCGAGGCCCTGATGGAGGAGCAGCGTGCCCGGGCGCGCGCCTCGCAGAAAAAGCAGGTCATCGAGCTGTCCCAGATCGAGACCAAGTCCGCGACGCGATTCCTCGGCTACGACCACCTCGAGACCGGGGCGACGGTGCTCGAGGTCGTGGGGCTCAAGGACCGCACGGCCGTCATCCTCGACGCCTCGGCCTGCTATGCCGAGATGGGCGGGCAGGTCGGCGACACGGCCGAGATCACCGGATCGGGCCAGCTCTGGCGCGTGTCCAACACCCAGAAGTCGGGCTATGTCTGGCTGCACTTCATCGAGGGCGCCGACGAGGCCCCGGCGGTGGGCGCCCAGGTGACGCTGCGCGTCGATGCGGCCCGGCGTCACGCCATCGAGCGGCACCACACGGTCACCCACCTGCTGCACTGGGCCCTGCACGAGGTCGCCAGCCAGGAGGCGTCGCAGAAGGGCTCCAACGTCACCCCGGAGAAGCTCACCTTCGACTTCAACAGCGCCGCGCTCACGCCCCGGCAGATCTCGGACATCGAGCGCCTGGTCAACGAGCGCATCCTCGGGAACGCCCCCGTCGGCTGGGTCGAGGTGCCGCATGCCGAGGTGAAGCATCGCAAGGATGTTCTGCAGTTCTTCGGCGACAAGTACGGCGACGTGGTGCGCGTGGTGCAGATTGGCGGCCGTCCGTCGCAGCTCGACGGCTATTCCATGGAGCTTTGCGGCGGCACGCACACCCGGGCCACGGGCGAACTCGGGATGTTCCGCATCCTGGCCGAGTCGGCCGTCGCCGCCGGAGTCCGTCGCATCGAGGCCATCGCCGGATTGCCGGCCCTCGACAAGGCCCGTGCCGACGAGGCGCTCATCCGGTCCCTGGCGGGCAAGCTCAACAGCCCGCTGGGCGAGCTGGAGAAGAAGCTCGACGGTCTGATGGCCCATGCCCGCGACCTGGAGAAATCGCTCAAGGCCGCCGCCCAGCGCGAGGCCGCCGGCAAGGCCCGCGACCTGCTGGCCCGGTCCGAGACGGTGAACGGGGTGCCCGCCCTGATCGCCCACCTGGGCGAGGCCGACGGCGACACCCTCCAGACCATCGTCGACGCGCTCAAGTCGCAGTTCTCCGGCGTGATCCTGCTCGGCGGGCACGCCGCCGGCGCGGTGGCGCTGGTCGCCGCGGTCACCCCGGAGTTCACGGCCAAGGTGCAGGCCGGCAAGCTCATCCAGACCATCGCTCCCATTGTCGGCGGCAAGGGCGGCGGTCGCCCCGACGGAGCCCGTGGCGGCGGCAAGGACGCCGGCAAGCTCGACGAGGCCCTGGCCAAGGCGCGCACCCTGCTCTGAGGCCCCGGGCGTGGCCCCGCACCCCCGCGCCGCAGGGCCAGCGAGGCCGTCCTGGATGCCCAGGGTTCGTTGCCCGGGGCATCCAGGCCCTGGCCCTGGCGGGTCAGCGCAGTTCCCAGCCCTCGCCAAAGAATCCTGCGGCGGAGATGCCGCCCGGGGTTCGGGCGTTGGGTGCCTGGCGCAGGTCGATCACGGCCCAGTCCGGCAGCTTCGGCGTCTGGCGGGCGTTGTTGAGGTAGTCGTACTCGCGGAAGGTGAAGCCGCTGTTGAGCACGACGTAGCGCGACGGGTTGAGCGGGTTCGGGAAGATCAGGATCGGCGCATGGGTGTCCGTGGCGAAGGACTGACGCCCGACCACGATCCGGTCCTTCTCCCAGCGGATGGGCAGCGACGGGGCGATCTTCGCGAGCAGTTCATTGCTCGATGGATCCCCCCACAGCACGAGGTGATGGTCGCGGAGGTCCGCCCCGGACACGTCCCGGTCTGCCTTCTGGCGGGCATCGCCCCGGTAGTGCCGACGCCAGTGCTCGATGGCCCGTGACGACTCGCTCTTCACCCAGTCGCCGACCTTGGGGTTGAGGGGAGTGCCCGTCGGCATCACCATCAGGAAGGAGTCCATGAAGGCGTCGTCGATGGGGCCCTGCAGACCGTGGCGCTTGCGCAGGCCGGCAGACACGTCGGGCCCGGTGGTCCAGACCCCGTTCTTCCGGTGGAAGCTGGCCTTCCAGGATCGGTCCGTCCCCGGCCGGGTGGAGTCCAGGGTCACCGTGCTTCCCGGTCCCTCGAAGGCCACCTGCACCGGTTCATTCACCGGGAAGGGAGCCTCCCCGGGTCCGAACTCGAGGGTCAGCGCCTCCACGCCGCCCGCCTCGATCCGCAGGAGCCTGTCCCCGCGGGAGCCGCTAGTGTTTGCGGGCAAGCGGGCCAGCACCCGGCCCGGTTCCCAGTGCTCGGTCAACGCGTCCACCGTGACCCAGGCCATGCGCGGGTAGCGCAGCGAATGGGTCACCATCCGGACCTCTTGCGGCACGCGCACCCGGCCGAGCACGGCCAGCGCATCGACTCGCCGGTTCAGTTCCGCCTTCGCGCCGGCCTCGTACTTGTGGCCGGTCCGGGGTCCGATCAGGTGGGTCAGGTCCATGCCCTCGGCCCGCAGCGCCGTGCGCATCGCCTCGGCGGCCTGGATCTGCCGGTCCTCCTCGCCGCTGTAGGCGATGAGCGGCACCATCGTCACGTTCAGCGCATTGGCCGTGGCGTCGTGCAGGCGCCAGAGCTTCTGCTCCCAAATGGCCGGCCGGAGTTGCTCCTGCTGGAAGACCCGCAGGAACTCGGCCGTCTCGCTGAAGCCGGCGCCCGGGGCTGCGGCGGCCCATCGCCAGGCGTGGTGCACCGCGAAATGCCAGGCCGAGGCGCCGCCGAGCGAGAATCCCCGGACCACCAGACGATCCTCGTCGATGGGGTAGCGCCGCTGCACCTCCTCGAGCGCCTCCCAGAAGTCGGTCTCCCCGGCGAAGCGGCTCCCGTTGCAATAGCGCCCGTAGAGGTGGAGCACGAAGGCGTCGGCCGGCGCGAATTCACCGGGGTTCTTCATCCGGTCGGCGACGAAGGCCAGCTCGCTGAGGGTCTCACCCCGCCCGTGGAACCAGAAATCCAGCCGCCATTTCCGTCCGGAATCGGCCCGCCATCCCTTGGGGATCATCAGGCCGAAGGGCTGGACCGAGCCGTCGATGCGCGACACGTAGCCGCCGACCGTCGGCCCGGGCTGGTCCATCCATGGGGCCTGTCCCTGGTCCAGCGACTTCAGGCGCTCGGCGCCGGCTTTCAATTGCAGGCGCGCCGCCTCGAACTCGTTGGTCTTGAAGAACTCCTGGTGCCGCACGGCCCAGTCGACCGCCTTGTGCAGCACGGCTGCATCGGCTAGGCGGCTCGATGCCCGCGCGTTTCCGGCCGCCCGTTGCCGGGCCACCGCCAGCTCGCGCCCGAGGGATTCCGCGCCGGTGGCCAGTTCCGCGCGCACCGCCTCCGGGATCACGACGCCCGCCGGGGGCACCCGCCGCACCTGGTCCGGAAGGTTGTCCGCCGGACCATCGGCCAAGAGGTTGCCGTGCAACCACCCGGCCACGAGGCAGGGGAGCCACCACCCCGGCCCCAGCCGCCGCCACCACCCCCCTGGGGCTGGTCCGATGGGCGCGACCGGTCCCCGGGGCGACGACGGGTGTCCCTGGACGCTGGAGGGTTCGGGCATCGCGGCCGTGGCGACGACCTGGAAGGCAGGACAGGCAGGCATGGGAGTGGCCAGAGGAGACCCTGATCCGCCACCGGGTTTCAAGCGCCCGATCGGTGCCATTCCGTTCCCCCCAGGTCATCGACTCCTTCCCCGCGCCATCGGGAGCGCATTCCCCGCCTTCCGCCGTCGACCACCATCGCCGACGTGACAAGCCGCAACGACGCCCGTGCCGGCGCCCGTGCCAGCGCCTGGTGGTTCAACGGTCTGCGGCCGTCTTGGGACGATGTTTGGGACCAGCCTCGGGCATCGGGGCGCCCGGGTTTTCCGGGATCGCCGGGGTGCCCGGAGTCGAAGTGAAGGCTGCCACGACCTCTGGACGCCCCGAGGGAGCGAGGCTGGCCCACGGCAAATGCACCACGTAGTCGCCCTCGGCATAGGAGCCGGCCTCGTACTCCTCGAAGTGCGCGAACACGACGGCCGACGAGGCGGTGAACCGGAGCGCATCGAGGTCTTCATCGTCCAGCTTCGGCAGGGCGCCCTGGAAGTCCACCACGACTTGAGGCGGTCCCTCTGGCAGGGCCCACGACGCGCCTTGGCGGCGCAACTCCTCCAGCAGCCGCCGTCGCACCTCGGCGTGCCACACCCGGGGTCGGGTGAAGAGCGCGCCGAAATCGAGCGACTCCACGCCGGCGGGGCCATCGATGACATTCGAGGTGGATACATGGCGTCGGCCGTGGGCTCCGCCCGTGTATTGGTCCTGACCGTGCAGCACGCTGATGGCCCTGGGGCTGTGGTGGTAGACCACCTGCCACAGCTCGCAGGGCCAGGTGGCCGACGTCGCATCCGGCTTGAGCCACTCGAGCCCCGGCCGGGCACCATGCTGCTCGCGCAGCCCATCCAAGAACTCTGTCCAGGCCTGCGACTCCCAGCGCTCCGAGTCCTGCTGCACTCTCTGGTCGAGCGCGGTGGCGGGAGTCCATTCCGGACGCCGGGCCGACCAGGTCGCCGCCACGCCGCGCTCGAAGAGCCGGAACCCGGCGTGGGTCGCCGCCGACCGGAGTCCGGTCACCGGTTCCGGCGTGAGCCCCGTGGCTTGGGCTTCCCCGGAGGTCGCGCGATACTGGAAGACCTGGCCATCCCAGTGCAGCTCGGCCTCCCGTTCCTGCTGGGTCTCCGGGGTGTGCACCCGATAGACCCCCCACGCGCGCCCGGCCTGCTCGAGATCGGGGAAGAAGCGGACCTGTGGGTGGATCGAGCGCACCGCCAGGGCCTGCCGACTCTGATGCGGCCCGGGCTCGTCCAGTTCCACCCATACCGGCCCGACGTGCGGCACCACGATGCGCGCCAGCACCCCACCGGCCGGCGCCGCCGGCGGCACCGACGGGACTGGTTGCAGCATCCGCACGACCACGATTTCCAGCACCAAAGCCACAGTCGCCACAGTCGCCACCACCGCCAGGCCGAGAATCCGCCACGGCCTTCGGCCTCGCCGTGCGGGAGACGATGAGGGTGTCTGGGACGAC
>VHCX01000111.1 GCA_016871615.1 Verrucomicrobiota bacterium
CAAGGAACGCCCGCCCGCTCCGTCGGAGCCGACCTTCTCGCGACGGCAGGCCTTGGCCGATGCGGTGACCCGCGACAATCCCTTGCTCGCGCGGGCGGCGGTCAACCGGGTCTGGGGGCTCCTGATGGGCCGCGGCCTGGTCCACCCCGTGGACCTGATGGATTCCCAGCACCCCGCCAGCCACCCGGAGTTGCTCGACGGGTTGGCCCGCGATTTCGAACGCAGCGGCTACGATGTGCGGCGGTTGATCCGCAACGTGGTGCGCTCGAGGGCCTACCAGCTCGATTCGCGACCCGCCTCGGGAAAACCGCCAGCCGACGAGGCCTTTGCGCGGGCCCTCGAGAAGCCGTTGTCCGCCGAGCAGTTGGCCCGGGCGTGGGTGCAGGCCACCGGTCCGTGGATCCTGCCGGACAAGGCCTCGGCCTCGACGTCGGTGAAGGCGCCCACCGTCGATGCGTCGTCGCTCCAGCGTGCCCTGGTCCGTGACTTTCCGGACCTGTGCACCCCGGAGTACAATGCCACGCTGCAGCAGGCGATGTTCCTGTCGAACTCCCCGGTCCTTGAACCGCTCCTGCGGCCGTATCCAGGCAACCTCGCCCAGCGCCTGAAAGGCCTCCCCGACGATCGCGCCCGGGTGCGGGAGGCCTTCCGGGCGATCCTGGGCCGGAGCCCCGATCGCGAAGAGCTCCAGGCCGGCGTGGATCATCTCCGGGAACATCCGGGGCGGGGCGGTCGTTCGCAGTTCCTCTGGGCGCTGCTGACGGGCGCGGAATTCCAGGTGAACCACTGATGCCATGATGCCGCTCCTCGACCCGAATGGAACCGTCCACGGGATGGCCGGTGCCACCTGCGGTCAGCCCGACCACGTGCTGCACCGGCGGAAGTTCCTCACCGGCCTGGGGGCGGCCGGAGCGGTGTCGCTCGGCAGTTGGGCGGGGCTCTTTTCATTGCCGGCCTTCGCCCAGCAGGCCCGGCGCACGGCCAAGCGGTGCATCCTCCTCTGGCTCTGCGGCGCGCCGAGCCAATTCGAGACCTGGGATCCGAAGCCGGGTCGGATCAGCGCCGGGCCCTTAGGGTCCATCCCCACAAAGCTTCCCGGCGTCCACTTCGGCGGCCTGATGTCCCGCTGCGCCACCATCGCCGACCAGCTGGCGGTGGTGCGCTGCATGAAGACCGACCAGAACGAGCACCTGCAGGGCATCAACCTGCTCAACCGGGGAGCGGCTCCGCGGCCGCCGTTCGTGCGTCCGGTGCTCGGGTCGGTGCTGGCCCAGCAATTGGGGCACCTCGACAATCCCGTGCCCAATTTCATTTTGCTCGACCCGTGTCCCGAAGGGAACGAGTTCAAGGAGTTCAAGGCCGGGAACTGGGCCGGATGGCTGGGCGCGCAGTACGGCCCGGTGCGCGTGGGTGGCGACTACCGCATCGAGAACGTGTTGCGGCAGGCCGACTTGTCGGCCGAGGACCACGCCTCGCGCAACGCCCTGCGGCGCTTCCTGACGCGGAAATACGAGAACGAACGAAAGTCGGCGGCGGCCGCCTCCCAGAACGCGGTCTTCGAGCGGGTAAAGGGGCTGATGAGCTGCGCCGACCTCTTCGACCTCGAGAAACTGCCGGCCAAGGATCGGGAGCGCTACGGACCCGGGGCCTTCGCCCAGCATGCCCTGCAAGCCCGGCACCTGGTCGAGAATGGCGCGCCCTTCGTGATGGTGGCCAACGGAATGCCCTGGGACAGCCACGTCTTCCACAACGAGATCTACCAGATGCTCACGCCCGAGCTCGACAACGTGATCTTCCAGTTGATCACCGACCTGGAAGAACGCGGCTTGCTCGATTCGACGTTGGTGGTGGCCATGGGAGAATTCGGGCGCACGCCCTGGCTCAACCAGGCCCGTGGCCGCGACCACTATTGCAAGGCCTGGTCGATGATGATGGCCGGGTGTGGGATCAAGCGGGGCGTGGTGGTGGGTGGCACCGATGCCGACGGGGTCGACGTCGATGGCAAGGCCTTCGACGAGAAGAACCTCTTCGCCACGATCTTCACCGCCTTGGGCATCGATCCCCATGCGCTGTACGACCTGGGCGACCTGCCCGGGTTCCGGCGGGTCGAGGACCGGGCCGAACCCATCCGGGAGGTGCTGGCATGAACGCCCTCCTGCGAACCAGACCTCTGCGGCGGACCCGTGGGTTCCAGACGCCCCGCGGGTCGTGCAAACCTTCCCACCTCGAGGTGACCCATGGCTGACCAAGATTCCAAGTCGCCCACGAGCCCACCTGTGGAGCCCAAGCTCACCAAGGCCAAGGACATCGCGTTGCCCTCGGCCGTGCTCGCCCTGGAGGCGACTCCTGACGGCAGCACCTTGTTCGCCGCCTGCCTCGATGGCTCGGTGCAGCGCGTGGACACGGGGAGTGGCAAGGCGGTCGAGATCGGTCGCCATGGCAGTTATGCCAGTGGCGTGGCCCTGTTGCCGGGAGGCCGTCGGTTGGTCTCGTCCGGGTATGATGGCGTGGTGCGTTGGATCGACCTGGAATCGGGCCGCGAGGTCCGATCGGTCCAGGCCCACCGGTTCTGGTCGTGGGATTTGGCGGGTTCACCCGATGGCCGTTGGGTGGCCAGCGTCACCGGCCAATACCGCGCCGGCAGCTACCGGTACGACCCGGCACCCGGCACCGAGCCTTCGGTCCGCGTGTATGACGCGGTGAGCGGAGCGCTCCGGCATTCCTGGGACTTCCGGCCGCCGGTGCAGGCCGTGGCCTTCAGCCCGGACGGTCGACAGGTCGCCGCCGGCAACCTGATGGGCGAGGTGGCCGTCTGGGATCTGGAGAGTGGTCGGATCGTCTCGCAGTGGAAGACCGACGACCTGACCAGTTGGGGCATCATCAAGAGCCATCACTTCCTGGGCGGGGTCTTCGCTCTCGAGTTCACGCCGGACGGGCAGCGGCTCTACGCCTGCGGCATGGGACCCATGCGCGATCCCATGGCGGGCAACGGAGTCCAGCGGTGGCAATCCTTCGATTGGAGGACCGGCCAGAAGCTGGACCAGACCCATGAGGGCGAGAGCGGGCAGGGCTTGATGGAAGCCCTGGCCTTCCACCCGGATGGGAAACATTTCGTCATGGCCGGCCGGCTGTTCCAAGGCACCTGGAACCTCGCGCTCTTCGATGCCGCCACCGGTCGCAATCGCTTCAGCATCGACGCCCATCACCGCATCACCGACGCCCGTTTCAGCGCCGACGGCCGGCGATTGTTCCTGGCCAAGGCCCGCCAGCAGGAACTCAAGAACGGCCGCTGGACCGACTTCGGCCTGCTCGAGATCCACACCGTCACCGGCCTCGGTACCAAGACCTGAGCGTTCTGAAAGGCGAGCGGGGAGGTTGACGGATCCTCAGGCCGCTTTCAGCAAGGCCAACGGACGGACTTTGGCGGTGAGGGCCCGCTCTCGCTGCCGAAGTTCGCGGAAATCGCAATTGCTTTGGACTCGGAACCAGAATTCCGAGGTCTGCCCGAAGAATCGCCCCAATTTCATCGACATCTCCGGCGTGATGGATCGCCGGCCTAGAACGATCTCGTTGACGGTCCTTGGCGAGACGCCCAGAGCCCGACCCAGGGCATTTTGGGAAATGCCGAATGGGATGAGGTACTCTTCCAAAAGGATTTCACCGGGCGTCACAGGTTTCATGGATCTCATCCTAGGACTTCATCGAAGGGTGTCCATCTGAGTCGGTGACGCCCGATTCCGGAGCCCACCCGCTGCCGACGTTTGGCTGCCTACGGCTTGGCCAGGGCCTTGGCGGCGGCTTGTTGGAAGGCGCGGCGGACGTCGCTGGCGTCGCTGTTGGGGAAGTTGGAGCGTTGGACCATCAGCACGTAGGCCACACCCCGTACCGGGTCGACCCAGGCTTGGGTGCCCCAGGCGCCTCCGTGGCCGAAGGTTCCGGGCGAGAGCATCGCCGCCACGCCCTCATGGGGCGCCTTGAGCACGCAGGTGCCGAGGCCCCAGCCGTAGTTCAGCCCGCGTCGTCCGAAGGTTTCGCCCTGGAAGAACCCCGTGGGCAAGGTCGCGGGTGTCTGCGGCGTGGACATGAGGTCCACCGACGCCTCGCTGAGGTAGCGGGTGCCTCGAACGGTTCCGCGGCCGAGCAGCATCTGGCAGAACGTCGCGTAGTCTTCGGCTGTCGAATACAGACCTCCGTTGCCCTTCGGCGGACGGTTGCGGGGGCCGAACTCGGGTCGCGGCGGCACGGGGTCGAGGGATCCGGTGGCCGGGTTCCGGGCGTAGGCGGTGACGCGGCGGGCGCGCTCCGTGTCTCCCGGGTAGAACGTGGTGCTCTTCATGCCCAACGGCTCGAACAGGCGCTTCTGGAGGAAGGCGTCGAATGTCATCCCGCTGACCACCTCGACGACTCGCCCGGCGGCGTTGATGCCGCTCTGGCAGTAGCCCCACCGGCTGCCCGGCTCGAATTGCATCGGCGCGGCCAACCAGAGCGGGACGAGGTCGGCCAGGGTCTTGGCCTCGCGCTCGGCCGGCCCACCGGCTTCGCCCAATCCGGAGGTGTGGGTGAGGAGTTGCGTCAGGGTGAGGTTCGCCGGTGGGCCCGAAGGCGTCTTGAGCCCCGCGAATTCGGGCAGGTACTTCGAGACCGGATCGCGGACGTCCAGCTTGCCCTCGTCCTGGAGCATGAGCACGGCGGCGGCCGTGATCGGTTTGGTCATCGAGGCGATCCAGAACACGGTGTCGGCCTGCATCGGCTTCCGGGCCGCCACATCGGCGAATCCGGACGTCTCCAGGTGCCGCACCTGATCGCGCGTGACCACCATCGTGACCGCGCCGGCGATCTCATGGCGGTCGAGTTGCTCCTGCAGGGCCGCCCCCACGCCGGGGAGCTTCGGCGGCTCCGCCTGCAACGCCGAGACAAGCAGTAGCGAGGCGACCAAAGGCGCGAGGGAACCCGCAGCGCGGATAAGGATCATGCCCTTGAGCATTCGCGAGCGCCCCGAGCCCCGTCAATCGGGACCCGACTGAAACCCAACCCGAATCACCGCAGCGCGAGCCACCCATCCGCACTATGCCGGCCGGAAACGGGGGCAGGGAACGATTCCCCTATCTGATTCACCAGAAGGGGTTCCGAATGATCCCGGTGGTTCCCGTTTAGAGTTGATCCGCGATCCGTTCCCCGAGTCCGGCCCGGGTTCGTGCCCAATGCCGCGGCCTTGGAAGGTCCGCTCAGTGAACCGCGTTGTTTCGAAGATCGCCGTTGCCGCCATCCGCGGATGGCGGTCGGTCGATTGAAATCGAAACGGGTGCAGTCCGCCAGGCGGCATCGGTCATTGTTACCTGACCCCGTCCTCAATACCCCCCGTCCCCATCAAGTGGGCTTCTGCGAGAGGCGTTGCCGGATCTCCATGAGAAGTTTTCGGCCACGGGCCGGGTTGCCCCGTTGCTGGCGTGCCAGGAACCGGGCTTCCGCCTGACGTTCGGCGATGACATGCGTCACGAAGTTGTCGAAGAGCCGTTGGACACTGGTCCCGGATTCCCGCGCCACGCTCAGCAAGGCCTTGTGCCGCGATTCGTCGCACCGATAAGGAATGGTTTTCATGACATGGCTTTCAAGTGTTGCGCCGGGGTCACCACCTGCGGCGAAATGAATTTGAGTTCGCCTCGCCCGAAGTCCCGAAGGTTGTGCGTGACCAGGTGTTCCACACCACCGGCGATCGCAAGCTCCAGGACATGATCATCCCCCGCATCCGGCAGATTGGGTCGCCACCGGAAATAAATGGGCTGCCAGAGGGCCGCGGCGCAGAAGTCGTCCAGCAATGCCTCACGTTCTTCCGCAGTGACCGGCACCCGCCGCCACAGGCTTTCCCGATGGATCAGTTCTTCCTATTCCGCGAACAGAGCCGCCCCCATGATCGTCTGATCCGCCCGGGCCAGACACCGGTCCAGAACCTCCGCACTGGCTCCCTCTGCGCTGCGCAGAGCCGCGACGAAGACGTTGGTGTCCTGCACGATTTCCACCGATACATAATGGTATCACCAGTGATGTCAGTCAAGCGGTTGGCGGATCGACCGACGACGCCCCCGGGGGCCATCTGGCTGACCGGATCGCAGGGCTTCGAGGTCATGCAGGACGTGCGGGAATCGCTGGCCGGCCGGGTGGCCGTCCTGAACCTCTTTGGGCTCTCGGACGAGGAGAAGGGGTCTCCTCCGACGACGCCGAAGGAGGCGTTCGAGCGGATCTGGTCGACCTCGTTTCCCAAGCTCCAGGGCGTTTCTGGAACAGACGCCGTTGATCTGTAACTGTCCAGCTACCTTCAGACCTACATCGAGCGGGATGTGCGGGAACTCCTGGGCATCCAGAAGCGCCGGGAATTCGAGATCTTCGTCCGGATGTGCGCCCTGCGAATGGGTCAGGTTCTGAACACGGTGGAAATCGCCCGGGATTCTAGAATTTCGCCCAACACCGCCAAGGAGTGGATCAGCCTCTTGGAAGACAGTTTTCTCATCCGACTCGTTCACCCGCATCACACCCACCGGACGTCGAGGATGATCAAGAGCCTGAAACTCTACTTCCTCGATGCCGGCTTGGCGGCGTGGTTGGCCGGATGGCGCGACCCTTAGACGCTCCGACTGTCCCCGATGGCCGGTGCGATCTACGAAACCCAGGTTTGTGGCGAGTTGCTCCGACACGATCGGCATCGTGCCCGGGAGAGGGACATCACCTACTGGCGGACCCGCGACGGTGAGGAGATCGATTTCCTGGTCGAGTCTGCGGGCCGGATCTGCCCGATCGACCTGAAGATGGGCACTCCCGACGCGCGAGGGTTACCCAGACTGGAGCGGATGTCCGACTCGCGTTGGGACGTCGGGCGGGTGGTTTCGTTGCTGCACCTGGCCCCCGACTCCCTGCCTGCGACGATCGCCGCCGGTTGGCAGGGCGCCTCCGCCCCGGATCTGTCGTTTCTCCCTGGATCGGGCCGCGGCGGGGCGGGGAATGGGGCGGGGGATGGGGCGCGCTGAGGCTCAGTGGGTGTCCTCGCAGGTGTCGATGCCCAGCAGGGGATACAGGGGACAATACCTGAGGCCGGCGGTGACCATGGGAACGATCCCGATCAATCCCCACGGGCTGTCGAGGGCGATGCCCAGGCCGAGGAGGGTGAGACCAAAGAAGAGGCGGATGGCGC
>VHCX01000112.1 GCA_016871615.1 Verrucomicrobiota bacterium
TGGGGCGGGGGATGGGGCGCGCTGAGGCTCAGTGGGTGTCCTCGCAGGTGTCGATGCCCAGCAGGGGATACAGGGGACAATACCCGAGGCCGGCGGTGACCATGGGAACGATCCCGATCAATCCCCACGGGCTGTCGAGGGCGATGCCCAGGCCGAGGAGGGTGAGACCAAAGAAGAGGCGGATGGCGCGGTCGGAGAGTCCTACGTTGTTCTTCATGGGGTGCATGGGCCGGGGACCCTCGCGGGAACGTGCCGCAGTCCTTCCGGCCAGGACGACGGTCGCGGACCGGGCCAGGTCCGGCTGCGCCGATCTTGCCCGGGAGGCCCCGGGAGTTGGCCCATGACCGATCGCCGGGACTGGGGCTATCGGTCCAAGGAGCGGCATCCCCTCCGCGATGCCCGCCACCCGACCAGCACCCGCCTGTTGCCCAGACTCCGGGAGGTCCGGTAGGTTTGCCGGACCGAAATGAGCGAGATTTCCAAGGCCTACGAGCCGCAGTCCGTCGAGTCCAAGTGGTATCAGTTCTGGGAGGAGCAGGGCTGCTTCACGGCCGATCCGGCCCGCGTCTCCGCCACGCGGCCCGCCTATTCCATCGTCATCCCGCCGCCCAACGTCACCGGCGTGCTGACCATGGGCCACGTGCTCAACAACACGATCCAGGACATCCTCGCCCGCAAGGCCCGCATGGACGGCAAGGAGGTCTTGTGGCTGCCGGGCACCGACCACGCCGGCATCGCCACCCAGAACGTGGTGGAGAAGACCCTCAAGAAGGCCGGCCAGATCAAGCACCGCGACGACCTCGGCCGCGAGGCGCTGGTGGCCAAGATCTGGGAATGGAAGGAGACCTACGGCGGGATCATCCTCAAGCAGTTGCGTGCGCTCGGCGCGTCCTGCGACTGGACCCGCACCCGCTTCACCATGGACCCGGAGTATTCCCGGTGCGTCCAGCAGGTGTTCGTCGACCTGTACCAGAAGGGCCTGATCTACCGCGGCAAGCGCATGGTCAACTGGTGCCCGGCCTCGCTCACGGCGCTGTCCGACGAGGAGGTCACCATGAAGGAGCAGAAGGGCTTCATGTACCACTTCCGCGTCGAGGTGGTGGAGCATCCGGGCACCTTCCTGACCATCGCCACCACCCGTCCGGAGACCATCCCGGCCGACACCGCCGTGGCCGTGAACCCCAACGACCCGCGCTACACGCACCTCATCGGCAAGCACGTTTACCGCGCCCTGCCGCTCGACGTGCCCAAGGAGCAGCGGGTCATCCCCATCATCGCCGACGAGCATGTGGCCTTCGACTTCGGCACCGGCGTCCTGAAGGTGACCCCGGCCCACGACAAGGCCGACTTCGAGATCGGCCTGCGCCACAAGCTGCCGGTGATCGATGTGCTGACCCCGGACGGCAAGCTCACGGCCGAGGCCGGCGCGGAGCTGGCGGGCCTCGACCGCTTCGTCGGTCGCAAGAAATCGGCAGAACTGCTGGAGGCCGCGGGGGCCTTGGACAAGGCCGAGCCCTACACCAACAACGTGGGCTTCAGCGAGCGCGCCGACGTGCCCATCGAGCCGCGCCTGAGCGAGCAGTGGTTCCTCAAGTACCCGAGCGTGGAGGCCTCGCGGAACTGCGTCGCCCAGCCGGGCTCCGAGGCCCCGGCCCCGATGCGCTTCTTCCCGGACCGCTGGGCCAAGGTGTACGACCACTGGATGGGTGGCATCCAGGACTGGTGCATCAGCCGCCAGCTTTGGTGGGGGCATCGCATCCCGGTGTGGTATCGGGGCGCCGAGGTTTACTGCGGCCTGGAGGCCCCGGCCGGCGACGGCTGGACCCAGGACCCCGACGTGCTCGACACCTGGTTCAGCTCCTGGCTGTGGCCGTTCGCCACGATGGGCTGGGTCGACGACAAGGACGCCGACGCCAAGAACGCGACCCTGAAGGCCTTCTACCCCACGACCGACCTCGTCACCGGTCCGGACATCATCTTCTTCTGGGTCGCCCGCATGATCATGGCGGGCTACGAGTGGATGGGCGATCTGCCGTTCCGGAACGTCTATTTCACGGGCATCATCCGCGACAAGCAGGGTCGCAAGATGTCGAAGTCGCTGGGCAACTCGCCCGATCCGCTCGACCTCATCGCCAAGTATGGCGCCGATGCGCTGCGGTTCGGCGTGATGCGGGCGGCGCCGCTGGGCCAGGACGTGCTGTTCGATGAGCAGTCGGTCGAGTTGGGTCGCAACTTCTGCAACAAGCTGTGGAACGCCTGCCGCTTCCGCCAGATGATCGGCGGCACGGAGACCCAGACCGAGGGCGAGATCAACCCGGCGCTGCTCACCTCCGACGACCGCTGGATCCTGCTCCGGCTCGACCAGGCGATCCGCGAGGTCACCGGGGCCTTCGCCGAGTACAAGTTCAGCGACGCCACGGCCACGCTGTACCGGTTCTTCTGGAACGAGTACTGCGACTGGTACGTCGAGGCCTCCAAGGCGGTCATCTACGGCGCCGACGAAGCCCTCAAGGTCAACAAGGTGGCGGTCATCGACTTCGTGTTGGGCCAGTTGCTGCGGCTCTTCCATCCGTTCCTGCCCTTCATCACCGAGGAACTGTGGCACGGCATGGGCTTCGCTCAGGACCTGCCCGAGAACCAGGGCGGTCGCACCTTGATGTTCGCCGCGTGGCCCAAGCCGTTGAGCGCCGAGGAGGAGGAATACTTCGGGCTCGACGACACCGCCGACGCCTTGGCCCAGGCGAAGTACGACCTGGTGGGCCTCGGCCGTGGCCTGCGCCGCGACTGCAAGATCGACCCGGCCAAGAAGATCCGCTTCATCGTGCGGCCTGCCGGCACGATGTCGGCCTCGGATGTCGAGGTGCTCAAGCTGCTGCTCAATGCCGAGGCCCTCGAGGTCGTGGACGCGTCATGGACGCCGGAGCGCGGCACGCCCGTGGCGGCCAATGCGCTGGGTGAGTTGTTCCTGCCGCTGGCCGGCCTCATCGACTTCGCCGCCGAGCGCTCGCGCCTGACCAAGGAACTCGAACGGGCGAAGGGCGAGGTCGCCAAGGTGCAGGAGAAGCTCGCCAACCCGGCCTTCGCCGCCAAGGTGCCCGCCAAGGTGCTCGAGGAGCATCAGGCCCGCCTGCAAGATTGGCAGGCCAAGGAAGCCCAACTCGCCGCCTCACTGGCCAACTTGCCGGCCTGATCCTCACCGAATCCTCTCCTCCTGAATCTCCCCCGAATCCACCGCACCCAGACCCACGCCCGTCGACACCGACCCCACACCACCGCACACCATGCAAGACTACGCCAACTTCATTGGAGGGAACTGGGTGCCGGCCGCCTCCGGTGCCACCTTCTCCACCATCAATCCGGCCGACACCCGGGAGACGGTGGCCCGGTATCCCTTGTCCGATGCGGCGGAGTTCGCGGCGGCCACCGCGGCGGCCCAGAAGGCGTTCCCGGCCTGGGCGGCGCTTACCCCGGTGGCGCGGGGTCGGTTCCTGAGCAAGGCCTCGCAACTCCTCGAGGCGCGCAAGGCCGACCTGGCCCTGCTGCTCGTCCGTGAAGAAGGCAAGACGCTGACCGAGGCCACCGGCGAGGTGCAGCGGGCGGCCGACATCTTCCGCTTCTTCGGCGGCCTCAGCTACACGGTGGGCGGGCAGACCATTCCCCACGATTTGCCGGGCAACCTGCTGCTGACCCGGCGCGAGCCGCTGGGTGTGGTGTCGCTCATCACGCCGTGGAATTTTCCCATCGCCATCCCGGCCTGGAAACTCGTGCCGGCGTTGCTCTGCGGGAACACGGTGGTGCTCAAGCCCGCCTCGCAGGCCCCGGCCATGGCCCTCGAGTTGGCCAAGGCCCTGGCTGAGGCCGGACTGCCGGCGGGCGTGCTCAACGTGGTCACCGGTTCGGGGCGGGCTTTCGGGGCGGAGATCGCCGCCAACCCCGCCATTCAGGCCCTGAGCTTCACCGGGTCGCACGGAGTGGGCACAGCGCTGTACCAGACCCTCGCGCCGCGGCGGATCCGCGTGCAGTTGGAGATGGGCTCCAAGAACCCCACCCTCGTTCTGGCCGATGCCGACCTCGACCTCGCTGCGCGCCTCGTGGCCATCGCCGGGTTTGGCCTGACGGGCCAGGCCTGCACGGCGACCAGCCGGGTGATCGTGGAACGGTCGGTCCTCGAGCCCTTCACCGAGAAGCTGGTGGCGTTGGCCAAGGCCTGGAAGGTCGGCCCCGGCGCTCAGCCAGGGGTGCAAATGGGGCCGGCGGTCAACGCCGACGAATTCGAGGGCAACTTCGCGGCCATCCAGCAGGCCGTCGCCGACGGTGCGGAGGTCATCTGGGGCGGCGCGCGCCTGACGGAGGGCGATCTGGCCCACGGTTACTTCATGCAGCCGGCCATCCTCGGCAAGGTGACCCCCGCCATGCGGATCGCGCAGGAGGAGGTCTTCGGCCCCGTGGTGGCCATCCTGGCGGTCGACTCGTTCGACGAGGCCATCGCCGTGGCCAACGGCGTGAAGTACGGACTCAGCGCCAGCCTCGTGACGCGTGACTTCAAGAAGGCCATGCAGTACGCCGAGCGCATCGAGTGCGGCGTGGTGAAGGTGAACCAGATCAGCACCGGCCTGGCCCTTCAGGCTCCCTTCGGCGGCGTGAAGGACAGCTCCACCGATTCGTACCGGGAGCAGGGAACCGCGGCATTGGATTTCTACAGCCACACCAAGACCGTGTACTTCGATTATTCGGCCTGACGGTCCTGACGGTCCTGACGATCCACAACGCCTGAGGGTTGCCGAGAACGGGGTCCGTTCCGTGGGTCATCCCGGGTTTCGACCCGGGTTTCGTTCCGGGTTTCTGTCGCGCCGGGCGATGGGGCGCGGTACACCTCGGGCATGAGGCACCGGGGTCCTTGGGGGGAAGCGTTCCGACAGGGGCGATCCTGGATTTGCGCATCCATTTGGGCACCCATTGGGGGCGCCACCGTCGGAGTGGGCCTCCTGTGCGCCTCGGCGGCCACGAATGCCCCGGCGCCCTCTCCGACCCGATCCGGGTCGCCGGACCCTGCACCCACCACCGCGCTGGCCTGGCCCCAATGGCGGGGCCCGCTGGCCACGGGGGTCTCCCCGACCGCCCAGCCGCCGGTGGCCTGGAGCGAGACCCGGAACGTCCGCTGGAAACTCCCGCTGCCCGGCAAGGGGCATTCCTCGCCCATCATCCTGGGGGACCGGGTGATCGTGATGACCGCCGCGCCGGTGGGCGAGGCCCAGAAGCCCGTCTTTGATCAGGCCCCGGGGGTGCACGACAGCGTGCCGGTCACCCATCGCCATGAATACGCCGTGCAGTCGGTGTCCCGGAAGGACGGCCGGGTGGCCTGGAAGACGATCGTCCGCGAGGAATGGCCCCACGAGGGCGGGCACTCCACCGGCAGCCCGGAGTCCCATTCCCCGGTGACCGACGGTCAGGCTGTCTATGCCCTCTTCGGGTCCCGCGGTCTGTATTGCCTGGAGGCCGACGGGCGGATCCGCTGGCGCAAGGACCTCGGCCGCATGAACACCTTGCACGCCCACGGCGAAGGGAGTTCCCCGGTGGTCCGCGGCGGCCTGCTGGTGGTGAACTGGGACCATGAGGGCGGATCCTTCATCCAGGCTTTCGATGCCCGCACCGGCGACTCCAAATGGAAGACGGCCCGTGACGAGAAGACCTCGTGGTCCACGCCGATCGTGGTCGAGGTCGATGGCAAGCCGCAGGTGATCGTGAGCGCCACCCGGCGGATCCGCGGGTACGACCTGGCCACCGGGGCCCTCGTCTGGGAATGCGCGGGTCTCACCGACAATGTCGTGGCCTCGCCGGTCGTGCATCAGGGAGTGCTCGTCGCCGGTAACAGCTATTACGTGCAGACCATGCTGGCGCTGCGGTTGTCCGGGGCTCGTGGCGATGTGAGCGACTCCGACCGCGTGGTGTGGCGGATGAACAGGCTCACGCCCTACGTGGCCTCGCCGTTGCTGTACGACGACACGCTCTACCACCTCAGGCACAACCAGAACGTGCTCGTGCGCCTCGATCCGGCCACGGGCAGGCTCCGGGGCGAGTTGCTGCGGCTGGAGGGCATCCGCGATTTCATCTTCGCCTCGCCAGTCGGGGCCGCCGGCCGGATCTACCTCACCGGTCGCGACGGAACCACGGTCGTGCTGAAGCATCCGTCCGGCCGTGAGGCGTTCGAGAACGCCGTGCTGGCCGTGAACCGCCTGGAAGACTCGTTCAGCGCCTCGCCCGCCCTGGTGGACCGGGAACTGTACCTGCGCGGTGAGCGCTTCCTCTACTGCTTGGCCGAGTGAGCCTCGGGCTTCAAGCCGCCGGAGTCGCCGCCGCCTTGGGCCGGGACGTGACCTCGCGGTAGCGCGATTCGTAGTCCGGGTGGTTGGTGCCCATCAAGCGGTCCCACACGTTGAAATACAGTCCGTAGTTCCCGCGCATCTTCTCGTGATGCATGATGTGGTTGGTGGGCGTGTTGAGGAGCTTGCCCAGCCACGTGTCCATGAGCCATCGCGGGTGGATCTCGTAGCCCGTGTGGCCCATCACGTTGAAGAAGATCTGCCACAGCATGAAGATCGTGAAGGCCAGCGGATGGATTGGCATCACCAGCACGGCCAGCGGAAAGATGCCCGCCTCGACCACCGCCTCGGCCGGCGCGAACGAATACGACGCCCAAGGCGAGGGGTTGTTGGACAGGTGATGCACCCGGTGGAACACCGCGAAGAACCGCGGATGGTGCATCAGCCGATGGGTCCAGTAGAACCAGGTGTCATGCAGCACGATGGTGCAGGCGATGCTGCCCCAGAACCAGGCCGTGCCGTGGTCCGAGAGCCTCCAGTACATCCGGGTCCAGCCGTTCCGCGACGCCACGATCGTGGCCGCGCCCACCAGGCCGAAGATCAAAAGAGTGAGCAGCGAGTAGCCGATCTCGCGGCGGATCTCGGAACCGCCCGGGAACCGGGGGATGATCTTGCGATGGGCCCAGCGGTGCCGGAACCACCAGTACCCGAGCACCCAGGCAATGCCTGCGAAGAGGAAGTAGCGCAGCGTGGCGTCCACCGA
>VHCX01000113.1 GCA_016871615.1 Verrucomicrobiota bacterium
GAACCTCGACTCGGGAGGGTTGGCATCGAGGCCGAAGGTGCCGGATCCCTCGGCTCGGTCGGTTTTCGAGGCGAACCTCGACTCGGGAGGGGTGGCATCGAGGCGGGAGGCGCCGGGTCCCACGGGTCGGTCCGTTTTTGAGGCGAACCTCGACTCCACCGCGGGTCGGCGGATTGGCCGGGCGATCGGCCACTGGACGCGCACCGGGCTCCTGTGCACCGGAACCCCCGGTCACACCGCACCCGCACACCGCACCCGGGTGGTGTGGAACGAAATCCCCGGTTGACCTGCTGGGCTCCCCCGATAGCCTTTCCCGCTTTGGTAAGGCAACCCGGATAACGAATACGAACATTATGGCAGTCAATGTAGCGATCAATGGTTTCGGCCGCATCGGCCGTCTGGTCTTCCGCGCCCTCGTCGAGCAGGGCCTTGTGGGCAAGGACATCAACGTCGTCGCGGTGGGTGACATCGTCCCCGCCGACAACCTGGCCTACTTGCTCAAGTACGACTCCTCCCAGGGCCGCTTCGCCGGCACCGTCGGCTCCGCCAAATCCTCCCCGGACAAGGCCGAGGACGACGTGCTGATCGTCAATGGCGCCGAGATCCGCGTCGTCTCGGCCAAGACCCCGGCCGAGCTGCCGTGGAAGGCCCTCGGCGTGGACATCGTCATCGAATCCACCGGTCTCTTCACCGAGGCCGACAAGGCCAAGGGCCACCTCGTGGCCGGCGCCAAGAAGGTCATCATCTCGGCCCCGGCCAAGGGTGAGGACATCACTGTCGTCATGGGCGTCAACCACGAGAAGTACGACGGCGCGAACCACCACATCATCTCCAACGCCAGCTGCACCACCAACTGCCTGGCCCCGGTGGTCCACGTGCTCCTGCGCGAGGGCTTCGGCATCGAGGAAGGCCTGATGACCACGGTGCACGCCTACACGGCGACCCAGAAGACGGTCGACGGTCCGAGCAAGAAGGACTGGAAGGGCGGCCGCACGGCGGCCCAGAACGTCATCCCCAGCACCACCGGTGCGGCCCGCGCCGTCGCGCTGGTCTGCCCCGAGGTGAAGGGCAAGCTCACCGGCATGGCCTTCCGCGTGCCGGTGCCGACCGTGTCCGTGGTGGACCTCACGGTGAAGACCGTGAAGGAGACCAGCTACGCCGAGATCTCCGCGGCCATGAAGCGCGCCAGCGAGACCTACCTCAAGGGCGTCCTGAGCTGGACCGCCGACGAGGTCGTCAGCACCGACTTCATCCACGACAAGAACAGCTCCATCTTCGACCACGGCTCCGGCATCGAGCTGAACAACCGCTTCTTCAAGCTGGTGAGCTGGTACGACAACGAGTGGGGCTACAGCAACCGCGTTGGTGACCTGGTCAAGCTGGTCATCAGCAAGGGTCTGTGACCCTCGGGGGCCCGGGCAAAACGTCCCGGCCCAACTCCCTTCCAGGCGGCCCCTCACCGGGCCGCCTTTTTCGTGCCCACGGAGCCACGGCTTCACCTGGGTGACACCGGGCAGGCTTGATCCGCCTCGGCGCGGTCCGGAAACCTTAACGGAGTCGTGGTTTCGGGGAAGGGACTTGGAACCCGCGAGGCGCGAGGAGGAAGCCGACCCGCTGCGGTCCGGGACCGACAAGCCACGAAGCCGGCGGGCGGTTTCCCAGAACACCCTCCGGGAAATGGGGTTTTTGCCGACGGCCCCCTCTGGATTTCCGGCCCTCAGGCCCGGGGATGATGGCGCTCGTGCATCGTGCGGAGGTGGCCCGGGGCGACGTGCGTGTAGATCTCCGTCGTGGCAACGCTCGCGTGGCCCAGGAGCTCCTGGATGACCCGAAGGTCGGCACCGTGGGCCAGCAGGTGGGTCGCGAAGCTGTGGCGCAGCATGTGCGGGGTGACATGACGCTCGATGCCCGCGTGGCGCACGGCCCCGGTGATGCGCTTCCACAAGGTCACGTGGGCGAAGGCCGATCCGCGCCGGGTGAGGAACACCACACCAGGGCTCCGGGGACCGACGAGTGAGGGCCGGGCGGCGAGGTACCGCCGCAGGGCCGCGACGGCCGCCGAGCCGACCGGGACCACCCGCTCCTTGTTGCCCTTGCCCACCACCGTCAGGAATCCCGCCTTGAGATGCAGGTGCTCCAGGCGAAGGGTGCGGAGCTCGGCCAACCGGAGGCCGCTGGCATAGGCCGTCTCGAGGATCGCATGGGTGCACAGCGCCTGGGGCGTGGCCTCCACCGGCGGTTCCAGGAGTCGCCGGATCTCCGCCTCGGCAAGGGCCTTGGGCACCCGGCGCCCCCGACGCGGCAGGGAGAGGTTCTCGGCGGGGTTTAGGGGCACGTGCCCCTCCTCCTCGGCGAAGCGGAAGAACGAGCGCAGGGCGGCGATCTGGAGGTAGAGGCTCGAGGGGCTCAGGCGCTTCTCGGGGGCGGCCCCGGGCTCCTCCAGCGACCGGCTCCGTTCGTGCTCCAGGTAGCGCAGCAGCACCTCCGGGGTCACCTCCGGCCAAGCGGCGATGCCGGCCGCCCCGGCCCAGTGGGTGAAGCGGCGCAACAATGCGTCATAGGTGCGGGCGGTGTGCGCCGCCAAGCCCTGCTCGTGGTTCAGATGGATGAGGAACTCCTCGACGAGCGGTTCCAGCATGGAGACCACCCTGCCCCCGGATCCGGCGATTCTCCAGCGCGGAGCGGCCCCTGCGCGCCGCCGGATCAGCGCCCACCTTACCTCGCTGAAGCCCGCCTCCGGGCAGCCAGCCAGGCGCTGAAGGAGGGCATCGACTCTCCCAGGAGCGCGGTCAGGTGCGTGCAGTCCAGGGTGGTGTCGGGAGCGCGCGGCGCGCCGGAGTAGTCCTTCAGCGATCCGGCCCGCAGGGGGGTGGCCAGGCCGGGTTCCGATCGGCGCAAATCGTCGGCCACGTGCCGTCCGATGTCATGGCGCGACAGGCGTTCCGATCCGGCCAGGTGGAACACCCCGCCCCGCCCCGTCGCCAGCAGCGCCCACAGCCGACGGGCCGTCTCGAGGGCGGCGATCGGGCAGCGAAACTCGTCCACGAACAGGTCCACCGTGCGGCCCGCACGCCACGCGGCGGCCAACTCCTCGTTGAACGCCCCCGGCCCGGCCGGCGACCTGCCGAAATTCAACGAGGTCCGCACGATGGCATGCCGTGGATTGCGCCGCACCAGCGCCTCGGCCTCCACCTTCGTCTCGGCGTAGACGCTCAGGGGGTTCACCACGTCGTCTTCGCGGTATCCGCCCGTCGAGCCGTCGCGCCGGCCATCGAAGACGAGGTCGGTGGAGAGGAAGACCAACGGGATGGCCTCGGCCAGCCCGGCGAGGTGCCGGGTGACCTCCACGTTCTGGAGACGCGCCCCGGCCGGGTCGGCCTGGCAGGCCGGGCTGCGGCTGCGTGCCGCGCAATGGAGGATGCCGGCCGGCCGCTCGGCCGCGAACAACCGGTCGACGGCGTCGAAGTCGGTCAGGTCGATTTCGGGGCGGGTCAACCCCCGGGCGCACAGGCCCAAGTCACCCACGCACCGTGGCCCGGGAGGGGCTCCCCCGCTGGCGGCCACCTCGAGGCAGGCGTTGCCGATGAGCCCGCCGGCTCCGGTCACCCAGACGAGGCCTGATCGTCCCTCAGACATCGCACAACCTCACGGCCGTGCCGATCGCCTTCCGGTTGCCGGCCTTGTCGCCCGCGCGCGGGATGAACTCCTGGCCCACGAAGCCGCGGTAGCCGACCTCCACCAGCACCTTCATGAGGGCCGGGTAGTTCAATTCCTGGTCGGGGGCGTCCAGGTCGCACCGTCCCGGGTTGCCGGCCGTGTGCACATGGCCGATCCAGGGGGCGTGCTGGCGGATCCGACGGCTCACGTCCCCGTGCATGATCTGCACATGGTAGAGGTCGAAGAGCACCTTGACCCGCTCCGAGGACACCGCCTTGACGATGTCCACGCTCAGGTCGATGTCGTCGCAGAAATAGTCGGGATGGCCCTTCATGGGTACGTCGACGCGCGAGTTGAGCATCTCAAGGCAGACGGTCACGCCACGCTTCTCGGCGTGGGCGGCGAGGCCCTTGAGCCCGTCGATCATGTGGCGCACGCCGGCCTCGCGACCGATCCCGCGGGAGAAGCCCGAGAAGGTGATGATGTTCGGGGCGCCGAAGGCCGCGGCCTCGTCGATCGCCTGGAGGCAGGCGGCCGTGCACTCGGCGTGCTCCTCACGGTGGGCGAACCCCTTGCTGAAGCCGTGCCGGCCGAAGATGGCGCAGGTCAGGCCATGTCGGGCCAGCATCGGGAAATGCTCAGGCCCGAGCAGTTCGAGCGACTTCAGGCCCAGGGCCACCGCCTCGCGGGCGAGATCCTCTGCCGTCAACGGCGCGAAGTTCCAGACGCACAGGCTCTGCCGGACCCGTCCTTTCAGGGCAGGATCGGACCCGTGGGCCGAGGCGGTCGACGCGCCGGCCTCGGCGGACCCCATGACGGCGGCGGCTCCCAGGGTGCCGGCGGCCCCTTCCACGAATTCCCGACGGTTGAGTCGCGCTGCGTGCATGGGCGGCATTCAACGCTTCCGGCGCGGCGACGGAAACCCGGAAAATGATTCCGGTCACGGACGACCTACGTGTCCGCAGGGGCGACGGCGCGACGAGCCCTCAGGCCGGGGATCGGGGAGCGTTTGCCTCGGAGGTTCGCCGAGCGCGGAGGCGGGCCAGCGCCGACTCCCAGCGGGACAGCACCCAGGCCATCCCGGCCAAGCCCACAAGCGTCACCACCAGGACGCTCCAACCGGCGGTGTCATGGACGCGCTCGAGGGCGTCGGTCCCGTGGCGATGGGCCGTGAGCGACAGGTAGAACGACCGGCCGATGTTGCCGACGACCGCCCAACCGACCGCCACGGCGACCAGCATCGCGCGCAGGACCGGTCGGCGCAGCACCTGGTCGCCGAGCAAGATCGCCATCATCAGCGAGGACTGCAGGCTGCGGATGCCGCTGCACGCCTCGTCCACGCCCACGCGGCAATTCGGCAACTGGATCACGCTGCCCTGCTGCTGGGCCGGGATGCCCACGAGGCTCAGCACCTCGACGTTGACGAAGGTCACCAACCCCTTGAGCCCGAGCACCACGGGATTCCAGACGATGCCGGGAATCGGCACGGCGATCATCGCAAAAAGGATGGGGAAGCGGAAATGGCGCCACGTCCGCGGGCCCCACTGCTGGACGATCACCGAGCGCAGGAAGCACAGCGTGCCGAGACTCAGTGCGGTGGCCGAGGCCGGGGTGCGGGCCAGGGCGTGGCGGTAGAGTTCACCGAGCAACACCAGCGGAAACCCCAGGGCGAGCCACGTCCAGGAACGCCAGGTCGGATCCGGAGCGTCGTCCCGGGGGCGGCCGTCCCAACGGTCCCAAACCAGGAAGCCGAGCAGTACCACCACGAGGTAGCCGAACCGGTATTCCTCCTGGTCGCGCCAATGGAACTGCAGGCTGTAGACCCACCATCCGACGAACACCGCCAACGGCAGCACGCCCGCGAGCAGGCCCACCCCTGAGCGGGACGAAGGCCTGCGCGTGTCGGGTTCTGCAACCGACGGTTCAACCGGCATCACGTCCCCGATTCAACCGGAGGCCGCCCCTCCCGGCAACCGCCGGCACGCGCCTCGCGCCTCGCGGTCGCGATCGCGCCGCGCGGCCTCCGAACGTTTCGATTGCCAAGCCTGCGCGGCCGGTCCTACGATTTCAACCGGTCACAGGACCACGCCGGCGTGGCGAAATGGCAGACGCGATAGACTCAAAATCTGTTGCCCGGAAGGGCGTGGGGGTTCGAGTCCCTCCGCCGGCACCACTCAGTTTTGGCCCGTATTTATTGGGTTTTTTGAAGCTCCGGAGTCACCGGACGCAAGCACCGACGGTTTGGCCTGCTGCCACGTTGCTTGCACTTCCCCTTGGGCGGTAAGGTCGCAGATGGGGGTCAGCGCACGGAGAGGGATTCAGTCCTCACCATTGACACAGAATGTGTCAATGGTGAGGACTTACCCCCTCGTCGCTCTCGTCCCTATGGGGTCCGATTCGAATGCTGGGTGGGGTTCCGGCAATGGTTCCCGCGGATGTCAAACCCCAATCATGCACGGAAGACCGCACACCTCCCTCAGCCATGCAATTCCAAGGAGGTAACGGGAAGCGGGCTCCACGACGGACACGAACCTGCCGATCCTCCGGTCGATCACTGGATTCGGGCTGAAGTGCGCTCCGACATCCAGCGGATGTCGCGGTTGCCCCGCTGTGTCGGAACCCCCTGGGGCATCGCGCCGAGCTTGGTGCGACCATCCATCCAGCGCTTGATCTCCGAGTGGCCATCGGCAAAGGCGAATCCGGCCGCACCATTATGGTACCATCCAGGCCAGTCGATCATCTTCTCGTCACCGTCACGCCAAGCTCCGCCAGCGGGCGGGCCAATGACGGCAAATCCAGCGTCATTGAGGCTCTTGTCGTCCTCATCCAAGAAGATGATCGTGTTCGCTGGTCCAGGATTCACAAAGTCGCCGAGCTTGCCGAAGCAATACCAGGTCTTGTTGCGGGTATGGCCATGGGATCCGTCGAGCCAAGGACCATCGACCGCCAGACGACCCCGCGTGTCGGGGTTCGTGCCGACCGCCTGGCTGGCCGAGAAGGTGCGGGCAGACTTGACCTTGCGACCCGATCCGCGGTCGCGAGGAGCGGTCGAAATCCCCATCCGTCGGTCGGCCGGACAGCTGTACATGGTGCTACCCTTGCCCAGATAGTTGGCCAGCAGCGAGCGGGTCGGGTCTTCGAGGATTTGACTGTTGAATTCCTCGCCACCGCCGCGGCCCGCTTGGCCCGGGCACCAATTGCGGCCAGGGGAGGTGTTGCCGTCGTCGGGATTCGGCCAGAGAAGGTCCTCGTGGTCGTGGGCGTATTGATGGGTTGCCAGGATCATCTGTCGCCCATTGTTCATGCAGAAGATGCCCTGTGACTTGGCCTTCGATTTG
>VHCX01000114.1 GCA_016871615.1 Verrucomicrobiota bacterium
AGGTCTTCTTGGCGGAGGCCCTTGGGGCGGACGATGGGCCGTGGGCCGGCGTCCGGGCCCCGATGGCGCGCCCGATGAAGTCCAGGAAGCCCCGGGTGAGCGGGCGCGCGTCGAGCCCTCGATCGACGGTGGCCCTGAGGATGAGGCCGTCGAAGGCGGCCATGACGAGGCACGACAACGTGCCGGGATCGGTCGTCGAGGCGATGGAGCCGTTGACCTGGGCGTCCGCGATGAGGGAGGCCAGGCGCGCCTGCAGGCTCGAGTAGCTGTCGTGAAGTCGCACCGCCACCCTTGGGTTTCGGGCCGCCTCCGCGGCGGTCTCCACCCAGAGGTTGAGAAATCCCCGGTCCTCGAGGTCCCGCAGTCCCAGTTCGGCCAGCGCCTCGAGCGCCGCGAGCAGGCCTCCGCCGGCCGGCAGCGCATCCATCGCGGCCATCCAGCGCGCCCGGTCGGAATCGATCATCGCCCGGACCAGGTCGTCCTTGCTGGCGAAATACCGGTACACCGAGCCGGGGCTCATGCCGGCGGCCGAGCAGATGTCCTTCATCGATGCCGCGTGGAATCCGTCGCGGACGAACACCTCGCAGGCGGCCCGGAGGATGGTCTCCTGCCTCTGGGGAAAGGTGCGGTTGCGTGTGCCGGCCGGTCTCATAAACGCGAACGACCATTCACTCGCGTTTCACGACCGTCAAGCGGGGACCATGTCCGGTCGTGCTTCGGAAAACCCTGGGGTGGGCCGGTTCCCCTGGTGCGTGGACCGGACGGCGGGGCCAAGGGCCCACCGTGCGGGGGACGGCGGCAGGCGGCAGGCGGCAGGCAGGCGGTCGGTCCGCCGCCCGGGGTCGTCCGCGACAAGGCTCCGACGCCAAAGACGGCTTCGACCTCGTAAAGACCCCGGGGCTCAGATGCCCTCGAGGCGCAGGCGGATGAGCAGGTCGCGCGTGGCATTGATGCCCTCGCGCTCGGGCAGCTTGCCGCCCTCGTACTCGATGCCGACGAAGCCTCGGTACCCCGCGTCGAGCACGATCTTCATCATCCTGCGGTAGTCGGTCTCCACGCAGTTGCCCTCGGCGTCGAAGTCGTGGGACTTGGCGCTGACGGCCTTGGCGAAGGGCATCATTTCGGTCACGCCGACGTAGCGGTCGTAGGTTTGGCCCGGCCGGATGGTGAAGTTGCCGAAGTCGGGCAGGATGCCGCAGTTCGACGCCCCGACGAGCTTCATGACGCCGGCAAGCCACTTGCCGTTGGAGCTGAGGTGTCCGTGGTTCTCGACGATGCAGTTGAGCCCAAGCGGGTTGCACAGGTCGGACAACTGACGGAGGCCGTCGGCGGCGCGCTTCTGCTGTTCCTCAAAGGACCCGATCTCGTTGGTCTCGGCGTTCACCCGGATCGAGTGGCAGCCTAGGAGCTTTGCCGCCTCGGCCCACTTGCGGTGGTTCTCGACGGCCTGCCGGCGCTTGGTCGCCTCCGGGTCGCCCAGGGCTCCCTCGCCGTCGCACATGATCAGCAGGCAGCGCACGCCCTCGCTGTCGGCGCGCCCCTTGAACTCCTTGAGGTACCCGGTGTCTCTGGCCTGGTCCTTGAAGAACTGGTTGACCAGCTCGATGCCGTCCAGGTCATGGGTCCGCCGGGCCACGATGGGGAAGTCCATGTGGGTCATCTTCTTACCGAAGAGGGCCTTGTGGTACGACCACTCGGCCAGGCTGATCCGGAAGGACCGATCCTTGTCGCCACTCGGCCACGAGGAGCACCCGGTGGCAGTGAAGGTGGCGGCCATCGAGGCCTGCTCGAGGAATTTACGGCGATTCATGGCGGGAGGTTGAAGGGTTCTGGAATCGAGGGTTCAGGGATTTTGGCTTGAGGTCTTGTGAGGCTCAGTGCGCGGCGACAGCGGTTCCAACCTCCGCAGGTCGAGCGGTGGGCGGCCGAAAAAATAGGGCCAGCAACACGACCGCGGCAGCCGCAAGGCCTGCGGGGAGGAGGAAAAGTTTATGGTAATCGACCACTCCGGTTGCGCTGGTAACTGAAGCTTTATGTGCTCCAAACCAGAAATTTGCGAGCACGAGGCCTGCGCCGAGGACTAGAAGGTTGAAGAGGCCTTGTGCGCTGGTGCGGATGTCCTTAGGGAATACGTCATCGACCCAAATGTAGAGGGTCGCAAAGAAGAAGGCGTAACAAATGCCGTGGAGGACCTGCACGGCGATGATCAGGTACATGTCAGAAGGGGAATTGAAGAAGGCGAAAATAAGAAATCGGACGAGATGGCCAGCAATTCCGAGCAGCATCGTTACTTTCCAGCCCAACCGCTTCAGCACCGTCCCCAGAATGAGCATGGTCACGATTTCGGCCACCTGTCCGATGGTAGTGACCGCGGAAATCCAATTGTCCGGCATTTTGATGGCGCCCTGAAGGAACCCACCGATCAGGACAAAATAGCCGTTGTGAATGGTGGAATCGATGAGCGTCACCAAAAAGAGCACGAGGACATATGGTAACCTAAGCAGCTTGGCTGCCTTCACCCAGGCCAAACCGCTTTCGCCCGATGCGGCTGGCCGAGGAGGCGTGTGCGGCAGGGTGAGGCTGAAGGCTGCAAGAGCGAAGGAGATGATCGCGGCGACGAAGAAAATCCAACGCAACTGTTCAACAGTCGATTTGGCATCAAGCAGGAACACGAGTGGCCACGACACCAAGATCCATCCGATGGTGCCGCCCATGCGGACAAACCCGAAATCCTTCGCTGGATCGGCGAGGTGGGTGAAGGCAAGCGAGTTGGTGACGGAAATTGTGGGCACGTAGAGCAGGCCGTACACCAGAAAGCACGCGAAAAACGGCCAGAAATCACGCATGAAACCAGTACCGATGAGGGCCGCTCCTCCGACCAAGTGGCTGAATGCAAGAAATTTTTCGGCTGAGAAGTTGCGGTCGGCAAATTGGTTGCTGAAAAAAATGCCAACGAGCGACGCGATGGCGAACATCGACCCCGCAAGGCTCATTTGCCAACCCTCGAACTTCAGCAGCGGCATGTAGTTGAAGATTTGCACCTGCCATGCCCCCCAGATGGCGATCTCAAGGACCATCATGAGGAACAGTTTGAAGCGGATTGCGGAGTTCATGGATTTGTGAGTGGAGACTGGGGGTGTGTCAGGACTGTGGAGAAACCCTACGCGGACCCCGGGCGCCCCGACAAGGCGGGAGTCCAAGGGGAAACCGCCCGGGGTGGGCAGGCGCCACCACCGGCCGAGCCGGATTGATGGCCTTCGGATGGCCTGCGGATGGCCTGCGGTTCCACGGGGGGCGGAAAGTCGCCTGCCCGAGGGTCACGGCGTCCTGCCGCCGGATCCGGCCAACGTCCGCACCTCGGCAGTCTCCAGCGCCCGCGGCACGACCAACACCTCGCCCATGAGGCCCCGGTAGTAGGCATCGTGCAGGTAGAACAGCTCGGCCCCGAGCACGACCGAGTCCGGGACCTCGGCGTCGATCGGCAGCGAACCGCATGCGCCGGCCCCCACCGGCTCGCCGTCCAGGAACAGCGTGGCCTGCCACCGGCCATTCTCCGGCCGGGTGGCAAGGGCCACGTGATGCCACCGGTCGGCGACCAGTTGGGTCGATGCCCCGATGCGGTCCCGGTTGTTCAGGCGGGCTTCCAGGTCGTAGGGCGCCTCCTGCCGTCCCAGTCCGAGGATGAAGCGCCGGGCGCCGTAGCCGATGATGTCCCCCCGACCCTCGTGATGGCCCTTGCCCATGCGGGCCGCCGGACGGATCCAGGCCGCGAGGGTCAGTCCCGGCAGGCGTTGTCCGCCGCCATGGTGGCCTCCCAGCCCGAAGGCCCCGTGGCTGACCGGAGCGTAGTTGTGACGCTGGTGCGGGTTGCGCAGCCATTGGTCGAGGATGCCCAGCCTGGGGAAATCGGAGCGCCCGACCGGGTTGTCCGAGAACCGCAGGGCGGGTCGGCCGCCGTCCACCACCCAGTCGACGTTGGCCAGTTCCAGCGTGCGGTAGGCCGACTGGCCCCGGTTGAACACGTGCAGGCCCGTCTGCTCGGCCATCGGCAGATCCCAGAGGGCGCCGAATCGCGCCGGTGGAAGGCTCGGTTGGGCCGGCAGCAGGTCCGTCGGCAGGGGGCGATCCCCCCAGGGTTCGAAGCCCACGCCCGACACCCAAACCCGCCCCGTGCCCTCGTTGGACAGCCTCAAGGCCAGCCCACCGGCCGATTCGGGCACCTCGGCCAGGAAGGCCACGTCGCGCCAGCCATGGCTGCCCGTCGGCAGGCATCCGGCGTTGGTCCGCAGGAGGTTGCCCGGGTCGAGGCCGAGGTATCCGTTGCCTTCGAGGTCGGCGTTCTTCAGGGACAACACCTCCAGGCGGCCGCCCGGCCCGTGGGTGTCGAATTGGCGGACCCGCGCCGTCACCCGGTACCGACCCGGGGTCACCTTCGCCGGACCCACCGGCGCGACGGCGCGCGAGACCGGGCCCAGTTGCAGGATGCCCCCCTCGTCGGGCAGGTGATCGTAGCTGGGGCGTTCGTTGTGCCCGGACAGGAACGGCCGGCCGCCCCACCAGGGCTGATCCATCGCAACCGCCTTTCCGAAGCCGATCCGCGGCCACTGGTTGCCGGCGAAGACGAAATGGTGCCGCGGGTCGATGCGCGGGTTGTCCTGGACGCGGGCGGTGCCGAAGAGCCGTCCGGTCTCCTCCGAGGGATACCCAGTGTAGCGGTAGCGCACCGGCACGACATGGCCCGGACGGGCCAGCGTGCGCCCGAAGGAGACGCCCGTGTCGTAGAAGGCCGCGCAGACGGCCGTGTTGAGGTGTCGCGAGGTCGGCTTGCCCTCCGGGTCCAGCCCGCGCAGCGTGGCCGGGTCGATCGAGTATTCCACCGCCGGGGAGACCGGGACCGGGTCGTCGAACCGATCGTGCCACACCCGAAGGCCATCCTCCGCGGCGATGCCCTCCAGCGTCCCGGGATCGAACGGGGCGACCGGCCGGTAGGTGAGCCTGCCCGAGGCGTCGCGGATCATCAGGAATTTCCAGCGGAACGGGTCCAACGGCGTGTGGTGCTCGAAGTCGAACCCGTATCGGAAGTCGAACGGCTCCCCGGGCAGCACCTCGAGTCGGCTGTCGATGTCGTAGGTGTAGACGTCCCGCCGGGCGTCGTATCCGACCTGCAGGGACGAGGTCGTGGCGAAGCGGCCGCCCACATGGCGGGCCGTCCAGCGGGCCCGCAACGTCTGCCCGCCGCCCTCAAGGGTCGGCTCGGTCCAGGTGGAGGCGGCCTCCCGGTAGGCCCCTTGGTTCTCGATGCCCCAATGGGAGTCGAAGGTCAGCAGGGGTTTCACCCCGGGCCGGAGCTTGGCGAACTGGCTGGGGTCGGCCGCCGAGTGCAGCTGCAGCACCGGCTCGTCGCCGTCGAAGACGAACCATCGGTTCCCCAGCCATCGCCGGGCGCTGAACCTCGGGCCGTGGGCCGCGACGACGACGGGCTTCGGCGCCGGACTCGACCGGACCCGAAGGTCGCCGAACCGAACCGTGGCCCCGCTGGCCACCCCGAGGGCGACGTGCCCCGTCGACACGCCGGCTCCCAGCCGATCCACGTGCCGCAGGCGGGACTGGCCATCCACCCACACCTCCACCACGCCGCCGGCCGCCCTGACCCGCAGGGCGATCGGGATCCGCGGCTGGAGCGGGCAGGGGACCGACGCCAGGTAGCCGCCGTCGGGGAATCTCACCAGCGCGACCTGCTGGTGCTGAAGCGACACCTGCACCCGGTAGCCGCTCCGGGCGTCCGGGGATTCGCAGAGGGTGACCCCGGCCTCGAAGCCGAGATCCTCGAACCGGGGATCCGGCCAGGCCGACCAGCTCGAGCCGAAGAAGTCGAACCGCGTGGCCGGTTTCTCGACCCTCAGGGTCACCTCCACCTCCGGATGGTCGACGGTGTCGGGTGAGACCCAGTGGGTCCATGTCGCCCCCGTCAGGGTGACCTCGGAGGCCGAGCGCATGGCCGGGGCGGCCGATGCGGGGCGGGCATGCCACGTGGACAGGTCGGCGGCCGCCGCGGCGGGCCCGGGCCCCAGGGCCACCCCGAGGGCCAGCCACGGAATCGAAAGACCGGCCATCGCGCGGATCCCCGAGGCGACCCCGCGCAGGAAGCCCCGGCAGGTTGCCGGCCCGAGGCGTCGGAGGGCGTACGAGGTGCCCGCCGCGGACGTGCCGCCGTGCATCGGCCCGGATCGGCCACCGGATCCTTGCGGTGGGCTGGAAGGACTCATGCCGGGGGTCATCGGGTTCGGGTCGCGTGCCTTGCGCTCGGGTGGGGATCGGGCTTCCTGGCGGGTCCGACCTGGTCCAGCGACAGAACCTCCGAGGAATCCATTCAATCCGCCTTGGAGCCTGTCCGAAAACCCCGCCGGGCGGAGGGCTTTGGCCGGGAGAAGCTTGTTCCTGGCCGGGTGGCGGAGTTCAATCGGAAAGCTGGTTCCCCCGGCTTCCCATGACGCCCACCCTCCGCTCCCTGCGCGCCCTGGCCGACCCGACCCGGCTGCGCATC
>VHCX01000115.1 GCA_016871615.1 Verrucomicrobiota bacterium
TCCAGCGGCTTCGCCGAGGGCATTCGCATCCTCGTCAATGAAGCCATGCTCCGCGAACGCTCCAGCGCCCTCCACGCAGAACCCTACCAGCGCTGCGAGGAGCGCCTTGGCCACGCCAATGGCTTCAAGGACAAGACCCTCGCCACCCGCGTCGGTCGCATCACCTTCAAGGTGCCTCAGGTCCGCGGCGGGCTGGCCTTCTATCCCTCCTCCCTCGAGAAAGGCATCCGCAGCGAACAGGCCCTCAAGGTCGCCCTGGCTGAGATGTACGTCCAGGGCGTCTCCACACGCAAAGTTTCCGCCATCGTCGAGGACCTCTGCGGGTCTTCCGTCAGCTCCTCACAGGTCAGTGCCTGCGCCGCAAAACTCGACGCCACCCTCTCCCTCTGGCGCGAGCGCCCCCTCGGCCAAACCCCCTACGTCTTCCTCGACGCACGCTACGAAAAGGTCCGTCACGGCGGCCATTTCATCGACTGCGCAGTCCTCGTCGCCCTCGGCATCGGCGCCGACGGCAAACGCTCCATCCTGGGCGTCAGCGTCGCCCTCAGCGAGGCCGAGGTCCATTGGCGCCAATTCCTCACCAGCCTCCAGCTCCGCGGCCTCACCGGCGTGGAACTCATCGTCAGCGACGACCACGCCGGCCTTCGCACGGCCCGTGCCGCGGTCTTCCCTTCAATCCCCTGGCAACGCTGCCAATTCCACCTCCAGCAAAACGCCCAGGCCCACGTGCCTCGCCTTGACCAACGCGCCGCCGCCGCCGAAGCCATCCGAAGCATCTTCCTTTGCCCCGACCACCCCTCAGCCCTGCGCCGCCTCAAAGAAGTCGTCGCTTCCTACGCGACCTCCGCCCCGAAGCTTGCCGCGTGGATCGAGGAGAACATCCCTCAAGGCCTCGTCGTCCACGCCTTCCCAAAGACCCACCAGCAGCGCCTGCGAACCACCAACCCTCTCGAGCGCATCAACCAGGAACTCAAACGCCGCACCCGCGTCGCGCGGGTCTTCCCAAACGAGGCGTCGCTCCTGCGTCTGGTCTCCGCCCTCCTCGCAGAAATCACCGAGGAGTGGGAGACAGGAAAAATCTACCTCAACATGGCCTCCCCGAATCCACAGGCGAACTGATGCCCGCAGAAATTACAGAAAGAAAATTGCGCGGCCCGCGACGTAGTCGTTCGGACTGGAGACGAGCCGAAAATGTGGCGCTGGGATGCAGTTTCCTATGCGAAGGACCTCGACTTCGACGCCGTAGAGGCGAAGGCGATGCCTGAGGGCTGGGGGCCCGTGTCGGTGGTGGAAGTCAGGACCGGATCGGCCGGGCGGAGATCCAGGACATGGATGCGGCTCTGCGGACGCCACCCCGTGGGCCGTGACGGGTCCAGCACGATGGAGTCGGCCACGAGGGCGAAGGGTCCGTCCGGGCTGAAGGTGACGTTGGAAGGCGGACCGAGAACGGTGTTCGGAACGTTGGTGAGGTAGCGGACGCGCGGGGAAAGACCGAGACGTCGAGCAGGGTGAAGGTGCCCGGTGCCGCTCCCGGCAGGACCCGTTGGGAACCGGTGGCGAGGTCGAGCTTGTTCTCGTTCGCCGAAAGCACCTAGGCCGGGCCGGCGGCGCGGGCGAGGGGCAGGGAACCGGCGAGGCAGAGGACGGGTCCGACGAGGCGTAGGCAGTTCATGGAGGAGACGGGCTCAGCGAGTGGAACGAAGGGTGTGCCGCGATGCGGGGGATGGCGTCAACACCGGAGGCGCCCAAGAAAGGGCCCGCCGACGCGTGGGCGCCGACGGGCCGTGAAGGGACCTGGATGGGGCCGATTACTGGCGCACCCGGTAGAACGTGGCTTCGGCGGTCGGAACCACGGGTTGCGGATTGGTCGCACCCTTCACGTCCGACCACGGGCCCGAAGGCGTGGGGGCGGACTGGAGGGTGCCGCCGCCCTGCCAGTTCACCGAAACCCCATTCGCGGTGCGCTGGATGCCAACAAGGATCTCGGGAGGCAGGGCGAAGGAAGGCACGTAGGCCGGGATGGCTCCAGGACCGTCCTCGTTGATGAGGAGGCGGCTGCCGGTGGGCATGACTTCAAGCCATTCGAGGCTAGATCCGCCGCCGGTGCTGTAGAACAGGAGCTCAAAGGGATAGACGCCCTCCCGGGTCACCACGATCTCGAGCAACCACGGACCGTCGTCACCGCCGCAGTTGGTGCATTGCACGAATTCGGCGGGGAGATCCTGCGCGGCGCCTTCGGGTCCCACCCGGAGTCGGAACTCGCGGGACATGGTGACGTTGATCCGGTGATAGCCGGGCTTCAGGTGCAGGAGGGAGCGCGCGCGCAGGGCGAACTGGCTGCCCGGCTCGGTGCTGCCCAACAGGCCCGGGAACCGGCGTTCGCCCGCCTTCGCCCCCTTGGTGGCGAGGTCGATCTGGTAGTTGATGTCTTTGGTTTCGATGAAGAACCCGAGTTTGTTGAACGCCGTCGGGTCCGCGAGGTTCTGGAACCCGCCAGCGAACGCCATCTTGGCTGTGGCCAAGTCGGCGATTTGGTACTCGCCCGGGTCGGCGGCCGCGACCTCGATGGCGAAACCCCGGGTGCGGTGCACGGCCGGATTGAAGGGCACGGACAGGTTCTCCGGCAACACGACCGCCAGGCTGTAGTCCTGCACGGTGAAGCTCCATTTACGCGAATAGGACGTCGGGTTGGCGCCGGCGCTTTGGAAGGCGACCAAGACCTGGTGTGTGGAACCCGATGCCAACGCGGCTGCCGGCTGATGCCGGAGGGTGGTGACCGAGTCGACCGTGACCACCTCGGCCGGCACGACGACGTTGTCCAGCTTCAGGACGACGCTGGCGGCATTCACCGTGGCGCCGGTGTTCTGCACCGTCACCACCATCGGCGCGCCCGGGTGGACGCCCACCGCGGCGTCGCCGGGGAAAATGCTGGTGATGGCGAGCGGATCGGCCCCGCCGCCGCCGAGCGAGGTCTGTTCGCCCAGCAGGAAGAGGCCGCCTGCGTAGCCCTGGAACGCACTTGCGCCCGGCAGACCACCGTTCGCCTCGCCCACGGAATGGGAGGTGCGGACAACGATTACGCCGTCGGCTCCCGGCCGGATGTTGATCCAGCGTGCGACAAGGCCGCGGTCGTTGTTCCCGGTGCTGAACTCGACGGAATCCTCGCCCACGCGATGGGCCCCGGCCGAGCTGGCGTACACGGCGGATTCGGCGCCGAGAATGCGCCAGTTGGTGACGCGGGGGCTGTAGGAGGCGCCGCCGTTGCGGTGCGCGGTCCCCACGAACGTGTAGGCCTTCGCGGGATCAAGCCCGGTGAAGGTCAGGTCGAGTCGCCAGCCGGGCGAGTCGCCGTAGCTCATGTTGCCCGATAGGTCGGCGATGCCTTTGAACCATGCCTGGGCGTCGGAGCCGGCGGGGAAGGGGGCGGCGTCCCCGCCGGAGTTGATGGAGCCGGTGGAGAAGGTCTCTGTGAAGGTGGCGGTGACGGGCGTGACGCGTCCGCCAAGGAGGTCGTTGAGCGGGCCGCCGGGGCCTTCGCCCTGAAAGTTCCGGCCCACGCCGTAGGTGGTCACCTTGCCGGCGTTGACCTGACCCGCCTTGAACGAACTGTCGTTGAAGGCCACCCAGCGGAATTCGCCGGGCGACTGCGCACGGATCATGAACACCCCGCCCGCATACCCTTGGAAGGCGCTCGCGCCGGGAAGCCCGCCGTTCGCCTCACCCACGCTGTGGCTGGTCCGAATGACGACCCTGCCGTCGCTGCCCGGCCGGATGTTCACCCAGCGGGCGACGCGCCCGTTGGGATTGTTGCCGGTGCTGAACTCCACCGAGTCCTCGGCCACGCGGTGCGCGCCGGCGGAACTGGCGTAGGTGTAGGCATCCGCCCCGAGGATGCGCCAGTTGGTGACGCGCGGCGCGTACGACTCGCCGCCGTTGCGGTTGGCCGTGCCTGCGAACGTGTAGAGCCGGCCAGGGTCCAACCCCGTGATGATGAGGTCCAAGTACCAGCCAGGCGAGTCGCCGTAGCTCATGTTGCCCGACAGGTCGACCTTGCCGTCGAACAGCGCCTCGGCATCCGAGCCGGGGGCGAAGGTGGCAGCGTCGCCGGCGGAATTGATGCTGCCGGTGGAGAAGTGCTCCTCGTAGCGCACAGAGACGGTCGAGTCGGCGCCGGAGCCGAACACCTTGAGGGGGCCGCCGGGGCCCTTGCCCTGGAAGTTCCGGCCGACGCCGTAGGTGGTGACGTTCTCGACGAGGGTCTGGCCGTCCTTCCACGAGCTGTCGTTGTAGGCCTCCCAGTTGTCCTCCTGTTCCAGCAGCAGGAACGCCCCACCTGCATATCCCTGGAACGCGCTCGCCCCCGGTTTGCCCCCGTTCGCCTCGCCCACCGAATGCGTGGTGCGGATGACGAACGTGCCGTCCGCTCCTGAACGGATGTTCGTCCAGCGCGCCACCAGACCGTCCGGGTTGTTCCCGGTGCTGAACTCGACCGAATCCTCCCCCACGCGATGTGCACCGGCCGAACTGGCGTAGGTGAACGCGTCCGCGCCCAGAACCCGCCAATGGGTCACCCGCGGCGCGTACGAGGCGCCACCGTTGCGGTTGGCCGTGCCTGCGAACGTGTAGAGCCGGCCAGGGTCCAACCCCGTGATGATGAGGTCCAAGTACCAGCCAGGCGAGTCGCCGTAGCTCATGTTGCCCGACAGATCCACGATGCCGCCGAACAGTCCCTCGGCATCCGAGCCGGGGGCGATGGTGGCAGCGTCGCCGGCGGAATTGATGCTGCCGGTGGAGAAGTGCTCCTCGTAGCGCACAGTGACGGTCGAGTCGGCGCCGGAGCCGAACACCTTGAGGGGGCCGCCGGGGCCCTTGCCCTGGAAGTTCCGGCCGACGCCGTAGGTGGTGACGTTCGGGGCATTGACCTGGCCTTCCTTGAACGACGAATCGTTGAAGGCGACCCAGCCCGCCTGAACCGCGGGAGCCAACGTTCCCATGATCGCTGCACAGCCCAAGGCCGCCGCATAGGTGGTGATGTTTTTTTTCATGTGAAAGTGTCCGATCATCCCCCGAGCCTCCGCCCGATATCCCCGTCACCGGCCGAATGCCGGGTCGCCATCCATCTCGATTGCACCGCGCAGGAAAAGGCGAACCGTGGGGTTGCAGCCCGGAATGGTAAACGAATTTCTCGGGCGTGGGGAAGAATCGTATCCGTACGCCGAACCCCATGGTTCCCACACCGGCTTGAGGGTGTGATGATTCCGGGTTTGTCTTCGACTACCCGCCGCCACCGCTACCCGGTCCACCTCAGCGGTCAGGCCGCTTGAGGCTTCCAGTTCCAGGGTAGCAACTTGGGCAAGTTGGCCTGGGTGCAGGTCGGGATCTGGCGCAATACGTCGGTCAACCAGGCCGCCGGATCGAGGCGATACCGGCGGGCGGTAATGAGCAGACTGTAGATCACCGCGCTCCGCCATCCGGCGTCCGGGTGGCCGATGAACAGCCAGTTCTTCTTGCCCACGCAGCTCGGCCGGATCGCGTTCTCCACCAGGTTCGTATCGATCTCGTACCGACCGTCTTCAAGATAGCGCACCAGCGCCTCCCATTGGTTCAACGTGTACCGGATCGCCTTGCCCAGCGGGCTCTTGGGCAACACCGGCGATCCCACTCGGGCCGGATCCAACTCCAGCAGGCGGCAATGCAGTCGGTCCAACATCGCCGGTGCCTGCTGCTGCCTCAGGTCTTTGCGGGCCGCAGGCGCCAAGCCGCTCTCGCGAGCCACCTTCTCGATGCCGTACAACGGCGCAATCAGCGCGATGATCTCTCGGGAACGCGGTCCATCGTCCGGGATGGCCTCATGGAACTTCCGCCGCGCATGCGCCCAACAGGCCACGCGACGCAGATCCGCTCGATCTCGTTCCAACGCCTCGTACAGGCCGTACCCGTCGCTTTGAAAGGTTCCCGCGAATGACTTGAGCATCCGGTCCGGGCCATCTCGACCTCGACCCTTCTGGAAGTCGAAGATCACGCCACCTCCGGGTCGGGCATACACCCACAACCAACCGGTCGCTGTTCGACCCTCGACTTCGGGGTCCATCACTCGCACCGGTGTCTCGTCGATCTGCAGGTAACTGCCGGCCAGGAGATCGTTGCGAACCAAGCGGTAAAGAGGCTCGAGAGCCGTGGCCGTTGCCGCCACCCAATCGGCCAGCGTCGTGCGCGTGATTTCCACGCCAAAACGCGTGAGTTCTTGCTGCACCCGGTACAGCGGCAGGTGCTGCAGGTACTTCGACAGAACCACGTGAGCCAAGAGGCCCGGACCGCAGATCCCCTTGTCGATCACCTGCGGCGGCATCGGCACCTGCACCGGGCTCTGATCTTTGCAGGCGCTGCAGGCGTACACCGGGCGGACCGTCCGGCGGCGGATCAGACGGGCCGGGATGAGATCGAGGCGCTCGGACGACTCTTCGCGCACGAGGCACTGCTCGCGGCCGCAGTGGGTGCAGGTCTTGTCCGCGGGCTCCAGGCGCTCTTCGA
>VHCX01000116.1 GCA_016871615.1 Verrucomicrobiota bacterium
GCATCGCCTCATCGTCTCGTCCGAGACCTATCGCCAGTCGTCCGCAAGCCAGCCCGAGGCGCTCGAGATCGATGCCGATGCCGTGCTGCTGTGGCGCTTTCCCCCGAGGCGACTCGAGGCCGAGGCCATTCGGGACGGCATGCTGGCCGTCAGCGGTGAACTCAACCTGCAGCTCGGCGGCCCGAGCTTCCGGCCGTTCACGACCAGCGAGTACGGGGCCACCTTCTATCACCTGGTGGACAAGGGCACCCTGGAGTTCAACCGGCGCACCGTGTACCGGATGAACATCAACTCCGGCAAGGAACCGCTGCTCGACGCGCTGGACTGTCCCGACCCGTCGGTCCGCACGCCCCGCCGGGGCGTCACCACCACGCCGCTCCAGGCCCTCGGGCTCATGAACAGCGGCTTCGTTTTGCGCCAGGCCGACCACCTCGCCCGTCGGGCCCGGTCCCTCGCGGGCGACGGCGACACCGCCACGGTCGAGGCGTTGTGGCGACTGGTCCTGGGTCGCAGCCCGGGGGCCGGCGAGGCCCGCATGGCCCTCGAGGCCGGCCGGGATCGCGGCTGGCCGAACGTCGCCTGGATCCTCCTCAACACCACCGAGTTCGTCTATGTCCGCTGAATCTCCACGGCTCGATCGCCGGCACTTCCTCTCCGGCACGGTGGGTGGCTTGGGCCACATCGCCCTGGCCTGGTTGCTGGCGCGGGACCGCGTCCTCGGCGCCCCGGTCGCGGCCCTCCCGGGTGGGCCGACGCTGCACCACCGGCCCCGGGCCAAGCGCATCGTGCAGGTGTTCTGCTGCGGCGGGGTGAGCCATCTCGACACCTTCGACTACAAGCCGGAACTGGAGCGGGTGGATGGCACCGAGTTGAAGGGGCGCGGAGAGAACCTGGGCTTCTTCGGGCAACCCGGGAAGCTGATGAAGAGCGTCTACCGGTTCCGCCAGCGGGGGCGGAGCGGGGCCTGGGTGAGCGACCTGCTGCCGAACCTCGCAGGATGCGCCGACGACCTGTGCTTCATCCACTCGATGTTCGCCAAGAGCAACAACCACACCCCGGCGACCTTCCACATGAACAGCGGTTTCACCCTCAACGGGTTCCCCTGCATGGGAGCCTGGCTGAGCTACGGGCTGGGCACCGAGAACGAGAACCTGCCCGCCTTCGTGGTGCTGCCCGATCCCCGGGGCCTGCCGGCGGGTGGATCGATCAACTGGACCTCCGGTTTCCTGCCGGCCAACCACCAGGGGGTTCCGTTCCGGACCCAGGCCAAGGAGCCGGTCGTGGATCTCGAGACGCCGGCCTCCGTGACCCCCGGAGAGCGCTCGGCCGACCTGCGGATGCTCCACGAGGTCAATGGCGCCTTCGCCTCGGCCCATCCGGGCGACCGGGCCTTCGCCGCCCGGCTGCGCTCCTACGAACTGGCGGCGCGCATGCAGGTGAGCATCCCGGAGGCGACCGGATTCGAGGGGGAGAGCGAGGCCACGCGTCGCCTGTACGGCCTCGACGACCCGGCCAACAAGGGGTTTGCGCGCAACTGCCTGATGGCCCGGCGGCTGCTCGAACGGGGCGTGCGCTTCGTCCAGATCATCAATGGCGGCGCCTTCGGCAGCCCGCGTATCAACTGGGATGGCCATGAGAACCTGCGCGAGAACCACGACACCCAGGCCGCCACCATGGACCGCCCGGTGGCCGCGCTCATCCAGGACCTCAAACAGCGCGGCATGCTCGAGGACACCCTCTTCGTATGGTCCACCGAGTTCGGCCGCAGCCCGGTGACGCAGGGCATCAACAATCCCGGCCGCGACCACCACCCCACCGCGTTCACCACCTTCCTGGCGGGCGCCGGGGTCCGCCCGGGCCACCGCTACGGCAGCTCCGACGAGATCGGCTACTCGGTGGGTGAGAACCGGGTCACCATCCCGGACCTCCACGCGACCATCCTGCACCTGCTGGGCATCGACCACGAGAAGCTCACCTTCTACCACAACGGCATCAACCGGCGGCTCACCGACGTGCATGGCGAGGTGATCCAGGGCGTACTGGCCTGAGCCGGTGCGGCGCGGGAAATTCCCCGGGTTGACTTCACGGCGCCCGCCGCTATTGCTCCGCCCGACCGATTCATCACCATGGCCACCATCACCCTCCTGCCCGCCCAGAAGACCGCTGAGGTTCCCGACGCGGAACTGCTTGTGGAGGCCGGGGAACTCGCCGGTGTCGAGATGGAGGCCGGCTGCTTCAACTGTTCCTGCGGCACCTGCGTGGCCGAGGTGGTCTCGGGCATGGAAAACCTCTCGCCCCCGACCGACGAGGAGCTCGACGTGCTCGACCAGTGGAACAAGGACCCCGAGAAGTTCCGGCTGACCTGCTGCGTGCGTCTGCTCAAGGGCCAGTGCACGCTGCGCGCCGGGCACTGATCCAGCGGCGGACGCTGCGGGTCGGTGATCATTCGACCATTGCCCCGGGCCGGATGGCCGTTCCAAGCTCGGCCGCACCATGAGGTCCGGCCCCCCGCTGTTGGTCATCTTCCTGACGGTCTTCATCGACCTGATCGGCTTCGGCATCTGCCTGCCCCTGCTGCCCAAGTACGCCGAGCGCTACGGCGCCCAGGGGTGGCAGATCGGCGCGGCCATGGGGGTCTACTCGTTGATGCAGCTGGTCTTTGCCCCCTGGTGGGGCCAGTTGAGCGACCGCATCGGGAGGCGGCCGGTGCTGCTGGTCAGCAATTTCGGCTCCATCATCGCCTATGGGCTCTTCGGCCTGTCGGCCCGGTACATCGGCGACACCGGGTTCTGGATCCTACTCGGGTCCCGGGTGTTCGCCGGCATTTGCGGGGCCAACCTGTCCGTCGCCTCGGCCTTCATCGCCGATGTGACCACCCCGGAGAAACGGTCCAAGGGCATGGGCCTCATCGGGATGGCCTTCGGCCTGGGCTTCATCCTCGGGCCGGTCCTCGGATCTCAGGCCTTCAAGCATTTCGGCCTCGCCGGTCCCGGAGCCGTGGCCGCAGCGATCTGCGCCCTCAATTTCGTCCTGGGATGCGTGATCCTTCCCGAGACGAGGAAGACCGAGGCGCCGTCGGCCACCCGACGCCCGCGCCTCGAGCAGATCCGCCATGTGCTCGCCATGAAGGAGGTGGGCTTCCTCATCGGCATCTACTTCCTGGCCACCTTCGCCTTCACCGCCTTCGAGTCCACGCTGCCCCTCCTGCTGGATGCCAAGCTGCGGTATGACGAGGAGCATGTCGGCTATGTCTTCGCCTTCTGCGGCATCATGGCCGCACTCGTCCAGGGCGGTGCGATCGGGCGCCTGGTCAAGTCCTTCGGCGAGCGGCGGCTCATCGGGGCCAGCCTGCTGGTGGTGGCCGTCAGCCTCCTCTTCATGCCGTTGGCGGCGTCCCTGGGATCGCTGCTGGCCGCGCTGGCCGTGTTCTCCATCGGGTCGGGCATCCACCGCGCCCCGACCATGGGGCTGATCTCCCAGCTCAGCCCAGCCGACGAGCAGGGCACCACCCTCGGCATCGCGCAGAGCGCCGGCACGCTGGCGCGGGTCCTCGGGCCCACCGTGGCGACGACCCTCTACGACCTTTGGCTCCCCGCCCCGTACTACGCCTGCGCCGTCATCGCCCTCCTGGCCGGATGGCTCGCGATCCTGCGCCTCGGCCGTGTCACCCCGAAGCCTGCCGCCGCATGAAGACCCGCCTCCTGTCGCTCGTGTCCCTCCTGGCCGCCACCTCCCTGGCGGCCGCCGACAAGAACTGGCCCGAGTTCCGCGGCCCTCGAGGCGACGGCGTGAGCACCGCCACGCGGTTGCCGCTCGAGTGGTCCGAGCAGCGGAACGTCGCGTGGAAGACCGCGATCCACGACAAGGGGTGGTCCTCGCCGGTCATCTGGGGCGACCAGGTCTGGGTGACCACCGCCACCGAGGATGGCCGCCGCCTCCACGCCGTGTGCCTAGACCGGGATTCCGGCAGGGTGATCCACGACCTGCTGGTCTTCGAGGCCGATCAACCCGATCTGTGGAAGCGCTACAACAGCTACGCCTCCCCCACCCCGGTGATCGAGAAGGGGCGCATCTACGTGACCTTCGGCGAGGCGGGCACGGCCTGCCTCGATACCCGCAGCGGCAAGAAGCTTTGGGAACGGCGTGACCTGAAGTGCAACCACTTCCGCGGCGCCGGTTCGTCGCCCATCCTGCACCAGGGCACGCTCTACCTGAACTTCGACGGGGCCGATCGCCAGTTCGTCGTGGCCCTCGATGCCAAGACCGGCGCCACCCGCTGGCAGAAGGACCGCTCCATCGATCACAAGGACCTCGGGCCCAACGGCAAGCCGGAGGCCGATGGAGACCTCCGCAAGGCCTTCGCCACCTGCGCGGTCACGACGGTCGGCGGGGTGCCGCACCTGGTCACGCAAGGCGCCAAGGCCGTGTACGGTCTCGATGCCCGCGATGGCCGCGAACTGTGGCGTGTCGAGGAGCGTACCAGCCACTCTGCGGGCACCCGACCGGTGCTCGGGCATGGCCTGGTCTTCGTGCCCAGCGGCTGGTCCCAGGGGCAGACGCTGGCGATCGGGCCCTCCGGCGGTGGCTCGGTTCTTGATGCCAACGCGGACGCGGGACCGGCCCAGGGCGTTCAGGTGGCCTGGAAGTCCAAGCGGGGCACGCCGAAGAAGCCGTCGCTGACGCTCGTGGGCGACCTGCTCTTCGGCATCGAGGACGGGGGGGTGGCCAACTGCTGGGAAGCCACCACCGGCAAGCTGGTGTGGAGCGAGCGCCTCGGGGGCAACTACTCGGCCTCGCCGCTGGCCACCCGCGACCGCCTGTACTGCTTCAGCGAGAACGGGGCCACGGTGGTCATCGCCGCCGACCGGACGTTCCGACGCCTCGCGGACAACACCCTCGAGTCGGGTTGCATGGCCTCGCCAGCCGCCGCCGGGGAGGCGATCTGGGTCCGGACCAAGACCCACCTCTACCGGCTCGAGGAGCGTCGCTGAGCGCCGCGGGCTTTTGACATCCGTCGGATCCTCCCGTCTCTTGTGCGAGCCATGTCCTTCGAAGGCAAAAAACTCGGCATTCTGATCTCCGCGCCGCCCGAGGCGCCGGCCTTCCTACATGGGGTGAGGTTCGCGGCAACGGCGCTGGAGGCCGGATGCTCGGTGTATCTCTACTGCATCGACCTCGCGGTCGCCGGGGTCGGTCACCCGGAGCTTCAGGCCCTGCGGACCCGTGGCCTGAACTTCTACGCCTGCGCCTACGGAGCCCACCATCATGGCGTCCCCGTGGACGACCAGGCCACCTTCGCCGGCCTGACCGTGGTGAGCGATCTCATCGCCAGCACCGACCGGTTCGTCAGCTTCAATGCCGCATGAAACCCCGCCTGCTCATCGTCGTGGAGTCCGACCCCCGCACCAGCGGCCGGCCGGCGGAGGCGATCCGAGTGGCGGCGGGTGTCGGCACGTGGAAAAAGGTGGAGGTGTCCCTCTGCCTCCGGGGGTCTGCCATCCTCTCGCTGGCCGAGTATTCCGACGACTGGGTGGACGAAGACAACTTCGGCCGCTACCTGGCGATCCTTCGGGAATGGGGACGACCGGTGTACGTGCAGGCGGGCGCTCCGGAACTGGCCGAACTCGGCGAACCCTTGGCCCCCATCGAGGAATTGTCCGATGCCGCCTGGGCGCGACTGGCCGCGCAATCCACGCACGTCCTGCGCTTCTGAAGCCTGCGAGCCGACCGGAACCCACTCCTCAACATTCCATGACCCGCCTCCTGCATGTCCTGACCCGTCCGGCCGATCCCGAGGTCTCCCGGCTGATCGACGATCAGCGCCGGCTGCCCGACCATGAGGTCCTCGTCCGCGCGCTCGACTCGGAGGCCACCCCCGACTACCGCGAGCTGCTGGCGCAGGTCTTCGCGGCCGACTCGGTGGCCTGCTGGTGACGTCCTCCCAACGGGCTGATGTCCGGCAAATCGTGCCCTCAGGACCGGCTAGGACAACCATGGCTTCCGGGGAGTCTTCGCCGGCGTGAGACGGGTTCGGCGCGTTCACGGCCCGCGTTCGTTCCGCTCTTGGTGGCCCGGAGGCCCCAAGGTAGGCTCTGCGGTCTGATGAAGTCGCAGGGACGAGTGTATCTGGTCGGAGCCGGTCCGGGAGACGCTGG
>VHCX01000117.1 GCA_016871615.1 Verrucomicrobiota bacterium
GCTGGCATCCCTTTCGGAATGCGGAACGCTTCGACTCGGGACCCGTCGGGGAGGCACCGTCGCTCTCAACTCTCGACACACCCCACCCTCAACTGTCTCCTGACGCCCGTACCGCCCAACGCTGCTTCGCGGAGCTCGATCGGGGTGCCTTGCCAGGTCGGCCTGAGCCCACCGTCGCGCCTCCGCGATCACGGCCTGCTCCAGTTCGTGCAATCGGTTGACGGCTGCCTCTTTCGTCGGACCAGATGGTAGAGGCAGATATCCTTCACAAGAATCTTCAGGCGGTGTCCACGGTCGTGGCGGCGGCGCCCTCGGGTGCAGACGACGCACTGCCAGTTCGCCGCCTGGTGGCAGGTTTCCCGGAAGCGATCCCGTTCCACGAAGCTCTCCAGCCACTCGAGGCCATGGCCACAGCGAGCCTGCCAGTCGACGTTGATGCGGTGGACCATCTGGCCCAAGAGGTGGCTGGCCAGGTGCGGAACCCGTACCCAAGGAAGGACGATGGGGCGGGTGTTGCCGGCGACGCGGCTGAGCCGCTGCGCACGTTCGTCGAGGCTATATCCCGGCGCTTGGTCACGAGAGGCGCACCATCATGCGCGAGCACCGAAGAGCAGGCATGCCAGATCATGCCCGGCGGAGTCGCTGGCCAGAAAACTCATGTTCTCGCCCACCACCCGGAACCCGAGGTAGTGGTACCGGTGATTTATCCGGATCGAGCTGCACGTTTCCCAGGCCCCTTAGGCTGCCCATGATCTCCCCGGGCTCGTGCAACCCGGGCGGCGGAACGACCTGCTTGGGAGCCCGACGCTTCTGGGTCTGGAGGGCCGGCAGCTCGATGCGACATCGGGCCTGGAGCTTGAGCAACAGGCTTCTTGCAGCGAAGTTCCCCGACCGACCCTTGGCATCCCGCCATTCCCACCGTCGGCACAGCTCCCTGGCGCTGCGCCTGTATGACCCCATGCAAAAAGCGCCAGATCGGCCATCGACTGGCCAAGGAACTCGTCCATCGCACCCTCGACAACTTCAACTCCGGCGCGATCGACGCCTCCGAGGCCGCCTCCCGTTTGGGCATCAGTCGTTCCCATCTCTTCCGCCTTCGTCGTCGTCTCCTGCACAGCAAGCCCGTCACGGCCGTTTCCGGCGGGAACCACCTCCAGCCGTGGACCGAGGCCGTCCGAGCGGTTGGAGCAGCCTTCCTGGCTCGCCCTGAGCCCCCTGCCAATTTCCAACCCATCGTCGACCAACTTGCCAGCCACCACGACTTCGCCCGCCATCGCAGCTCCGTCGCCGCACACGCCCGAGCCCACCACTCAGGCCTCCTCTACCAGCAAGCCCCCAAGCCCAGCCCTCGTCGCCGAAGGGAACGGGCCCGCATCGGGGGACTCTGGCAGCACGACTCCCCATCCACCCTTGGTGGCCGGCCGACTCCAAACCAACCCTCCTCCTTACCGTCGACGACCACTCCCGCAAGTGCGTCGCCGCCACCTTCGTGCCCTCCGACACCACCTGGGTTCACTTCAAGCACTTCCGCGCCGTTTTCCTCCGCATGGGCCTCCCCATGAGCACTTATACCGACGGCTTGTCCCTCTTCGGCCACGAGTCCACGGCCGAGGGACGCGATCCCAAGAGCGAGTTACAGCGGGCCCTGACCGCCCTCGACGTCAGCCATCTTGTGGCGCCGAGCCCGCAGGCCAAGAGCAAGATGGAGCGCCGCTTCGGCACTTTGCAGGGCCGCTTGGTCACGCTCCTCGGGTACGAGATGGTGCAATCCTTTGCCCATGCCCAGCTCGTCCTTCGGGCCGAGATCGACCACCTCAATGGCACCATCTGCCGCACCACCCGAATGTCTCCCAACGACCGTTGGGACAAGGCTTTGCAGGACGGCATGGCGGTCATGCAGCCGGTCCCAACCACGGCGCTGCTTGACCTTCATCTTGCACTCCATGACCGCCGCCGATGCAACACGGACAACCAGGTGGACTTCGAGGGCCGGAGTTGGGCCATCGCCCCGACGCATCGCGAGAGCGTGGGCATCATCCACCACCCGGGCCGCCAGTTCTGGGTCGCCACCGAGCCCCCATCACCCCCCGACAACCGGTGGCCGGAGGTGCTCGGAAAGTACTCCCTTTGGTCCAGTCTCCTTTTGCTCCTGCAACGAGTCTCCTTTTGAACACTCGCCGCCAGGTCTGGAATTCTGGCTTGCGTCAGTCCGCGGCAACGGATGAGCCTTATCGACAAGCTCGTGGCACCTAAACTATTCCACCGTTTGCCCCGATCAGGCGGCTTCACCTTGATCGAGTTGCTGGTCGTGATCGCGATCATCGCCATTCTGGCAGGCATGCTTTTGCCCGCATTGTCGCGCGCGAAGGAGTCGGGCCGGGGTGCAGTCTGCAAGAACAACATGCGCCAACTCGGCATGGGCATGATGATGTACGCTGACGAGAACCGAGAGTTCTACGCCTGGGCGGGAGAGGCGAATGGCAATCAGGCGGCGGACTGGGTCTGGGGCGGGTCGACACGCGCGGAGTTGGACAACAGGCTCAATTGGTCAAAGCCGCCTCGAGGTTTTGGTTTCGCAGCGGATGCCGGTTCGATCTTTCCGTACGTCATGTCCCAGAAGTTGAATCGTCCAGCGAACAGCACGAGCACCCTGAACAACACGAACACCTTCCCAGTATACACCTGTCCGAGCACAGGGGTCATCGGAAGGGCTCTTCGCGTGAACTACAGCATGAACACCTTCGTCGACGGCCGTTCGGGCAAGGGTTATCCACCCCTCGGCTTGAAATCGACGGCGGTGGTAAATCCGTCCGGCAAGTTCCTCTTCATGCAGGAGGATCCGTTGGCGATGGTGAATGCGTCGGTGAGTCCGGGCGGTTCCGTAGACGACTTCAAGCTGACGCTGCACAACGGCGGTTTGAACAACACGTTCATGGACGGGCATGTGGAGTTGATCAAGGAGAGGATCCTGCGGCCGATCGTTTCGAACACCCGCCCCCTGCTGACGCAGCAGTACTTCGATCCGTTTGCCCTCTGAGGGTGAAACTCGTCGAGGCGTTTTTCGCATACGGCTCCTGTTGAGGCTCGCATAACAGGGTGTTATTCAGGCCATGATGTGGATTGTTTGTAGCATGCGGCGATAATGGGGCGGCGGCGGCGCAAGCTTCGTAGCGCGGCGGTAGCCTGCATGCTGAGGTCCCAAGCCTGGGTGGCGATGAGGTTGCCGATGTGATGGTTCTTGAGGTTTCCCCACATGTGCTCGACGGGATTGATCTCGGGAGCGTAGGTCGGCAACCGTTCCAACACGACGCGTCCGGCGGTGCTGGCAACGTAGTTCTGGATGAGGCGACTTCGGTGGATCGGGGCTCCGTCCCAGACGACGGTCAGCCTCCCCGGGACATGCCGCTGGAGGTGCTGGAGGAACTCGATGACCTGAAGGCCCTTGATGCTTCCCGGGTGGATCTGGAGGTAAAACCGAAGGAGGGCCAGGCTGCCGACCATGGAAAGGCTCTTCCAGCCGAAGGTTTCCTGGATCACCGGCGTCTGGCCGTGGGGCGCCCAGGTGCGCACCCGGGAGGGGCGGGTGCTGAGTCGGCTTTCGTCGATGACGACCCGTGTTCGGCCCTCTTTGCCGGCTTTTTGTAAGCGTGCGGTGGTCCCCATGGTTCCCAATCCGGTCTGAACTAGGCGACAGTACGGGAGGGTCAACATCCAGTGTCCTCGCCGCCGTCGCAACCAAACCGAGATCGATCAATTGGTCCGTGAGTTCCAGGACTCGGGACTCAATCGACGCGCGTTTGCTCGAAAGATCGGTGTCCACCCGCTGACCGTGTCTCGTTGGATCCGATCCATCTCGTTCGATGGCACCCAGCAGCCACCAATCGCGCCGGTCACCTCCGCCCCGAAGCTTGCCGCGGAGATCGAGGAGAACATCCCTCAAGGCCTCGTCGTCCACGCCTTCCCAAAGACCCACCAGCAGCGCCTGCGAACCACCAACCCTCTCGAGCGCATCAACCAGGAACTCAAACGCCGCACCCGCGTCGCGCGGGTCTTCCCAAATGAGGCGTCACTCCTGCGCCTAGTCTCCGCCCTCCCCGCAGAAATTGCCGAGGAGTGGGAGACCGGAAAAATCTACCTCAACGTGGCCTCCCCGAATCCACAGGCGAACTGATGCCCGCGGAAATTTCAGAAAGAAAATTGCGCGGCCCTTGTGGATACACTTTGAGCCTTTTCAACCCCGAGGCTGCAGGTCGACTGACCGGGGAGATTATCTTAGATAAACCCAGATTTTATTGAGCTTTTTGAAACCCAAAGCGACGAGGTGAAAACTCTAATTTTGGATTTATGAGACCCTTGCTCTGACCGTTGAGCGATGGGCTCGACGGCGGGGCGGCCCTCCGGCGACCTCCCGCGGCTACCCAATACCCCCGGTCCCGCAAGCGCGCCGGAAGGTCGTCGTCCGGGGCGCCGACGTTGCCCACGCGGGTCGCCCCGTCATCCGGACCCTGCCGGTCCCGGGGTGTCGGGATCCGGGTCATGCTCCCGATCCCGACCCGGACCCGGATTCCAGCGGCGGGGTGGTCGTCCCGGGAACCGCGCCGGCCGGACCGAGCACCCGGTGGAGCAGGGCGCCGACGACGAGCGTGCCCAGGGCGGATAGCAGCACGGCCGGGCGCTGCACGATCACGAAGCCGATCATCCAGCAGCTCAACGCGGCGAAGAGCAGCGGCGTGGCCGGGTAGAAGGGTACCCGGAACGGGCGGGGCAGCCCGGGTGCGGTCCTCCGCAACCGCATCACCCCGACGATGGCCAGCAGGTTCATGAGGTTCAGCACCACTCCGGCGTAGGCCAGCACCTGCTCGAAGGTGGAGGTGGCGATGAGCAGGCCCACTAGGACGAGTTGGAAGGCCAGCGCCGCGCGGGGCACGCCGTCGGCCGAGCGCAGCGCCAGCCACGAAAGCCGGGCCTTGTCCGCGGCCACGGCCTGAGTCACCCGGGAGCCGGCCAGGAGGAAGCCGGAGACCGTGGCCACGAGGACCGCGGCGATCATCGCGCTCATGATGCGCCCGCCCACCGGGCCGACGATGCGGGTGGCCGACAGCGAGGCGACCTCCACCGTGTCGGCCAGAGCCTGGATGGGGGTCGTGCGCAGGAACATCCAATGCAGCAGCAGGTAGAGCAACTCGACCAGCAGCACCGCGCCGATGACGGCCCGCGGGACGACCCGCTGGGGATCCCGGACGTCGCCGGCCACGTAGCCCACCGCGTTCCAGCCGTGGTAGGCGTAGATCACGTAGATGAGCGAGACCGCGAAGGGCGCGGCGGCGACCTCGCGCCAGGCTTCGGCCGAGGGGGCGAAGGAGATCGGCTCGACCGGGCCCACCGCGAGTCCGGTGGTCACGAAGGCGGCGATCACCGCCAGCGTCACGCTGGAGGTCGCCAACTGGAAGAGGGCCGCGCCCCGGGCGTGCAGCCATTGCACCCCGCCGACCAGCACGAGCACGCCCACGGTGGCGGCCAGCGGGGGGACCGGCACCACCTGCGCCGCATAGCGTCCGAAGGCGATGGCCGCCAGGGCCACCGGGCCGGCGAAGCCGGCGGTGATGGACACGAAGCCCCCGACGAACCCGAGGGTCGGCGACCAGGCCCGCGACAGGTAGATGTACTCGCCGCCCGAGCGGGGCAGCATGGCCCCCAGCTCCGCATAGCACAGGGCACCGGCCAGCGACAGCACCCCGCCCACGGCCCAGAGCGCGAGCAGCGCGAAGCCGGTCTTCGTGCCCGCCACCTGGAACCCGAGGCTCGTGAAGACGCCCGTGCCCACCATGTTGGCGATGATCAGCGCCGTGGCGCTGGCGAGACCGAAGGGGGCGGGGGCCTGCGGGGACGACATGCTCCGGGCACCCTGCCTGTGCCGCGCCGCTGCGCAAGGGGAAGGCTTCAGCGGGCGTCCGCCGGACCCGGTGGCAGGCGCCTGACGGGGTCCGCCGTCTCCTCGCGCCTGGCCGTCGGCCCGATTTCTTGAAGACAGGACGTCCCCCCCGGTGGGGAGTTCCCGGCTCTCTAGAAGACC
>VHCX01000118.1 GCA_016871615.1 Verrucomicrobiota bacterium
GGCTTTTTTTCGCGGGAGACGATGCACTTCACGCGCGGGACCTTGAAAAGTTTTTGGGACGATGTGCCGCCAAATCGGCTCAAACCCCATCGCTAGGCCTTCCAACCGACTTCACGCATACGCGCTGCGGCAAGTGAGACCTCCGACTCCCCGGCTGTCCGGGCGTGGGAATCCCGAGGGTGGTCCGCCTCCAAGTCCCCCGGGATTCCCGGAAACACCGGCTCCGGTCGGAGAAGCCTCGACAGATGCACCGCGCTGGCGAAGGCGTCCTCGTGAAACCCGTAGCGGAAGTAGCTGCCGGCGAAGAACACGCTCTGGGCGGTGCCTCGTCGGTTCAGGGCCGGCAGTTCCTTCTGGGCGGCGATGGCCTCCACGCTGAAGAGCGGATGGGTATAGGGAATGTTCCGGTGAACGAGGGCCGGGTCGATCTCGTGCTCGCCGTTGATCGAGACGAAGTAGTCGGTGCCCGTCTGCAGGGCCTGGAGCCGGTTCATCCAGTAGACGGTCTGCGGCTGCACGGCCCCCGTCGGGGTCTTGGCCATGCGGTAGTTCCAGGCCGACCAGGCCAGCCGGGCCTTGGGCATGACACTCCGGTCGCTGTGCACCGTGGCGAGGTTCGGTTGGTAGTGGAACGCTCCCAGCAGGCGGCGTTCGTCGGCATCGGCATCGGCCAGCAGGCGCAGCGACTCGTCGGCATGCGCCGCCAGGATGACCTTGTCGAAGCGTTGGGTCCGCCCATCGGCGGTCGTCACCAGGGCCACTCCGCCTTCGCGACGCACCGAAGTCACGCCAAGCCCTGTCCGGATGCGGTCGGCAAAGGGTGGAATGAGGCGTCGGACGTACTCGCGCGCCCCGCCGGTGACCGTCCACCACGGGTGCTGTGTGTGCAGGCCGAGGAACCCATGGTTGTGGAAGAACTGGATGAGGGTCCGGGCCGGGAACTCGAGCATCCGATCCGGCGGCGTGCTCCAAACCGCGCCGCTCATGGGGATCAGGTAATAGTCGAGGAAGTCGTCCCCATACCCCCGTTGCCGGACGTAGTCGCCCACCGTCACCGTGGCCCAGCGGGGGTCGGACAGGGCCGGAACCGCCTCGGCGTTGAACCGGTTGACCTGAAGCAGCATCCGCCAATGGCGCGGTCGGAACAGGTTCCTCCGCTGGGCAAAGAGGTGGTTGAGGCTCGAACCGGAGAATTCGAGCCCGGCGGGCACATGCTGGACCGAGAACGACATGTCGGTGCGCTGGACCGGCACCTTCAACTCCTCGAACAGCGCGACCAGGAAGGGGTACGTGACCCGGTTGAACACCATGAACCCCGTGTCGAAGGGCACCGGTCGCCCACCGGTTTCGGCCACCTCGATGGTATTGGTGTGCCCACCGACATGCGCATTGGGATCGAAGAGGCTCAGTTCATGCTGCCGGTGCAGGAAGTGGGCGCAACCCAGTCCGGCAATACCGGTGCCGACGATGGCGAGCGAGGGGCGGGAAGACATGGCGACGGATCGTTTTCCGGCACCAAGACTCCGACAAAACCCCCGGAAGTCCAACCTCCAGGTCCCAGGGCAGGTCCCCGGCAACCGAGCCCTGGGCGCAAGTGCCGGCCTCCGGTCCCGCCTGCGGAGACGGCACGGAGCGCACGTCGGCCACCCTGACACCCCGTCATTTCCCTCGCTGGCGGATGAAGCGCAGGAGGAGCGGGAAGGCGGGCTCGGCCATCTGGCCGTGGTCGTAGCCCTGGAGCTCGAGGAGTTCCACGGAGGGATGGCCCACCTCATGGAGCATGCGCCAGAAGTAGGCGCTCTCTTCGTAGCGACCGAGGAGCTCGCGGTTGCGGTCGCCACTGATGAGCAGGATGGGCGGGGCGTCCTTGCGCACATGAAACACGGGCGCGAGGTCGTCGATCAGGGGACGGGTGCGCTCCAGGCCGCGCTCCTCACGAATGGCAAAGTGGGTGATGGATTGGCCGCTGAACGGCACCAGTCCGGCGAGCCGATCGGGGTCCACGCCGTGGACGGCCAACCACCGGCGATCGAGGGTCACCAGGCTGGCCAGGTAGCCGCCGGCCGAGTGCCCGGAGAGGAAGATCCGATTGGTGTCGCCGCCATACCGCGGGATGCTCTTGATGGTCCACGCCACCGCCGCCGCGGCATCCTCGATGTAGGCCGGGGCCTTGGCCTTGGGGCTCAGGCGATAGTCCGCCGCGATCACCGCGATCCCCTGCCCCTTCAGGGCCGACGGAATGGATCGGCTGCCGCCGGTGAGGCCCCCGCCATGGAACCAGACCACCGTGGCAAAGCCCGGGGTCCCGACCGGATGGTACACGTCCAACCGACAACGCTCGCGGGCGTAGGCGTCGGGCTCGGAATCGGGTCGATAGGCCAGTCCGGTCTCGGTGCGGTAGGCGGCCGCGGAATCGGCCCGTTTCGCCGGGACGGCCGTCGGAACCGCGGCAGCGCGGGTCGATGCGATCGATGCGATCGATGTGCTCGGTGACGCGACGGCGGCGGACGATCCGGGCGAGGGTGGTGAACTCCGGCGGGCCACAGGGTCTGACGGGCCGCCCGCCGTCTGGGCCATCGCGCACAACCCGACGCATCCGAGGGCGAGGAGTGCGCCACGGATCGTCCATGCAGCCAAGAGCGCGAGCGCGGCCGAGGTCGGTCGCCTCATGCGGGCGAACGGGTTCATCGTGCGGGGATTCATGGAGGGAAGACTCGGGTGGGTTACTTCAGGTCCGGCTCACTTTACGGGCACGTCCACGGTGTCCACCGACAGGCGCCAGTCGGCAAAGGTCGGTGCGGTCTGGAGCACCACGACCGTGGCGAAGGTGAATCCGTTGCCCTGTCCGTACACGCTGTCGGGCGAGACGTTGAGGGTCCACACCGAGCCCTCGGGGATGGCCCGCGAGGCTCCGGTCTCCAGCGCGGCGGCTTCGAACCGATCGCCGGCGGGCTCGGCCGCCTCCTGCCAATGGCGGAAGGCCCCACGGCTGGCGATGAGTCGCCGCATGATGGGGTTGGGCACGCCCGAATGTTGATGCGCACGGATCACCGCCCGAACCTTCGCACTCGGAGCGCTCTGGCTCTGCAGGAGGTGCGTGACGGCGGCCTTCCCGTAGATGCTGGCTCGCTCGGGATTGTTGGCGAAGGCGGTCTCTCCGGCGAACACCGTGAAGTCGTTCCACATAAACCCGATCACCGACGGGCTGATGGGCGACTGCGGCCGGAAATCGCGGAACCACCGGGCCGCCTCGGCTCCCGCCGCCCCATCGGCCGTGGCCCAGGCGGGCTTGCCGGCGAGGTAGGCCTGTTGCCGCAGTTCCACGATGCGCTGGAAGGCATTGGTGCGCTCCGACTGGAGCAATGGGCGGGGGTCGAACCCGGGCTCCACGCCACCGTGGCACAATTGCACCACCTCCTGGCCCGTGCCCAGGTACACCGCCGCCGGCAGGAAATCGTGGAACCGGACGACCTTGGCCGAGTCGAACTCCGCCCCGTACTTGGCCTGGCCCTCGGCGAGGAACCCATACCGGGCCACCAGCGAGACGTCTTCATGGTTGCCCCGGATGAGCAGCACCCGGTCGGGGTTGGCCACCTGCAATCGCAGGAGCGTGTAGATCACCTCGACGCCATGAACTCCCCGGTCGGTGTAATCGCCCAAGAAGGCCATGAAGAAGGTCGGATCGGTGATCTGGAACCCCGAGAGAAGGCCGCGCTCCTGCAGGCGTCCCAGCACGGCCATCAGCGAGTGGATGTCGCCGTGCAAGTCGCCCTGCAGCAGCACCTTCGATCCCGGCGGCAGCAGCCGCTTCTGCACGAAGGGTTCGAAGGGCGTTCGCTGGCTTCCATGCCAACTGCGGGTCACGTCGAGGAAGCCGGCGCTCGGCGCTTCGCCCACCCACGCCTCGCGCCGACTCAATGGCCCGAGGGTGGCGCTGGCGAAATAGACGTCGAGGATCGTCGAAACCGCATCGAACCGGGGCAGCGGCAGCAGCGATCGCGGCGGCAAGCGTCCGCCGAGCACGCGGTTCTTGGGCAGGCGGGCACAGGCCTCGCGCCAGGCCGCGAAGTCGGGTACCGGCTCAGCGGCGACAAGGCGGGATGATTGGAACCCGAGAAGGCCCAGCATGAGGGCCAAGGTCATGGCCCCGCGACCCGTCCATCGGCCCGGGATCCACGACGTCAAACCCGTTGGATTCCCGAGACCAATTGATCGACGGGGTGCCCGCGGCTCCGCCGTCCTTCCGAAGGGGTGGCGGGATCGAGGCTCAATCGACATAGGCGAATTCATTCAGATTGATCAGGGCCCGGCACACCTCGGGCAGGCTGCGTCGCTCCAGCAGGCGCAGGCAGGCCTCGCGCTCGCCAGGCTCGGGGTCGCGCTGCAAGGCGATGCGGAACGCCTGGCGGACTTGCGCCGCAGGGTCGGTCCCGGCCTCGGCGCGCACACGCCGAGCCAGCGCTTGCGAGGCCTCCACCGCGAGCGGCGAGTTCAAGAGTGACAAGGCCTGCGGTGCCACCGTGGAGCCGGTGCGCCGCGCGCAGGACGTGGAGTTCTCAGGCAGGTCGAAGGTCTCCAGGAACGGCACGCGCACCGTGCGCTTCTGCACCAGGAACACGCTGCGGACCGACTGCCGCTCCCGGGGCGACGGGTACCAACCCTTGGTGCGGGTGGCATTGTCGTCGAGGAAGGCCGGGTTGGCCTGGAGGATCTCCGGCGGCAAGTCGGGCCATACCGGCGGGCCTCCGGACACCAGCTGCAGCGTGCCCGAAGCGGCCAGCACGGCGTCGCGCAACTGCTCGGCCGACAGCCGCCGCGGACTGCGGGCCCAAGCCTCCCCTTCCCCGGCCGCCTGACGGTAGGCCGCGCTGAGCAACAGCGATCTGTGCAGGCGCTTCACCGACCAGCCGCCGCGGACGAACTCCGCCGCCAGCCAGTCCAGCAGTTGCGGGTGACTCGGGCGGGCTCCGGCCAGGCCGAAGTCGTTGGGTGTCTCCACCAGGCCTCGGCCGAAGTGCTGCTGCCAGACCCGGTTCACGAAGACCCGCGCCGTGAGCGGGTTGTCGGCCGAGGCGATCCATCGGGCCAGCGCCAGGCGTCGCCCGAGGGTCTTCGGATTGGAAGGCTTCGGCAGGACCGCCGGATTGGGATCGAGGGCCGAGAGGAACCCCGGCACCACCGGCGCGCCCGGGCGCTTGTGGTCGCCCTGCACGAGGATGCGCGTCTCGGCCGGACGGGCATCCTGGTCGGTCATCAGCAGGCCGGTGGTGAAGGCCCGCCGCTGCGTCGGGATGCCGGCCAACTGGCGTTCCAGATCGGCATGGCGGGCTCGGTCGGGCTCCGCGAGTGCGGCCTTCAGCTCGGCCTCGGACGGCTCGACCTGTTTCCGCAAGGCCGCGACCCGGGGTCGGCGTTCCTCGGGATGCCGGTCATCGGGCTCGGCCAACCACTGGCGCTCTTCGTGGGTGAGGCGGGCCACCCGCTCGGCCTTCAGGCGTTCACGGTGCGGGGCGATGAGGGCCTGCCGATCGCGTTCCAGCGTGTCGCGCCGGCGGTCGAGTTCCGCATTGTGTTCGCGGATCGCGGCCTGATCGGCGGCAAGGTCCAGCGGCAGGTCGTCGGCGAACTTCACGCCCTCGAAGAAGGCGCGCAGGCGGAAGTGGTCGGCTTGCGAAAGCGGGTCGAACTTGTGGTCGTGGCATCGGCAGCACGAGAGCGTCAGGCCGAGGAAGGCGCTGCCGGTGGTCTCGGTCAGGTCGGCCATCAACTCGGCCCGGCTGCGGTCCTGCTCGTTGAAAAGCCCGGCGGCATTGTCGTGCGGGCCCAGGCGCAGGTACCCCGTGGCGATGAGCGCGTCCTGTTCGGAGCGGTCGCGCGGTGGCCCGTCCACGAGTTCATCTCCGGCCAACTGCTCCAGGATGAAGCGGTCGAAGGGCTTGTCGGCATTGAAGGCCCGGATCACGTAGTCGCGGAAGCGCCAAGCCTGC
>VHCX01000119.1 GCA_016871615.1 Verrucomicrobiota bacterium
AGCGCAGGGGCGGAGGGGGGGGGGGGGGGGGGGGGGGGGGGGATGGGGAGTCTTTGCGTGGCTCGGAAGACGTCGGGTTGATCGGGACGGGGCCTCTGGATGGCTAGCGGAACTCCAGCACGCGGTAGAAGCGGTTGGTCGGAACGCTCTCGGTGCGGGGCAACCCGTGGTCGAGCCACTGGACCTTGCGACCGTTGCCCCGGAGCGCCGGGCGCGCCGTGCGGATCACCGAATTGGTGGCGTCCTGCGCGCTGAAGTCGCTCAGCACGTCCGAGTACCGGACGTAGTAGCTGAAGTTGGTGAGGGTCGGGAACTCGAGCAGCACCCCGCCGGTCAGCACCGGCTTGTAGGTCACCGGCACGAGGCTGCGTCGGCCGGCCGGCACCTGGATGGTGCTGTCGAGGGCGAACTCGCTGACGTAGCCCGGGGTGCCGACGCTGCCCGGCAGGCCATCCGAGACGTAGTACTCGAGGGTCAGCGGACGGACCGCCCGGGGGCCCATGGGCCCGAGGAAGACCGACGGATTCGGCGGGTTGCCGATCGGGCCGACCGAACTGGCCAGCGAAACGGGCACCCCCCGGGTGTCGTTGGTGAGGCCGGTCACGATGAGCAGCACGTCAGCCAGCGCCTCGTACCGCAGGTTGACCACCTGGGCGGACTGCTCGAAGTAGCCGGTCTGGCGGTTGAGCCTCAGCGGTCCCTGGGGGATCACCTGCGGGCTCATCAGGAGGTTGAGCGGGAACGAGACGAGATCGGAAAGATTGGTGCCGATGACCCGGTCGCTGGCGCTGGGCAATGACGGGAGCGGCCGTGCGGCGCCGGCGTTGGTCGAGGTCGAATCCTCCACCGCCGACCATTGGGCCGCAGCGAGGGTCTGCGCCGCGTCGCGCTCGACTCCCGTGGTGAGCACCAACTGGCCGATCTGCCGGTTCTCCGGGAAGAAGGCCGAGGCGTCCGGCGGCAATGTGTAGACGAAGGAGAACTTCCCGGGCTTCCGGTCCGTCCGCACCGTGGTGTTGGTTGGAGAATCGGCCGCGGGCTCGAAGGCGATGTCCCGCACCACGCCGGGATCGAAGGTCCAGGTGGCTCCCACGCCGCGATCAGGCCCGAGCGACGTGAAGACCAGCGGGAAGGTGTACTGTCGGACGGGCTCGGTGCCGGCGAACTCGCGGATGGCCACCGTGCCCAGGCGCAGGCGCGATGGAACCCCCAATACAACCGAAAGGTGGGCTGGTGCACTCACCACGGTGTTCGTGCCCGCGGTGACGGCCACGCGGAATGGTCCGCTGTACCCCGTGGCCACATTGGTCATCACCAGCCGGGACAGCGTGGCGTTGGTGGTGTTGTAGGCCCCGCCGGTGATGGGCGTCTGGTTGGTGCCGGCCAGCCACTGGTAGCTCAAGACCGACGACGAGTCCCCACCAGACTTTGAGGCCCAAACCGACAAGGTGACGGTATCGCCGGCATAGGCGCCCTGGCTGACGGGCTGGAGAACGATGACCGGTTGGGCCGAGGCGGCGGGCCCCGGCGCGGGCTGGGCCCAAAGTCCGAGGGCGGCCGCACCACCCAGGAGGCCCACCAGCAATCCGCGCGGAGAGGGAGTCGACATGATCGGGTTCGCCTCGGGCTGCTCGACCTGTCCGGGAGCCTCGGGCGCGACGTTTCTGCGGGTCCCCCGGAAGGGCATCAAGCCCAATCTGCTGGAAAACGGACCGGGCGGCCGGATGGACCGTCGACCCGCCGGGCCCTCATCCTGGCCGGAGGCGGGACGGATTGCGCAAGGGGTGGCAATCCTTGCGGCCGTGGACATGCACGGCGGTCCACTCGGCCAGGCGTCGGCCGAGCAGGCGGCACACGCCCTCGGCGTCCTCGCCCCGGGGCTCCTTCACGACCACCGCGCCGTAGTGCGGGGTGTGCAGGCGCGTGGCGTAGTCGGTGACACCGAAGACCAGGAACCCGAAGTTCATCAGGATGGTCAGCAGGCTTTGGCAGGCCAACTCCATGCCGCCGCCCCAGCCGCCGGCGGTGCTGAAGGCGCAGCCGATCTTGCCGTCGACCTGCATCCAATGGGGCCCCATGACCTCGTCCCAGAAACGCTTCATCCGCCACGACAGGATGCCCATGTTGGTGGGGCTCCCCAGGGCCAGCCCGTCGCACCACAGCACATCGTCGGCCGTCGCCTCGGCCACGGAACGCACCCGCACCTCGGTGTCGGGCACCGATCGGGCCCCCTCGGCCACCAGCTCGGCCATCTTGGCGGTGTTGCCGGACAACGAATCAAAGAGCACCAGCACGCGGTTCATGGCCGTGGATTCCAAACCCGATGGCCCGAGAAGGGAATCGGTTTCTGGGACGCCCGAGCGGTGAGTGGCAAACGGCAACTCCAAGCCGCCCGGGCCGACCGCGTCGGCACATGGTTGGAGGTCGGACTCCGGACTCCAGCTTCCCAAAGGCCTAGAAACGGCGGACCCGGAAGAAGCGGGTGGATCCCGGGGTCTGCAGCCGCACCTCCTCGGTCCGCGAGACCGTGGCGGCAGGCCAGGATGCGACCTCGGACCAGCCGCCCTCCCCTAGCAGGTCGCAGGCCTCGAGCCGGTGGGCGGACCCCGCCGCCGCCTCGAACCGCAGGACGACGCCCGTGCCATCGCGCTCGGCGACCAGGCGAGGCCCCTCGCCGGACGGATCGGGTTCGGCCCGTCCCGGGGATCCTCCGGGGCGTGCGCTGCGCGTCCACGTGGCCGCCAGTCCCGGATCGCCCGGGGAGGCTGGCCTGGCCAGCACCAGCGAGTGGCCTCCCCCGTCGGCCAGCGGCTGCCAAGTCGCCTCGTAGCGGAAGTCGAACACCGGCTCCTCCAGCGGGCCGAACAGGGCCAGGCGCTCGCCATCATTGGCCAACTGGGCCGGGCCGTACTCGGCGACCAGGTTCGTGACCGACAGGTTGGCCACCGAGAACCGGGCCAGGTTGCGGACCAGCACGCCGTACCCACCTGCCGGCAGCGTGGGGGCGTTGGTGCGCGACCAGTCGAAATCGATGCCACCCCGCAGGCGCATGCCGGCCAGCGACACCGGCCGGTCGCCCCGGTTCCACAACTCCACGAACTCCAGGTCGTCGGCATCGCCCGGGGCCCCGCCGTCGTCCGGATGGAAGTGGATCTCGCTCACAACCACCGGGATGGGATCGACCACGTAGGTCGCCGCGACGGGCCCCGACCAGTTGGACTTGAGCGGCGGGTTGGAAGCCCCGGTCAGCGCCGAGTGCAAGGGGTTGACCGCACGGGCCATGAGCCTCGTGTTGGCGGCGAGGCGGATGGGATTGCCGTCGTGTCGGATCGCCGCGGGGTTGGTCCGGCCTCCCGGCAGGCGCGGATCGGACCCGTCGAGGGTGTAGTAGACCGACAGGGTCAGGCCCGGCGGCGCCACCAGGCCCGCCTCGAAGCCCGCCGGCACCCGGCCGGCCGGCGAGGTCAGCCGCGGCGGCGCGACGAACTGCCGGTCCATGAAGTCGGTGCGGTTCGAGAGCCACGACTTCATGAGGTTGACCTCGGCCTGATAGCTTCCACCCCGGGGCGTCACCCCCCAACGGTTCTGCTCCCGCGGTTGCGCCGATCGGACGCTGCGGGCCAGCTCGTCGGTCAGGCGCCAGAGGTTGGTGGTGGCGAACTGGTTCGTGCGCAGCTGCTGGTAGCGGTCGATGTACTCCTGGAAGAACTCCGGGTCCCGGAACAGGCGATCCCACCACGGGTAGTTGAAGAAGTCGGTGCCCCGGTCACCGACCTGCGAACGCCAGACCCTGGGATTGGCATCGCGTCCGTCGGTCGAGCCGAGGGCACGGTCGAAGTCCCAGAGGGGCCCGAAGTGGATCTTGCCCTCGCGCTTCTTGTGGAAGAAGGCGCTCAGCCGCAGGGCGTCCACGTTGAAGGCCAGCACGTTCATCAGGTGGTGATCCACCCACGATCCGGTGTCGATGAAGGCCCGGAACCCGGTCACCGGGTTGGTGAAGCGGGCATTGTCGTAGAGGGCGTTGCCGAAGGCGTTGAGGTGGTTGCGGAGGTAGTTCAGCTGCGGCGCCCGGGCCGGTAGGCGGAGCTGGTCCTCCCTCGGGTCGACCAGCGCCACCGTCCGGTTGGCGGCCGCGATGCCCGAATCACCCGGATCCAGCCGGTCGATCTTCATCAGGTAGCCGCCCGACAGGGTGGGCAGCGTGAGGTTTTCCGGCTCCAGGGTGCCGGCGTCGACCCGGTCCTTGCCCACCTCCACCCGGTCCATCAGCACGTAGATGCCCGCATAGCTGGTCGACTCGACCGCCCCCGCGCCCGAGCCCACGTAATACACCTCGACGAAGCGGGTGTCCGGCGAGTAGCGCCCGATGTCCCGGCTGAGGCGGTGCATGAAGGGATTGTGGATGAGCACCGGCTCGAAGCCGTTGGGCGCGTACATCACCCAGTCGCCGTCGGCGGCCATGCCCAGCGGCGACAGCGGACGGTCGTTGTCGAACTCGTCGCGGAACTCCACCCGGTAGCTCGCCTTGGCCATGCCCTCGGTGCTCGAGCCCCGGACCGAGATGCCCGCGCGGGTCGCCAGCGACGGGGCGGACGTGAGCCGGGTGACCCCGTTGGTGTCGGGCTCGAAGAGCTGGATGTGGGCGAAGGCCCGGGCGTTGGCCGGCGGCCGCGGCTGGCCGAAGCCGTGGATGAGCATCACCGGCAGGTCCGACCGGAAGTTCGCCACCGTGGCCGAGAGCGGCACGAAGGTCTCGCCCCGCAGCTCGCCCGGCAGCAGGCCCGGGGCGAAGGCCCGAGCGCGCACCCGGACCGCCTGGGCGGTGAAGCGCAAGGGCGCGGCATAGACCGGGGAGGTGTCGGTGGGCGCGGACCCGTCGACCGTGTAGCGGATGAGCGTGCCGGCCGGCACGGGGGCGTTGGTGGAGGCGCCGAGCTGCAGCTCGAGGGTGCCCGTGTAGGTGCCGCTGGAGACCGAGAAGGCCACGTCGGGGGCGAAGCCGTCACCGCGCACGCCATTGGGCGCACCGGGGGTGGGCACCACGAAGTAACCGTTGCGGTTGGGCGCCCCCTCGGCGTGCCCGTAGGAGACATCCGCCCGCTGCGGCGGGTAGGCGGGCGCGTACTCGTCCTGCACGGCACCGTCGGCGTTGAGCAGGGCCAGGCGTTCGCCCGCGGCGCCGAGCCGGAACGAGGTGTGCAGCCGCGCCGTGTCGTTGGTGCGGTTCTTGCCCGAGGCGAAGAGCCGCAGCCGGCCATTCGGCGCGAGCAACAGCGTCGGGAAGACCCATCGATCCGTCCCGGCCACCAGCGACCACCCCTGCAGCGACGCCAGCGACGTGCCGCTGTTGAAAACCTCGATCCAGTCGGAGTTGTCGCCATCCTCGTCGCGCAGTCCCCGCTGGTTGAGCGCCAGGAACTCGCTGATGAACACCCCCCGGGCGGCGACGCCCTCCTCGACCGTCACCGACCAGGCGGCGCCGGCGAACGCCAGGGCGGCCGAGGACAGGTCGGTGATGCCGTGCCCGGCCACGAACTGGAAGCCCACCGTGCCCGGGGCGACCCTCGGGAATCCGAACACATACTGGTCGGGGGCCACGGCCGTCACCGACTGGGCCGGGACGCCGTTCACGCGCAGGTCCGAGGCATCCACCCCGCGCACCGGCTCATCGAAGAGCACCTCCACGGCGGCGAACGGCGACACGATGGCCCCCTCGGCCGGCACGATGCGGGCGATGCGCGGAGGTTGTTGGTCCAGATCGGCCTCCAGCTCGGCGTCGAGCACCAGGTCGCTGCTCGTGAGGTTCACGTTGAAGGCCTGGATGGCCAGCACATTGGTGCCGGGGCGCAGCACGTCGCGCGGGAGGGCCACCGGATGGTCGATGAAGTCGACGGGCTCGGCCGCGTTCACCGAGGCCAGCGAGCCGAGGGTGATCTCCCCTTCCGGCGCGCCGGAGCGT
>VHCX01000120.1 GCA_016871615.1 Verrucomicrobiota bacterium
TCTCCTCTGTCGTGTGTCGCTTTCCTTTCATGGTCTGGTCCCTTTCTTGGTCGCCCAGACTCTCACTCCCTCTGGATCCGTTTTGCGAGGTCACGTCAGCCGGAAGCAGGAAGCCGCCGACGCCTACGGGCAGGCCCTGCAGGACGAGCCCGGGGCCGAGGCGGCCCGGGTGGAGTTCGCGACCTTCGCGGCCGAGGAGGGCCAGGTGGTGCCGGCCCTCACGGTGCTTCATGCCGGCGTCCAGCACGACCCCCGGCAACCCCGCGTCTGGGAGACCGGCGGCAGGATCGCCCTGCGCCAGCGCGACACGCTGGAGTTCGCCCTCGACTGGACGGGCGAGGCCGTCAAGAACCTCCCCGACGTCCCGGTCCTGCGACGCCTCCGGGCCGAGGCCCTGCTGCTCAACGGCTCGGCCGCCGAGGCCCTGCCGTTCTGGGACGAGATCGCTTCCGGACAGGATGCCGAGGCCGACTGCGGCCTGCTCCTCTGCCGGCTGTTCGCCGGACAGCCCGTCGCCGGCCCGTCGCCGGACCGTGAACGGGCCCTCAGCCAGGACCTGATCCGCCGCTACCGGCAGGCCGTCGAGTTGGGCCTGGACGACTGGGTGCGCACGGTGCACACGCGGCTCGACGGGCTGGAACCCGCCCTGCCGACGGCGGCCCGGCTCATCCGGCAGGTGGTCGCCGAGTCCGGACCCGATCAGGGATGACACCCGTGTCCAACCCGAGGAATCCTCGCCCCCAATGAAGACAATTCGATCCTGCCACGCCTGGCTCTTGGCCTTGGGCCTCCTGACCGGAGGCTGTGAAACCCCCAAACCCGCCCTGCCTGAACTGGGAGCGCGCTTCGAGCCGAAGAACGTGTACCGGGCCGTCGAGGTGCTTCCCGGGGACCTTCAGCGGGTGGTGCTGATGCCGGTGACCATCGCCTCATCGGAGTTGGCCACGCTCGACCAGCGCAACCAGTTGGCCCACATCCTCGAGGAGGAACTGCGCAAGACCCACCGCTTCGAGGTCGTGCGCGCGACCCGGGAGGAATTGCGGCGCGGCTTCGGCAAGGACGCCTTTTCGGCGGCCGAGCCGCTGCCGTCGGACCTGCTTACGCGGATCCAGTCGGCCCACTCGGCCGACGGGGTGATGTTCGTGCAGATCTCCAGCTATCGCTCCTACCCCCCCGGTGGCCATCGGGTGGGAACTCCGGCTGGTGACGGCCGACCAGGGACGCACGTTGTGGTCCTTCGACGAAACCTTCGACGCCTCGCAGGCCGAGATCGCCCGCTCGGCACGTGATTATTTCAGGGCGCCCCACACTGGCGCCGCGGAACTGGCCGACCCCCAGGCCGACCTCAGATCGCCGACCCGGTTCTGCCGGTACACGGCCGAGGCCGCCTGGCGAACCCTGCCCAAACGATGACCTCTCAAGTTTTTTCCGGGATGTCCGATGGACCCTGTGTGGCCGCCCCCTGGGGGATAACAGGAGTCGACCACGCCTGCCCAGAAAGTGAAAAACCATGGACATTCAAAGCACAGGCGCCTTCGACAACGTTTCGAAGGTACAAAAGAACATCTCCCGCCGCGACCCGACGGTGCCGCGTACTGACGAGCAGGACTTCTCCCAGACCGACGCCCTCCGGGGCGCCTTGGACAACCTGCCCCGAAGCCGGCCCGAAAAAATCGAGCAGGCCAGGGAACTCGTGGGTCAGGTTGACTACCCTCCGGCACAGACCATCCGGAAGATCTCCGACCTGCTGGCCGTCAAGATGAAGGGTCCATTGGCCCTCTGATCCCACGGTCCCACTCAACCCACCCACCCCGCCCGGATTGCGACGAACCCCAAGGATGATCCCATGAAGTTCCGCGACGATTTGCCGGTTCTGCCCAGGGCGGGATCCCGGTCGCATCGGTCGCCGCATCGGTGAATCCCGATGCAGCCGGACACCCGGACTGCGCAGGCAACTCATCCAGAACCCTCAAATCAAGAACCCCCAAATCGAGATTCTCCATGTCCGAGGTCATCCAATTCAAGATCATCCAATCCTAGGTCATCCAATCCCGGCAGGGTCCGCCCCGGCCAACGCTGCACCTCTCCACCGCACGTCCCCAACGCACGTCCCTACTTTCCAACGTCTCACCCCTTCCATGAGACAAACCTCCAATCCCTGGCAGGCCTACCGTCAGGCGGCCACCAAGACCGCCACCCCGGGTCAACTGGTCCTGATGCTCTTCGACGGAGCCCTGCGATTCCTCGACCGGGCGCTGGTGGGCTTCGATCTCGACGACCCGCTCGACTCCAACCTGGCCATCAACAACAACATCCCCAAGGCCCAGGAGATCCTGCGGGAACTCAATGCCTCGCTGAACCTCGACAAGGGCGGGGAGTTCGCCGTCACCATGCGGCGCTTGTACAACTACTATGACCTGCAGCTCTCCCAGAGCAATCTCCGGAAGGATCCCGAGGGCGTGAGGCTGGTGATCCGCCTGTTGACCGTCATCCGCAACGTATGGGCCGAGATGCTCGCCGGCGGCGGCAGTCGGGTGGTGGATGAGCGTGCCGAACTGCAACTGCAGGCGGCCTGATTCGTTCAACTGGTTCAACTGGTTCAACTGGTTCAACGAGTCTACACAAAAGCCGCCTCCATCTCGTGGCGTCCGCGAACGGAAGCGGTTTGCTGGCCCCGGTTTTCCTACCCTGATGCGTCCTGCTGACGACACCCTCCAACGACCGACGATCGCACCGCCGCAACCATGAGCGCCCATCACAATCTGCTCGCGATCTACCATGAATGGCGGGACTGGACCCTCCGCGAAGGGGAGGCCATCCGCTGCGGGGACTGGACCCGCGTTCACTCCTGCCAGAACGCCAAGCTGGAGTTGTAGGACCGGATCATCCGGTCCACGCAGACGGCCCGGTCCGAACTGACCCGATCCGGAGGCAATTGGGCCGAGGTGGAGGCGCAGGTGCGCCGTGAGGTGTCATCCCTCATTGATCTGGAGCACCAGAACGGCGAGGTCCTCGCCCAGAAGCGCTCCGAGGCTCTTGCCGAGCAGGTCAATCTCGACCGAAGCAGCCGCCAACTCCGCCAGATCCGCTCCTACGCCCCGGTGGTCCGCTCGGCCTGGAGTTCGTACTCCTGAGTCCCGTGAGGCGCTCCGGGGGGTCTTTGCTGGACTCCCCCTTGGATCCCACCCCGCCCCGACGGACGGGCCGGTGACAGGCTTCGGGCGGGCTTTGGACTCGTCTCGTCTCGAGTCGCGGCGCCCACAGCTTGAGTTCAAATCGGGCACATCCGCCCCGGGCACATCCGCACCAGGGAGATTCTCCCCGGACCTGTGCCCTCACGGCGCCGATGCCCACTCCGGGGACCCACCCGGTTGACGGTGCCTCCGTCAAGGGCCGACCCCGCCTTTACAACCTCCCGTCGGTTTTGAATGGTTCCCGCACATGTCGAAACCGCTGGAGATCGCCGGTCGCAAGTTCGATTCCCGCCTGTTCCTGGGCACCGGGAAGTTCCCGTCCCCGGAATCCATGCGGGATGCCCTGGCGGCCAGCGGGACCGGCATGGTCACCGTGGCGCTGCGCCGGGCCGACCTCAGCGGCAAGAGGGATCCCTTCGCCAACATCCTCGAGTTCATCGACCCCGACCGCTACCTCATCCTGCCCAACACCAGTGGCGCGATGAACGCGGCCGAGGCCGTCCGGCTGGCCCGCCTGGCCGCGGCGGCGGGGTTGCCCAAATGGGTGAAGCTCGAGATCCATCCCGACCCGAGGTACCTGCTGCCGGATCCGGTCGAGACCTTCGAGGCGGCGCGGCAACTCGTCGCTGAGGGATTCGTGGTGCTGCCCTACATCAACGCCGACCCGGTGCTGGCCAAGCGCCTGCAGGACGTCGGCACCGCCACGGTCATGCCGCTGGGCTCCCCGATCGGCTCGCACCGCGGACTCCAGACGCGTGACCAGATCCGCATCATCCTCGACCAGGCGACGGTGCCCGTGGTGGTCGATGCGGGCATCGGGGCCCCGAGCCATGCGGCCGAGGCCATGGAATTGGGGGCCGACGCCGTGCTGGTGAACACGGCCATCGCGGTGGCCTCGGATCCCTGCCGCATGGCGGTGGCCTTCCGGGATGCCGTCACCGCCGGGCGCACGGCCTTCGAGCTGGGCCTCGGGCCGGCGACCGAACACGCCAGCCCAACCAGCCCGCTGACGGCGTTCCTGAACTGAAGCCCATGGGCGCACCGATCGACCCAGCGCGTTCCGTCGCCGAGGCGAGACAAGGCAACCTCCCACCGACGCCACCGGCCGAGCGCCTCGCCGCCTGGGCCGACCGGCTCCGCGCCCTGCCCGATCCGCAGACCCGACTGGCCCACCTGGTCGAGGCCGCTCGGTGCCTGCCGCCGTTGCCCGAGGGCGACCGTCAGGAGGCGCACCGCGTGACCGGGTGCCTGGTGCGGACCTGGTGGATCGCGCAGTGGCGGGACGGCCGGTGCTGGTTCCGCACCGACTCCGATGCGATGACCCTGAAGTGCCTCGCCGGTGCGATCGCGGAACTGGCTTCCGGCGGCACCCCGGACGAGATCGCCGCCCTCGAGTTCGGGGTGTTCGACGCGCTGGGACTGCTCCGGCAGTTGGCCGAGAACCGCCGGCGCACCGTCCGCCAGCTGATGGACGGCACCCGGGAGTTCGCGCGGCGGTGCGCCTGCCAGGCCCAAGCGCCGGGACATTGATCTTCTCCAGCACCCGAGGCCATGCCCGACCCAGGCGACCCGAAGCCCGACCCGCCGATCGCCCCGCTGGCCGCGGTGCGGCGCATCGTGCGCTTCCTGGCCCGGCGACCAGGTTGGGCGGCGCTGTCGATCGGGCTGCTGTTGATCCACATCGGCATCGAGCTCGCCCTGCCCCAGTTCGTCGGCCAGGCGATCACAGCGCTGGCAGCCGCAGGCACGCGAGCGGAGCTCGGGCGCCTCGTCGGGACCTTCCTCGGCCTCGTGGTGCTGCGGGCGGTGGTCGGCCTGGTGCTGGGACCGATCCGCAACCGGACGGCCCAGTCGACCCTCGGCGACATCCGCGCCGCCGTCTACGACGCGCTGCAGCGCCGGTCCTTCGCGTGGCACGACAACGCGCGGACCGGCGAGTTGATCTCCCGGGCGGGCACCGATGTCGGCCGGCTGCAGGACCTCTTCTTCGTGTGCCTGCTCTTCGGGGTGGATGTCGCCGCCGGCCTGGTCGGCACCCTGACGCTGATCTTCCTGACCAGCCCACGCCTGGGCCTGGTGGCGCTGGCGGCCCTGGTTCCGACCGTAGCCACGATGGGCTGGTTCGCCGCCCGTCTCCAGCCGCGTTGGCGCCGCGTGCACGAGCGCCACGGGGCCATGAGCACGGTCATCCAGGAGAACATCGCCGGGGTCCGGGTGGTGAAGGCCTTTGCGCGCGAGCCGGCCGAGATCGCCAAGTTCCGGGCCCGGCGGGCGGAGTTCCTCCGCGAGCTTTCCGAGGCCGTCAACTACTGGGCGGGCCGGGTGCCGCTCTCGCAGTTCCTCTTCGGGCTGGCCGTGCCGCTGACGCTCTGGGTGGGCGGTGGCGAGGTGCTTCGGGGCACGCTGGCGCTGGGCGACCTCGCCACGGTGCTGGTGTACCAGATGGCCCTCGGCGGGCGCATCGGCGTGATCGGCCAGATCACCAACATCCTCCAGAACGCCAGCTCGGCCGCCCAACGGGTCGTCGAGCTGCTGGACGGGCCGGAGGCCCCGGGAGCCCGGGTGGGCGGAGATCGCGGCGGGTCCCAAACCCTCGAGCGACGGGAGCCGATCGGCGGGGCCATCGCCTTCGAAGGGGTGTCCTTCCGGCATACAAGCGAGCCGTCCCTGCGGGTGCTTGAGGCATCGAAGGCGGCAACGCCGAACCAGGGTGGGTCGGGCGGGTCGGGCGGGGCGTCAGCGACCTCC
>VHCX01000121.1 GCA_016871615.1 Verrucomicrobiota bacterium
GCCACAGCGTGGGTGAGGCGAACGGCGGGCTTCCCGGCGCGAGCGCCTTCCAAGGGTATGCGGGCGGGGTGTTCATGATCCGTGCGCAGTCGCCCGGCGAATTCCGCTGGGTGGCCTTCAACGACAGCTCGTTCAAGGCGGGTCAGGTCAACGCCGGCAAGGTGACCACCTACGGCGTGGGCCGGAACTTCCAGGGCGAAGGCCCCGGCGGCCCGCTCAACGACCTCCTTAGCGGACGCGTCACGCCCGTCACTGCCACCTTCACAGAGACCTTCTCCACCGGCTCCATCAACTCCGCCGGTGACGCCGCCCCCTTCCCCGCCGGCTCCGACGCCGAGGCATGGTTCAAGGGCATCGCCGACCTGTCGGGCAACATGAGCTACGGCGACTCGCCCGGCTGGCGCCTCGACCTGACCTTCACCGGGCTTGATCCAGCGAAGGCCTACACGTTCGTGGGGACAGCGCACCGCAACGGCGGTGCCTCCTACAGCCCCCGCGTCACCAACTGGCGCATTCTCGGCGCGGACTCCGCCGTGTACGCCAGTTCGGCCGGGGCCCATCGCGTGGGCGAGGATTCCGTCGAGTTCAGCACCGGGAACAACGACCGCGGCCTTGTCGCACGCTGGATCAACATCCGGCCGGGAGCCGACGGCGTCATCGTTGTCCGTACCTCCCATTCCGTGGGCGAGGCGAACGGTGGTCTGCCGGGCGCAAGTGCGTTCCAGGGCTACGCAGGCGGCCTCTTCCTGCTGGGCGAACAGACCTCGCTCGGCGGCGGCGGGGCCGATCCGCTCGCCATCACCAGCATTTTCCCCGGCGACGCCGCGGTGGGCGTCCACCCGGGCGCGCCGATGGTGGTGACGGTGCAGAACACCGGCGCCACGGTGAATGCCGCCAGCGTCGTCCTGAAGCTGGACAACGTCGTCGTGCCGGCCGAGGTGGTCACGGTCGACTCGGTCACCACCCTCCGGCATCAGCCGGCAGCCGCGTTGGCATCGGGTTCCACACACCAGGTCTTGGTCGCCTTCCAAAGCGCCGGCGCCAACCCGACGTCCTATTCGCGTAAATGGAGCTTCACCGTGCAGGACTACAGCCTGGCGGTCGTGTTGCCGGAGAACCTGTCCGTGCCCTTCAATCCGGCCGTGCACCGCACCCGGGGTTTCGCCATCGAGGTCGCGGCCGCCGACCCGGGCGAGTACCAAATCGCCGACTTGGCCACAGCCAAGATGGCGTTCGCTGGCGGGTTCCAGAACCTCGCGGACCCGACGGCGTTCAACAAACTCGGGTTCTTCATCGAAACCAAAGACATCAACTACCAGATCGACCTCGCCACCAAGGGGGCGAAGGCGGGCGAACGCCGGTTCCCGGGCCTGTTGGGCAGCACCGAGCCGGGCAGCCAGTTCGCCCTGCGCGCGCGCTCCCTCCTGCACCTGAAGCCCGGCTATCACCGGATCAACGTCACCATGTCCCGCGAGTTCCGGCTCCGGGTGGGACCCGAAGGCGCTGCGCAGGATCTCCCCGCCGAATTCGTGCAATGCACCAACTGCGGCGGTGACGACGGCCCGTGGCTGCTCGAGATCGTGGTGACCCGGGAGGGCGTCTATCCCTTTGAGCTCCTATTCTACAGCACCGGCGGCGGATCGAGCCTCGAATGGCTTGAAGTCATGCCCACCGGCAGCCGCCTCCTCATCAACGAGGACGGTCCCGGAGCCATCCCGGCCTACGTGCCTTCCTTCGCCCTGCCGACCGAGATCCTCGTGGGCATCCAGCGCACCGCCAATGGGGCTTCGGTGAACTGGCAGGGCGGCGGCACCCTCCAGTCCGCCCCCACGCCTTCGGGCCCGTGGTCGGACGTGACGGGTGCGACCAATCCGCAACCCGTGGTTCCGACCGCCGACGCCACGTTCTACCGGGTGCGCCAGTAATCGGCCCCATCCAGGTCCCTTCACGGCCCGTCGGCGCCCACGCGCCGTAAGTCAAAAAGGGGTGTTACCGAGAAAGGTGCCGGAAAGGTGGACCGGCACTTTGAAAATGGGGTGTGGTATTTCTGTGTTTGCCGTCAGGCATCGGGTGCCTCGCGTCGAAGGTGACAGTCTGGGATTGTCCGGGCGGACTGCTGATTTTATGAGCTTTGCCTGACAGCGTTCAGACGGCGTCTTTTTCGGCTTCCAGACCGGGGAATGGAACCTTCGGCGCGAGGCACCCACGCAGGGAATCCACGGAACGGATCCGGCGGACAAACAGTTCGCCGCCCTCAACCCTTCACTCCAGTCGGTCGCCGGGCTTTACCTTGAGCTGGTGAAGCAATTCCGTTGGAACAGCCACCGGCACCGCCTCTTGAACCGTGATGGTGATGGGACCCATGGAACCAAGGATAGCTGAAACTCCTACACAGGGTCAATCAGCCCCAAAACAGGCGCGGCTTGACTCTAAGCCGTACACCCATACGGTTAGCCATATTATGAAAACAACACTGGTACTTCCCGATGACCTTTTGATGGAGGCCAAGACCCTTGCTGTCCGTCGGAAGACGACCCTCAAGGCCCTCATTGAGGCGGCCCTCCGTCGGGAAATCCGGCCGTCCATGGAACCGGAAAATCCCGACCCATCCCGGTTCGAAGTCGGTCCATTTGGAATCCTTCGCATCCGCAAGGCGTCTGGCAGTCCTTCCACCACGGTGGCCCAGGTTCATGCCGTCCAAGAGGCCTTGGAAAACGAGGAGCTTGAGCGGATGTCCCATCCCCAACGCTCATGATCACGCTCTTGGACGCCAGCGTGCTCATCGCCTTGGGCGACGCCGGACATGTCCATGAAGACGCTGCCATGCGCTTCTTTGAACGTGAGGCTGTCACTGGTGGTTGGGCGACCTGTCCGACAACCGAAAATGCCTTCCTCCGCATCCTCAGCCATCCATCGTACCCGCGAACGCTCGGGAGCCCTGTGGAGGCGCGACGGGTGCTATCGCGCCTGATGGCGGCACCAGGGCATCAGTTCTGGCCGGATGACCTGACTCTGACGGATGACCGCCTCCATCCCCGGTTGCCAGCGTCCAAGCACCTCACGGACTATTTCCTTCTGGCGCTTGCCGTGAAACACGGGGGCCGATTCGCCACCTTCGACACCGGCATCAACGCGGCGCTCGTTCCCGGCGGACAAGCTGTGCTTCACGTCATCCCGGCGTCCTGACAAACCGTAAAACACCCCAACACGCCCCTTGCCAGACTGACAGGACCGCAAAAACTGACGTGACCTCGCAACACTGATCCAGAGGGAGTGAGAGTCTGGGCGACCAAGAAAGGGACCAGACCATGAAAGGAAAGCGACACACGGCAGAGTCATCCTCGAAGCCTGTGATTACACCGAACGGCTCATAGCACCTCTTCGTAGAGCGATGGTGGCAAGGGATGCCGACCACCGCATTGGGGACGAACCGGTTCCTTTTAGATTCCATCGTGCCCTTTGTTTGGTCCGCTGAGCCCCTACCCAAAATGAGCACCGGGGCGGGGATGGCGGAAACGCGACCCACGTTCCTATGGTCTCTACGGGTGCGGTGGAGACTCCGAGCCGGTCCAGAAGGCATCGGGAGCCTTGACCAACTGCCGGGTGCGTTCGGCGGTCAGGCGGGACCGATGCTGATCCTCCGTCAGTGTCGGATCCAAGGCAGCCAGCAATGCCGCGACTGCGTCCCGGTGCCGAAGCCAGGCCCTCTGGGTCGCACGCAGCCCCTCCTCCGAGACGTTGTACGACAGAGCATCCTCGGGCGAGGCCCTCACCTTCCTCAAAAGATCTCTCCACGCGCTATTCAACGCGGCATCGGTAGTCCTGAAGGGTTGCGGTTTCGGCCCGTGCTTTCCCTTCCCCGCACCGACGACACGCCTAAGGAACTCCTCCCTCTGCTCCTGGACGGACTCGATCGCAAACGAGGCACGCGCCGAACCGAAAAAACCCTGCTCATGGTCTGCACGGAGTGTGGCGAACTTTTCGTGCGCTGCAGACGCCGCGTAGAGCAGCGCCGCGACCCTCGGTTCGAGCCCCCCTCGAAACCGCGCCAGCTTCGCTGCCCGGATCTTTTCCTGCTTTCTCGCCTTCAGGTCGGCACAGAAGCCCGCTCCAAGCCCGCTGGACACGTGGTCGCAGAGGTCGAATGGATGCGGCAGCCCCGCCCTCCACCTCGGGAGATAGTCCCTGATTGCATCATCCATCTCAACCCTTGCTGGTCCTTCAAGGAGGATCAGCTGCATCGTGAGCGTCGGATCCGCCTTTCCAAACCGCCCGTCCCGAGACGCCTCCTCGGCCATGGACCAGATCCCGTACAACCCCTCGGAAGCAGCCCTGAGGTCGACACCGGTGCGCCGCTCGAAGGCTCCCACATCGAGGGCGGGGACGTCGGCCACCGTCTCGAGGGCAACAATGGCCTTCTGCTCGTCGTCCGAGACAGCAAGCCGGTAGGTCATCCGGACTTTCCTGCAGACCTCGAGAACCCTGCGGGCCGGAGGACGGTCCACTCCCATTCCGTACATCGAGGCCACGACATAACGCCGGAAAGCCTCCTCATGGCCGCCGAGCGCGGCCGCCTCGTAGTGGCGGAGACGGGTCACCGCATCGCTGTCGTAGTGGAAGGCCAGGACAAAGTGCGCCTCTGCATTCCCACGTGCCGCGAGGGCTTCGAACAAGGGCCTGGCGCGGTCCTTCTGGCCGGTCCGGAGAAGCCGGTCCGCCTCATGGATGCCCACCAAGCCCAGCGTCACGTTCTCACCCCCTTGGGTCACAACGAACACTTGGCCGGTGACCTCTTTCTTCCCTAAGCATCCGCCCAGAGCCCCAATCCCCACCAGAAGGAGTGCCAACATCCAGTTCCGAGAAACGATTTCCATGAAAAAGCCTGTTTCAATCCCGTCCGCTCCCAGCCCTCAGCACCACCATCATCGCAACCTTGTCCCCGCTCAGAACCGCCTTGGCCGTTGCCCCGCTGCCGCCGCCGCCGGAGATTGTAACCGTGGGCTCAGAGGCGTATCCGGACCCTCCGGAGGTCACCGTGATGGCAGTCACATAACCCGCGGCTACCGTCGCCACCGCTGTAGCCGTCTCGCCCGCAAGACAGCGCGCCACAAGAAGCCAGAGAAGCCCCGCCAAAAGCCCGACTCGTCTAGATTGCACACCCGCAGCGGACACCCGACGTTCTTTAAGGTCAACGCCCGCGAGTAGTTCCAGGCCGTCGGCATCCGCTCCGTGCCCAGTACGACGAGCCGTGGGTCCTTCAACGCCCCTACCTCTCCAACGCCCTAAGGAACCCCTGAGCGGCGTCTGCGGGGAACGTGACCGACCGGCCGTTGGCGTCCTCGAGCGTCTTGAGCCGACGACCGATATCTCGGGCGGCACGCTCGGCCGCATCGAGAGTTTTGTATCGGATCAGACGGCGGTGGGGCCCCGTGCGATCTTCGACGCGGTAGGTTGTTGATCCGGAGGGTAGAGTGTCCCGATAGATTCGGATCTCGTGTACGCCCACTTTTACCCTGCGGGGCCAGTAGTCGGTGGTGGTGTCTTCGTGTTGCGCCCTATCGGGCTTCCTTGATGGTCCTAGGAGGATAGCCATCCCGGGATGTTGCCAGTCCGCCTACCGGGTAAAAGAAACGTCCGTGTCTTAAATTCAGGGTCAGAAAACGAACGAGTCAGGGTCGAAATCTGTGCCACGTTTGTGACACGCGGGATTTTTGCGGGAAAATCCGATAGCGCGAAACATCACCAAACCCTTGATTTTGTTGATGGAGCCGGTGGTCGGGATTGAACCGACGACCTACGGTTTACGAAACCGTTGCTCTGCCACTGAGCTACACCGGCCTGGGTGCAAGAACATCGCGCTTCGGGACTCATTCCAGCCCCGGGGAC
>VHCX01000122.1 GCA_016871615.1 Verrucomicrobiota bacterium
ACCCTCCAACATCTATTGGAATGTTCAGCCGACATGGGGCTAGGTGGTCGGGTGCCCCATGGGGTCGGTCCCGCATAGTTACACAAATGGGCGTCGTGGGTGAGGCAGACGCCGGGGTGATGGGTCGGGCCGTTGGCGCTGGGAAATTTCAGGTGCCTGCGGCTCGTGGGTAGCTTGCATCCCGAAAGGGGGGATGGGCGAAACGGTTGTCGTGCCCCCAACACCGCGTGTTGAAGTTCAAGGCGAACCGCGATTTCCGGCGACTTTCAGCAATTGAAGAAAACCACCGGGCAGCACACTCAGCACCGGTGATCCGCGGAAATCATCCGAGTTTCGGGTCACAATGTACGCGCAGTCATTCGCCTCGGCGATGCTGGCCACAACGGAATCTTCAAAATCAGGCAATCCGATCTCGCGGGCTCGCCGGAATACGGCGCTATCGGCAGATCCAACCTCGAATTGAGACAAAATCCAGTCCACGGTCTTTTCGGCAACGTTCCTGCCCGCGGCCTTGGAGAGGACATAGTGGAGCGTCGTCACAGCATGGGCGGGAACGACAGCTCGGAAGTCACCAGAACATCCACGGCTGACGACCTCGGCTGAGTTTAGGTAGTGCGGGATCCGATTCTGCACCACATCCAGCAGCACGTTCAGATCGAGAAGTGCTTTCACCGATGCTTCGCAAGCAGGTGGCGTTGATGGTCAACCTCGACTTCCGTCCACTCTCGGGGAACCAACCCGGTGATCGCGATCACATCGGGGTGAATCGCGCTCAACCCGCCAAGATCGGCCACCTTGAGGCTCCGGGCCCAGCGACTCACCAATTCAGCCATCGTGAGCCCGTGAGCGAGCGCAAAAGCCCGAAGCGACTCGACTTCGTCGGCTGGCAATTCGAGATGCAGGGGTACGGTGCTCATAAAATCCCGATTTCCTTATGACCATCGCAGATTGCAGACGACGGGGCAAGGCGGTGGCAAGCACTCACATGGGATCGGGGTGGCTTTGATTCAACGAGGCGGCGATCGTCGCACAAAGGGGTCGGTCCTCACTATTGACACAACCCTCGTCCAGGACCGGTTGGATGACGGCAGGGGGCTGGGGTCAGGCACCACCGGCGGGTTGTACGACTGGGCTGCCAGAAGATCGAACCAGGGGGCGGAAAACCTTTTTGATTGGCGTGGATTTTAGGATTTTATCGCAGGCTTATTCCGAAATTTACATTGTTTGCTTCCGATTTTTTGGCCTTTGGCTTCCGAGTTTTACGTAACGGATTCCGGATTTTCGGCACCCTGACCCAGTAAAAGGGGTCGGTCTTCACTATTGACACAACCCCGGGGGCTGACCCCATGTCCACCGGACGGGATGGCCGGCGTCTGCGGCGCACGGGCGGCCGGTTTCGAGAGCGCGGCCCCGGGCCGGAGGCGGTGGATCACCTCACGAAGCGCTCGACCACCGGCAACCAGGTCTTGAATTGCTGGGTCTTGGCGATGAGCAGTTGCAGGCGCTGCTGGCAAACCGTGAACTCCTCGCCGGAAAGCACGCCGGATTCCCTCTCGGCCCTCATGAGGTCCACCAGACCTTCCAAGCGGTTGTGGGCGTTGGCCAGGCGCGGCGCAAGAACCGAGGACATCATCTTCTGGAGGACTTCCTGCGGTTCCAGGCTTGCTTCCCAGTAGTCGCGGCGATCGTCGCTCTTGCTGCTCACCCTCACCGCGTGCAACGCCTCGAGCTGCCGCGCCCCGACACTGGCGCTGGCCTTGCTCAGGTCGAGGGCATCGGCGATTTCGTCCAATGAAAGCGGGCGATCCGACAGGTACAGGAGCCCATAGATCTGGCCGACAGACGGAGGCACACCGAAGGCCTGAGCCGTGCGGCCCAGCAGTTGCGCGAATTCCGACCGGGATGGGGTGACACGTTTCACGCTAGACACGGGGACGGCCTCGGAAATCCGGCGGACACACTTCGTGCCGGTCGCTTCGCAGGAAGCTACAATCCAAAGCGTCAAAGCAGGGCCTCTGAAGGCCACCCTGACTTGCGTTCAGTTTTTTCTGAATCAACCCCCATGGCGAGTCTTTATTTGCTTTTTTAGCCCTTGTTCCCCGCCGCTTGGGCCCCCTTCCCCACCCACCCACCATCCACGGTGGGACATGGGGTCGGTCCTCACTATTGACACTAACCATGGCACACCGCCCTGCTGATGATGCTTCCGGTTGGGCGCGGGGGGGGAGTGCTGGGCGCCTTGGGGTACACTCGGCCGCTCGGGCACATTTTGTGTCAATAGTGAGGACCGACCCCTCGTGCCCCAGGCGGTGGAGCTTCCTGGTGAGTTCCAGCCGGCAGTCGGACAGCCGCTCAGGTTCCCGGTGGTGCCGGCTGGGCCTGGGCGGAAGGCGTACTGGGCGCCTTGGGGCGCACTCGGCCGCTTGGGCACATTTTGTGTCAATAGTGAGGACCGACCCCTTGGCAGGGGTCATGTCAACTGGTCGAGGCGGCCGGTGCTGTCGCCGAAGCGCTCGGCCGGCGCGCCCATCCGGTCGAGCATCGAGAGGAAGAGGTTGGCCATGGGCGTGTTCTTGGCGTAGCGGACATGCCGCCCGGGCTTGAGGGTGCCGCCGCCGCGACCCGCCAGCAGAACCGGCAGGTCGTGGTGCGCGTGGGACATGCCGTCCTCGATGGCGCTGCCATACACGATCATGGAGTTGTCGAGCAGGCTGCTGCCGTCGGCCTCGCGGGTCTGCTGCAACTGCTGCAGCCACGCGGCGAACAACTGCATGTGGAAGACGTTGATCTTGGTGATCTTCTCCTTCTTGTCCTCCTGGCTCTCGTGGTGGGAGAGATCGTGGTGTCCCTCCTTCACGCCCAAGACGGGGTACGGACGGTTGCTGCCGTCATGGGCCAGGATGAAGCTGGCGATGCGGGTGCTGTCGGTGCGGAAGGCCAGCGTGAGGATGTCGAACATCAGCTTCACATGATCCTCGAACTTCGAGGGCACTCCCTGCGGGCGGGTGTGGTCGGGCAGTTCGACGCCCACCTTGTCGGCAAGGCTGATGCGCCGTTCGACGTCGCGCACGGCGCTCATGTACTCGTCGAGCTTCTGCTGGTCGTTGCGCCCCAGCTGGCCGTGCAACCGACGGGCGTCCTCCAGCACGAAGTCGAGCACGCTGGCGCGGCGGGCTTGGCGACGGGCCTTGGCCTCGGCGGCCTCGTCGTCGTCGCCGCCGATGAAGAGTCGATCGAAGGCCAGCTTGGGGTCGACCTCGGGCGGCATCGGGGTGGAGACCGTGCGCCACGACACGTTGAACGAATAGGCGCAGCTGTAGCCCGAGTCGCACTGGCCGGACAGTTGACCCCGGTCGGTGCCCAGCTCGAGGCTGGCGAAGCGGGTATGGTTGCCGACCTTCTGGGCGGCCCACTGGTCGACCGAGACGCCGACCCGGATGTCGGCCCCCTGCGTCTTGCGGGCTTGGCAGGCGGTCAGGAAGGTCGCCGAGGCGCGGGCGTGGTCGCCGGCACCGTCGCCGTTGGGCCGGGCCTTGTCGTGGGCCAGGCCGCTGAGGACGGTGAGTTGGTCGCGCACCGGGGCCAGCGGCTCCAGGACACGGGGAAGATCGAAGGACGAGCCCATCTGCCCGGGCGTCCAGTGCTTCATCATCGCCCCGTTCGGGATGTACACGAAGGCCATGCGCAGGGGCGGCTTGCCCGACGCGGCGACCGTGCCGGCGGCGGCCCCCAAGGCTCGGACCGCCGGAGCGGAGGCCAGGAACGGGAGAGCCACCGCAGTGCCAAGGCCCCGCAGGAAGGTTCGTCGCGGCTGGGAGTGGTGCAGGTTCATGACGGCAGGATTTCGGGTTGCCTAGAAAGGCTCTTGGATGACGTCCGGATCGTAATGGCTCTTCGATCGAACTCAAGGGCTCCGACAGGGCTTCTGCGCCTCCGGGGCGCTCGGTTGGGAGACGATCGACGGCCAGCGGAACCACGGGGCCGACCAGGGCGTCTGAAGGACGGCAGGATGGATTCTGTCGGGCAGGGTTAGCCTCCGCGGATCCGGAACCGGCGGCGCCTCCGGAGAAGGCCCCCGACCCTCCAAGCGCCCGCCACACCCCACCCAAGACGATTCATGCCCCGGAGTTGGCATCGGACAGCGCATCGGACAGGACATCGGACAGGGCGCTGGCATCGTCGGCGGGATCGGCTAGCCTGTGGCTCATGCGGGCCCCTCTGCTGATCCCGATCGCGCTGCTGGCGGCGGGCCTGTCCATGCTCGGCGAAGTTCCGACGGCCCCACCGGCTCCCAAGGCGTTCGCGCAGGCCTCAGCCAATCCAGCCAATCCAGCCAATCCGGGATCGCAAGGCCCGAAGGACGCCCGACCGGCCAACGGCAAAACCGCCCCCGAACGCCCGAGCCTGCGATGGAACTCCGCCACCGACCGCTACGAGGCGTCGATCCCAGGCTGGACCGTCCAACGGGTGCTCTCGCGCCTGCGGGCCAAGACCGGCTGGCGCGTCTGGATCGAGGACGGCGTGCAGGCCCAGGTCCGCACGCGCTTCCGCAACCTGCCGGCCCGGGAGGCCCTGCCCCGCCTCCTCGGCGGCCTGAACTATTCGCTGACCACCGGCGGCGACGGGTTGCGCGAACTCAAGGTCTTCGCCACGCAGGCCCGTTCGAGCACCCGCGAGGTGCTCGCCGATGCCGGCGACGGGACGATCGGCGATGAACTGATCGTCCGCTCGAAGTCCGGAGCGCCGCTCGATCCCGCGCGGTTGGCCGCGCTGAAGGGGGCCTCGCTGGTGGGGACCAACGGCCTGACGGGAGCCTACCGCCTACGCTTCGCCTCGGATGAGCAGGCCGAACAGGCCCGGCAGACGCTGGCCTCCGAGTCGGGCGACCTGGAGGTCGAGAACAACCAGCGCTTCGAGGCTCCGGAAGACCCGGTGCCTGTCAACGGCGTGGGCGCGCCTCCGCTGCGACTGTCCGCCACCGTCCGACCCGACGGCACCCGCCGCGTGATCGCCCTGATCGACACCGCACCCCAGGGCCTGTCGCCAGAGTTCCAGTCGTTCCTGCTGCCGACGGTCGACCTGGTTCCGGGGGTGCGACCCGGGACCGGCCCATCGCACGGCACCTCGATGGCCGAGGCCATGGTCCGCGGCCTCGGAGCCGGCGCGTCCGAGACCAGCACGCGGATCCAACCCTACAACGTGTACGGGGCGGGCGAATCCGCCTCGACCTGGGACGTCGCCGCCGGGGTCGCGCGGGCCGCGCAGGACGGGGCGACGATCATCAACCTGTCGCTGGGAAGCCCGCAGGACAGCTCCCACCTGCGCGCCGTGATCCGGCAGGTCACCGACCAGGGCGCGCTGGTGGTCGCCGCCGCAGGCAACTCCGGCAGCACCGAGGCGTTCTTCCCGGCAGCGTACGACGAGGCGCTGGCCGTGACGGCCGCCGGACGGTCAGGCCAACTCGCACCCTACGCCAACCGCGGCAGTTTCGTGGATCTGGCGGTGCCCGGTTCCACGGTGGTGGAGACCGAGGGCCGGAGCTGGGTCGTGCAAGGCACGTCGGTGTCGGCGGCCTACGCGTCCGGCATGGCCGGGGCGCTGGCCCAGAATCCCCAGACACCGCTGGGACCGGTCCGCAACCAACTCATCCAGTCGTTCCCGATCCAGTCCGGCAAGGGGCCCTGAGGCCGCCCACCCCCCAAGGCCGCCCACCCCAAAAGGGCCTCCCGGATGCGGGCGGGGGCGCCATCACGACGGGATCGAGGCGAGGGGGGAAAACCTCCATCGGCACCGTCCTCGGTTTGACATTTCCCCCAGCGACCTCTTGAGGACTTG
>VHCX01000123.1 GCA_016871615.1 Verrucomicrobiota bacterium
GGGGTGGGGCGCACGCTTACATGGGTGGCTCAGTGCATTGGCCTTTGGCCATAGTCGCCGGCCAGGATCCCGCGGATTGAAAGATCCTCGTCCAAATCTGGCCAGTGCAGGCCAAACGGGAAGATTTCGATGCGCCCCAACTCCTGCGGAGTCCCTTGAGCCAATCGCGGGTTCAGGGCTGCCGGAAACCTGATTTCCGACCCGCTGCGCAGGGTCACGACGATCATCCCGTCGAGATGGACTGCGGACGCGACGTTATCGATCCATGTGCTCATGCCATTTTTTGATGATCAGTTGGCGGGCATCGGTTGCAATCGCCTCGGCTTTGGCCAAATCACTCAGCCGGTGCGCAGCTCGAAGCCTTGGGACTCGCGCAACTCGACACCGCCGTCCAAAAAGAACACAGCCTCGCCGCCTCCGCGGCGGACATGGACGTGAATGGGTGGGTGCTCGTTGCTGTAGCAGAAGAACACGAATCCGTCCTTTTCGATGACCCTCGGCACTCGGCCAAGATGGCAGAGACCCGAACAGTTGGCTACTTCCAGCAGGGCCCAGCAAGGTGGGGCTTTCCGCGCCCAAGCCCACCGAGCGAGGTGTCCGTCAGCCCCTCCCCTGTCGGGCCGTTCGCCGGTGGGAGTAGCGCCGCCGCTGGCCGAAGCGTAGCGGGCGACAGCTCGCGGCCAGCGGCGTAGCGTCAGGGACCCGAGCGGGGGACGACCGATGGACCTGAGCGGCCCCTTGCCGCGGCCTCGCCGCAGGGCTTGGTCAGCCTCCAGTCTTTGGGTGTCCCCCCGGGCCGTCGTGTCGGGTTTGCTCGCCGGCCGTTCATCCCGAACTCCGAAGTGGAGGAGAAGGTGGCAAAGCTGGGAGGGCAGGGGGATTCTTGGGAACGTTGGCGGAGGTCGCTTGCAGCTTCGGGCGGGGCACCGTGGATCAGCGCGGGGGCAGGGCCGAGAAGAGTTCGCGGGCGACGGTGGGGATGATGTCGCGCTCGGTGGCGTGGTCGGTGGTGAAGACCACCAGGATCACGCGGCGGCCCGTGGGCAGTTCGATGAGCGCGGCGTCGTGGCGAGTCTGGCTGGTGAGGCCGCATTTCGACCAGAGCTTCGTGCCCGGCGTCAGCGCGAGGCCGGTGTAGCCGTGGGCCTGGTCCTCGGGATCGGTCGCGGGCGAGGTGAAGTCCCGGGCCATGAGGTCGAGCATCTGGCGCGATCGGGCGGGCGAGACGCAGCGGCCCTCGGCCAATTCGAGCATCAGGCGCGCGGTGGCCTCGGTGGTCAGGAAGTTGCGCCGGGGCTCGAAGGCGGTGATGGCCTGGCTCTCGCGTCCGTAGGGGCCCTCGCACCAGGGCTTCTTGCTGGCGTTGACCGCGGTGGGGTAGCCCTGGCCGTGGAACCACCGGGTGACCGCGGCGCGTCGGTCCACCCACACCTTCAATTCCGCCTCGGGCAGTTCCGGGCCGCTGGTGGTGCCGGTGAGCAGGTCGATGAGGTAGTGGGTCGGCTCGTTGTACGATTCCACGATCATGTCGCGCAGGGCGCGGCGGACCTCGGGCGTGTCGGCGATCCGGCCGTCCTCCATCCAGCGATGCACGGCCGCCTGATAGAAGAGCTTGATGACGCTGGCCGGGTAGATGGGCTCGGCTCCCCGCACCGAGGCGAAGGCGGCGGGGCGGGGCGGGGTGCCCGGGCCGCCGAGGTCGACCACCGTCGCGGCCACCTGCGAGGCCTGCAGGGGGGCTTTCCAGGGGCGGGCCAGCGTGCGCTCCACGGCCCGGTCGAGGGCTTGCTGCAGGGCTTTCGATGGAACGGCCGACGGGTGGCCGGCGAGGGTGGGCTCGGCGGCCCGAACCGTCGGGGTGCCGAGTCCAGCCATCGCCAAGCCGGCGAAGGCCAGGGCGGCCACGAGCAGGTCCATCGCGGGTCTCATGGGGTGGGGTCGGGGGTCGGCACGCGGTCGGCCGGGCGCACGAGGAAGCGCATCACCGTGTCGCCATGGCGCATGTTTTTGCGTTCCTTCCAGGTCGCAGGGATCTCCACGGTGTCGCGCTTGGTGTGGCCCACGACGAACAAACCGCCCGGCGCGAGAAGTCCCGGCAAGACGATGTCATCGAGGAGCAATTGGGCGAGCGAGGTCGACCGGCGGTCGACGTTCTTCTCGCCATAGGGTGGGTCGGCGATGATCAGGTCGAATTGGCGTCCGCCCTGGGCCAGTTGCGGGAACACCACGAAGACGTCCTGCACCCGCAGGTTGACGGCCGTCTCCGGCAAGCCTGAGGCGGCCAGGTTCTGCCGAAAGAATCGGGCATGTTTTTCGGATTTCTCGATGCTCACCATTTCCCGGGCCCCGCGACTCAGGCACTCGAGGCCCAGCGCGCCGCTGCCGGCGAACAGGTCCAGGACGCGGGCACCGTCCAAGAACGCCCCCAGGCTGTTGAAGACCGCCAGCTTGACCTTGTCGGGCGTGGGGCGGACGCCCAGACCTTCCGGAACCTTGAGCAGCCGACCCGCGGCCAGTCCTCCGATGATGCGCACGTCGCGAGAGTGGGCGCCATCCGCCCGCCGGCAAGTCCTGGTTGGAGGCTTGGTGGGGCGTTGGTGGGCCGTTGGTGGGTGGGGCGGGCAAACCCGGGCTCAAAAGGCCCGCATTGACTCCTGACGGGATGGGGCAACATTCCAACCATGTATTGTTCCCTCATCGCTCCATTGCTCAAGGCCGCTGCGGTGGCCGCCACCACCCTCACCATGATCGCCGCCACCCCTCTCCAAGACGTCAAACTCAAAGACATCGACGGCAAGGACACTTCGCTCAAGGCCTACTCCGGGAAGGTTTTGTTGGTCGTGAACGTCGCGTCTCAATGCGGGCTGACCCCGCAGTACAAGCAGCTCGAGGCGATCTACAAGAAGTACAAGGGGCAGGGCCTCGAGGTGCTGGGCTTCCCCTGCAACCAGTTCGGCGCGCAGGAGCCGGGCACGGCCGAGGAGATCAAGACCTTCTGCTCGACCAAATACTCGGTGAGCTTCCCGCTCTTCGCCAAGCTGAACGTGAACCCTCCGGAGCAGCACCCGCTCTACACCGTGCTCACCGGCAAGGAGGCGGCCTTCCCCGGCCCCATCGAGTGGAACTTCGGCAAGTTCCTGGTGGGTCGTGACGGCAAGGTGCTGCACCGCTTCAGCCCGCGCACCCAGCCCGATGGCGGCGAGGTGGTGGCCGCGATCGAGTCGGCGCTCAAGGCGAAGTGAGGCGCGGGTTGGGGGCATGCCTTGGAAGGCCTCGGTTGAGGCCCTCTCCCGGCGGGAATTCTCCAAGTGGATATTCCTTCGCGCGGGGTCCTTGAACATCACCACGGGCGTTTTGATCTCCGTCCTCCCTGAAAACACAAAAGCCCGCCGTTAGGCGGGCTTTTGATTTGTCCGGGCTGTTGACCAGCCGGCCCGGGTCAGTTCCGGGGCAGGGCGACCACGCCGGTTCGGGTCAGGTCGAGGATGCCGAAGTCTTTCACCAGCAGCAGGAACTGGTTGATCTTGGCCTCGGCCCCGGTGATCTCGATGACGATGGTGTCGGGCTGCACGTTGACCACCTTGGCCCGGAACAGCTCGGCCAACTGGCAGATCTCGGCGCGGTTCTGGCCGCTGGCCGACACGCGGACGAGCACCAGTTCGCGGTCGATGTAGTCGGTCTTGCTGTAGTTGATGACCTTGACCGAATCGACCAGCTTCTCGAGCTGCTTGCAGATCTGCTCGACGGTCGCGTCGTCGCCGCGGGTGACGATGGTCATCCGGCTCAGGGTGGCGTCATGGGTCGGGGCGACATTGAGCGAGTCGATGTTGTAGCCGCGCCCGCTGAAGAGGCCGGCGACGCGGGTCAGCACGCCGAACTTGTTCTCGACGAGCACGGAGATGGTGTGGCGCATGGGATGTAGGCGGTTCTCGGTATCGGTGTTTCGGGTCGTGGAGGCTGGCCCGGGCGCACCGGCTCAGGAGACGGGCCCCGCACAGAACCGAAGCCCGCGATCCGTTGCCGGGAACGCGGGCGACCTGGATTCCAGACAGCCGGTCGTTCCGCGTCAGCCCCGGGGGGCCACGCGTACGATCGCCTGTTCACGCTTCGGAATCACGGGCTGGACGCTAGCGAAGCCCCCGAGCCAGCGGCAACGGCTAAATTCCGCGGGATTGGGCCCGTGGGGCGCGCGGCGGTCATGGGCACTCCAGGCCGTCACCGGGTGTGGACCTCCCGGCCCCGGGGGAGCGGTCGGGCCTTTGCCAGCGCGGGATCGGCCCCTATCGTCACGGGAATGACCCGCTGGCTCCATTCCGTCGCCGTTGCCCTGGTTGGCCTCTGGGCCGGCACCTTCGCTCAAGCCCAGGTCCGGACCCTGGTGCCCCGGGGCGACCTGTGGCGTCTGGCCAAGGCCACGGCCGAGCCGTCGCTGCCCGACACCACCGCCTGGCGCGGGGTGGCCTTCAACGACGCCGCGTGGGACGCGGCCCGGTTGCCGGTCTACTACGGCGAAGCCCTGACCGGCACCGAGCTGACCGACATGCAGAACCGCTACGCCTCGGTGTTCCTGCGCCGATCGTTCACCGTGGCGTCCCCGGCCGACGTGCGGACCTTGCTCCTGCGGGTCAAGGTGGACGACGGGTTCATCGCCTGGATCAACGGCCGCGAGGTGGCACGCTCCGGCGCGCCGGAAGGGGAGATCACCCTCGGCTCGCTGGCCTCGGTGAACGCGGCCGAGCCCGTCGACTTCATCGACCATCCGGTGGCCCTCCCGCGCGAGGTGCTGCGCACCGGCACCAACGTGCTGGCCATCCAGGCCTTCAACGTGAACCTCACGAGCAGCGACCTGGTGCTCGACGCCGAACTCGAGGCCGACCTGGACCAGCAGCCCCCGCGCATCGCCCGCATCGTGCCGGCCGAGGGGACCATCGTGTCGCCGTTCGCCGCCGTGGAGGTGCTCTTCGATGAGCCGGTGCGCGGGGTGGATGCCTCGGACCTGCGCGTGAACGGCGTCCCGGCGCAGACGGTGACGGCCCTGGCTCCCGACCAGTACCTCTTCGGTTTCCCGAGGGTCGCCCCGGGCACGGTGGGCTTCCAGTTCGTGGCCGGGCACGGCATCACCGACCTGTCCTCGGCCGCCCTGGCGTTCGCCGGCGCCGCCTGGTCGGTGACGGTCGAGGAGGGCGTCGCCGCCCGGGGGGTGCTCATCAGCGAGTTCTTGGCGCTCAACCAGCGGGGCCTGCGCGACGAAGATGGCGACCACTCCGACTGGATCGAGGTTTTCAACAGCGGCACGTCGCTGGCGTCGCTGCAGGGGTGGTCGCTGGTGGCCGGGACGGATCGATGGGTCTTCCCGTCGCTGTTGCTCGCGCCGAATGGCCGGCTGCGGATCTTCGCCTCCGGCAAGAACCGTACCAACGACACGGCGCGGCTGCACACCTCGTTCCGGCTCGGCGCCTCGGGCGAACGCCTGGCCCTGCTCAACGCCGACGGCGCCGTGCAGGACGAGTATGCGCCCGCCTACCCGCCGCAGCGGGCGGATGTCTCCTACGGGCATGCCGAAGGGGCGCCCAACCGCAACGGTTACTTCGTGGTGCCCACCCCCGGTGCGCCCAATGGCGTGCGCGGCGACGGCTTCGCCCCCGACGTGGCCTTCTCGGTCTCGAGCGGCACCTACACGGGCACCCTCGAGCTGCAGCTCGG
>VHCX01000124.1 GCA_016871615.1 Verrucomicrobiota bacterium
CCGAGCTGCAGGTTGAGTTCACCGCTGACGGCCAGCATGCCGTCCCGAATGGCCTCGGCCTCGAGTCGCCTCGGGGGAAAGCGCCACAGCAGCACGGCATCGGCATCGATCTCGAGCGCCTCGGGCCGGCTTGCGGACGACTGGCGATAGGTCTCGGACGAGACGATGAGGCGATGCAGGGCCTTGAGGCTCCAACCCCGGGCCATGAATTCCGAGGCGAGCCAGTCCAGCAGCTCCGGGTGGCTCGGCGGCGTTCCGCTGCGGCCGAAGTCGCTGGGCGTGGGCACCAAGCCCTGGCCGAAATGGAAGCCCCAGATGCGGTTCACCATCACCCGGGCCGGCAGGGGATTGCGCAGATCGGCGAGCCAGTCGGCGAAGCGGCGGCGGCGCTCGGCCTCCGGGGCATCGGGAGCCAGTCCGAGGTCGCCGGGCAGCGGCCGGAGCGCGGAGAGCCCCGCCGGGCTGACCGTGTCCGCAGGGGATTTGACATCGCCGCGTCGCAGCACCCGGGTCGGGACCGGTTGCTCGCGCCGCCCGGCATAGGCCAGCGCGCCGGGCTTGTCCTCGGCCTGCAGACGCTTGCGGGCCGCCTGGATCCGCTGGAGCGCCGCCTCGCGGTCGCTTGCCTCGGCCGGCGTCAGGCGGGCCAGCACCAGGGCCAGCGGCGGTCCTCCGCCGCCTTCCTGGAACAACGTCCCGACCTCGGCGGGCGACAGGGCCCGGTCATGCACGGCCGCCTGGCGGATGGCCCCGGTCAGCCAGGGCTTGCCGCCGCCCTCATGGCGTCGGCCGAGGGCGATGCGCGCGTCGCCGGCGGTGAAGGTGAGCAGGTCGGGCACCTCGTGGGGCTGACCGTACGGTTGGCCATTGCGGTAGAGGGCCACCTTGCGGTCCGCGGAGTACACGGCGGCCACGTGCACCCAGTCGGTCGGGGCGGCCGATTCCTCGGCTCCTCCGACGTCCCGGGTGCGTTGGAACCCCTCGCTGCCGGCCATCCACTTCCGGGGTTGCCGCTCGGCGAAGACGATCGCATCGAAAACCCGACCATCGCCGCGCTCGACGGAGATCGCCGCGCCGCCGCTTTGCTGGAGGTCCGACAGGCGGACCCAGGCGCTGAGGGTCTTCTCGCGCAGATCGCGGGGCAGGGGGGCGGACTGGAAATAGGCCCCGGCCTTCGGCAGCTCGAGCACTCCTCCCGCCACGCGGGCCCCACCCTTGGGTTCCCCGGCCAGCTCGGCCGACGCCGGTCGGGCGAAGTGCCACTGGAACACCGGCACCGCGGCCGGGGCCACGCTCCGGGTGTCGCGGGGCACACGGGAGGTCGCCCGGGCCTCCACGACGCCCACCCGGCGCTGGTCGGACTCGATCTCCCGATGCAGGGCCTGCTGGCGCTCCTCGCGGCGGCGCAGGTCGTCGCTGCCCTCGGTGGACCGATCCCCGTGGCGGACCCCGTCGAAGACCGCCTTCACCCGGTAGTAGTCGGCCAGCGGGATGGGATCGAACTTGTGGTCGTGACAACGCGCGCAGTTGACCGTCAGGCCCAGGAAGGTCTGGGTCACCACGCTGACGAGGTCATCCATTTCCTCCTCCCGGGTGATGGCCCGTTGGGTGGCATTGGCCTGCGAGTTGCCAGCCTGGTCCCACGGTCCGGACACCAGGAGGCTCGAGGCGATGATGCCGTCGGAGGTCACCGGTTCGATCACGTCGCCGGCGACCTGCTCGCGGAGGAACCGGTCGTAGGGCAGGTCGGCGTTGAAGCTCCGGATCACGTAGTCGCGGTAGGGCCAGGCGTGGTCGCGCAACCGGTCGTACTCGAAGCCTTGGCTCTCGGTGTAGCGCACGACATCGAGCCAATGCCGGGCCCAGCGTTCCCCGTGCCGGGGCGAGGCCAGCAGGCGCTCGACCAGGGCCTCATACCGGGCCGGTGACGGGTCGTTCGCAAAGTCGTCCACCACCTGCGGTTCAGGCGGCAGACCAACGAGGTCCCAGTGCAGGCGCCGGACCAGGTCTCGGGGTGAGGCCGGGGGATTCGGTGCGAGCCCGCGGGCCTTCTGGGCCGACCGCACGAACGCGTCGATGGGGTTCAGCCCATCGAAGCCGGCGGGCATCCCGGGGCGGACCAGCGGACGGAATGCCCAATGGTCGTGGGTCGGGCGACCTGAGGCACCCGGGGATCCCGGTCGGCTCGGCGTCTCGGCGGCCAACAGCGACACCGCCACGGCCATCAAGCTCCCGCAGCGCGCGATCCACTGGAAACGGCGTGCCTTGCGGCTCTGGGCGGGAAACGTCATGGGCTGCGCGGAGGATCAAGCCGCAGAGTCGGCGATGACGCAAGCCGGGGCCCGCCCCAAGTGCGGGAGTGGCCCGCATCCCAGGTTCCGAGGGGCGACGCGGTCCGCCCCGGGGGACGGTCGGTCGGCCACCCCTCTCTCACTCGACCTGGGTCTTCGGCGTGGTGGGCTTGGGGGCGTGCTTCACCCGATGGGCCTCACGGGCGGCCCGGACCTTCTCGGTGGGCACATACTGGGCGATGAACTGGCGGCGGAATTCCCCGAAGGTGCCGTTGCGCAGGTGCATGCGCACATCGGCCATGACCTTCAAAAAGAAATGGCTGTTGTGGATGCTCACCAGGCGCAGCCCGAGGATCTCGTTCACGTTGAGCAGGTGGCGGATGTAGGCCCGGGTGTGGTGCCGGCAGGCGAAGCATTCGCAGCCCGGCTCGATGGGGTCGAAGTCGGCCTTCACCGCACCACCCTTGATGGCGAAGGTGCCCTTCGAAGTGAAGGCCGTGCCGTTGCGGGCCACGCGGGTCGGCAGCACGCAATCGAACATGTCCACGCCGCGGGCCACCAGTTCGATGAGCTGGGCCGGCGTGCCCAGCCCCATGGCATAGCGGGCCTTGTTCTCGGGCAGGTGCGGCTCGGAGATCTCCACCGCATGCATCATCTCGGGCTCGGGCTCGCCCACGCTCACCCCGCCGATGGCGTAGCCGTCGAAGTCCATCTCCACGAGCGCCTCGGCGCATTTCTTGCGCAGGTCGGGGTGGTGGGTGCCCTGGACGATGCCGAAGACGAGCTGCCCGTCGGCGCGTGGCTGGGCCTTGCATTCGGCCGCCCAGCGCAGCGTGCGCTTCACGGCGCGGTTCACCTCGTCGCGGTCGGCGGTGTGGGGAGGACACTCGTCGAAGACCATGGCGATGTCGGAGCCGAGCGTCCGCTGGATCTCCATGCTCTCCTTGGGCCCGAGGAAGATCGGCGAACCGTCGAGGTGGCTGCGGAATTCCACGCCGTGCTCGCGGATCTTGCGGATCTTGCCGAGCGAGAACACCTGGAAGCCGCCGGAGTCCGTAAGGATCGGCCCCGACCAGTTCATGAACCGGTGCAGACCGCCGGCCTGGCGGATGATGTCCATGCCCGGGCGGATCGACAGGTGGTAGGTGTTGCCCAGGAGGATCTGCGTGCCCATCTCCAGCAATTCCCGGTTGTCGAGGGCCTTGACGCTGGCCTGGGTGCCCACCGGCATGAACACGGGCGTCTCGACGACGCCATGCGCCGTGTGCAGGCGGCCCAAACGGGCCCTGGAGGACGGATCCTTGGAGAGGAGTTCGAACACGGCGCCGACTGTGCGCCAAAACCCTGCCGATGGATAGGGGCTGGCCTCGGGCGGGCGGGCCGGCGACTCCCGTGCCTTGGCGGGCCTGGGCCCATCGGCGGTTTCGGGATTGGCGGGCGGGGCCCGGTGGGCGATCGTCTCGAAGTTCATGAAATCCTACCGGCTCAATCGGCTGTTCCACGCCAAGTCCAACCGTTGCTTCGATGTGGCGATGGACCACGGTTTCTTCAACGAATACGGGTTCCTCAGCGGCATCGAGGACCTCGGCAAGGCGGTGCAGACCGTGGTGGCGGCGGCCCCCGACGCGGTGCAGTTGACCGTGGGGCAGGCTCGCCACCTGCAGGCCCTGCCCGGCAAGGACAAGCCCGCGCTGGTGCTGCGGACCGACGTGGCCAACGTCTACGGCCAGGACCTGCCGCGCAGCCTCTTCAGCCGCATGATCGACGCCCCGGTCGAGCAGGCCCTGCGCCTCGATGCCACCTGCGTGGTGGTGAACCTCTTCCGCATCCCGGGCCAGCCCGAGGTGACCGACCAGTGCATCCAGAACATCCTGCGCATCAAGCCCGAGTGCGACCGCTATGCAATGCCGCTGATGATTGAGCCGCTGGTGTTCCAGCCCAACGCCAAGGCCGGCGGCTACATGGTGGACGGGGACCTCCAGAAGATCCTGCCGCTGGTGCGGCAAGCCGTGGAACTCGGAGCCGACATCATCAAGGCCGACCCCACCGACGACGTCTCGGTGTACCACCGCGTGGTGCAAATCGCCGGCGGCATCCCGGTGCTGGTCCGGGGCGGCGGCAAGGCCTCCGACACCGAGATCCTGCAGCGCACCGAGCAGCTCATCGCCCAGGGTGCTGCCGGCATCGTCTATGGCCGCAACATCATCCAGCACGCCAACCCGGCGGGCATGACCCGCGCCCTCATGTCCCTCGTCCACGACGGCGCCACCGCAGCCCAGGCGGCCGGCTTCCTGGCCTGACCGAATCCTCGGTGTCCTCCGATCGACGGGCACCGTCTCAGGCACCGATCCCAGGGTGTTCGTCTTTCCGACGGGCACCCATTTTTTCGGATCTGTTTTGGAGCAAAGCACTCCTGCCAAACCACGATTCGTTGGCCGCTCCGCTTGGTTGCTGGGTCCGTGACCTGACAGGAGGAATCCAATACGCTGCGAGGTGGCGGGCGGGGGCGGCGTGACGCTGAATTCGGCTTACGAAGACGCTGCCGACTGCCAGCACGGATTTGACGCCAAATGGCGTGTGGACATATTATGTCCACTTGATGAAGACCGTTACCGTCCGCGACTTGCGCAACTCCTTCTCCATGCTTGAGGCATGGCTGTTGGAGGGGGAGGACATCCGTATCGAGAAACGAGGCCAGCCGATTGGATTGCTCACCGCTTGGCGCGCTGACGCCTCCGCACAGCCTCTGAAGCCGGACTTCGCGGCAAGACGGCGTGCGATTTGGGGTGACCGTGTCTTCACCGAGGCGGAAGTGGCGTCCATGCGGGCTGATGAACTGGAGGGAGAGGAAGGATGAGCTGTTTTCCCGACACTTCATTCCTCTGCGCATTGTATCGGACGCAGGTAAACTCGCCTCGCGCTGATCAGTTCATGGCTGGCCTGAGCGGTGCTTTGGGCGTGTCGAGTCTGCTGCTGCTGGAGTTCCGGCAATCTGTCCGCTTTCAGATCCGGCTGCATCTCAACGACCACAGCAAAGGCTTCGCACAGACGGAAGGCCAGCAGATGCTCAACGACCTCCAGATTGATCTCAACGCTGGCCTGATATCGTCGATCCCTGTGGATTGGGCCGCAGTCCATCAGCGTGCCGAGGCGTTGAGCAGTGCCCACACACTCGCCGCAGGACATCGGCTGGCGGACATCCTTCACGTCGCCACGGCGCTCCATCTCGGGGCATCGGAGTTTCTGACCTTCGACGCCCATCAGAAGACGCTCGCTGAGGCCGTTGGCTTGAAAGTCCGACTCTGACGACTCCCACCCAACTCCTCCTCGGTAAAACAGGCAAAGGGGTCAGTTCTTGATATTGGCAAGTATAACGGCCATGACTGCTCTCCCGTCATGGCCCGA
>VHCX01000125.1 GCA_016871615.1 Verrucomicrobiota bacterium
CCGTTTGGAACGGTCACCAACGGGGGCTGACGATTCAGAAAATCCAGCCAGAAATCTCAGGGCAAAAACTGTCAGGAAAACGGTCAGGAAAAGAGGGGGATGGAGGGGTGTGGAGACTTGGTGAGACTTGTTGATTTCCTCAGGAAATCTGCGACTTTCGGGTCGTTCATTGAGCGAAATCGGCCAATCCCGACCACCGGCTCCAATTGAAAAGTCCCATAAATCATCAAGTTTTCCCGAACCTCTTCCGAGTCCGGCCCACCCTGACTTGCATTCGTGGGAACACTTTGGGAACATTTGTGCGTGACCAAGCGCGAGCGTTCCCAGACATTCCCGGTCAAGGTTACCGTCGGAAATTTCACGGGTAAGATCTACAAGGTAACCACTGGAGTGGGCGGAGCTTACGAGGCCTACGTGACGTGACCTCGCAAAACTGATCCGGTCGGCCACCCCGTCGCCGCACGATCCACGACGCACCTCCGACCCCGATGCGGGGACCGGGCGTGGGCCTTGGCCACCGTCCCACCGCCGCCATCCTCCCCCCGCCGGCGGCGCCGGAGGCCCGGCCGTCCTTCCGTGTACCGCCCCGGAAAACCACCCGGAAGGCCTTGCCTAGCAGGGGCCGAGATGCGAAAGGACACCGACAACTTGCCCCGTCATGAAACCCCACACCCTGATCGCCCTCTCCATCGCGGCCGCCGGCGGGCTCGCGCTTGCCGCCTTCGCCCAGAAACCGGTGCCGCCGAGCAAGCCGCCCTACAGCCCGTCCCGCAAGGCCGGCACCACGCTGTATGTCAGCGGCCAGGTGCCCCGCACCGCCGATGGCGCCGACGTCCACGCCTCGATCGAGGCCGAGACCCGGCAGGTGATGGACAACATCGGCCGCATCCTCAAGGACCAGGGCTACACCTTCGACGACGTGGTCAACGCCACGGTGTACCTGAAGGATCTCCAGGACTACGCCGAGATGAACAAGGCCTACGCCTCGTACTTCAAGAACGCCTTCCCGGCGCGCGCGACCGTGGGCGGCGTGGACATCGTCTTCGGCTTCCGGGTCGAGATCAGTTGCGTGGCCTCCAAGGAGGGGAAGTAGCCCATGGAACGCCCGCCCTCCGAGCCGAACCACCCCGGGGCGATTCGTCCATCGGCCCACGAGTCCCTGAGCCGACGCGAGGCCCTGCGCCGATGGGCGCTGGGGGGTGCCGGGATCGGGGCGGGCTGGTCGGCCCGGCGGGCCCAGGCCCAGGCCGCCTCGGCCTCGACCAAGAACGCCGGTGCCGCCACCCCCAGCAGTACCGCCAGCGCCAGCCCCCTCGAGCCCCTGCCCGAGGCCACCCTACGCCGCAGCGATCCTGAGGCCTACTGGACCCGCGTGCGGCGCGGCCAGTTCCTCTTGCCCGAGACGCGGGCCTTCCTCAATCCGGGCAGCCTCGGCGTCATGCCCCGGCCGGTGATGCAGGCGGTCGTCGAGTCGCTCCAGCGCGGCGCGGAATACGCGACCGACACGGTCCCGCGCTGGGGCTACGAATCGATGGAGCCGGAGCGGGCCGAGATGGCCGCCTTCCTTGGCTGCGCGCCCGGTGAACTCGCCTTCACCCACAACTGCACCGAGGCCATGGGCTTCATCGCCGCGGGGCTCGACCTCAAGCCGGGCGACGAGGTGGTCTCGACGAACCAGGAGCACGGCAGCGGCATCTCCTGCTGGCGGGTGAAGGCCGCCCGGTCGGGCATCACGCTGCGCGAGGTCGACCTGCCGGTCAGCCCACGATCGTCCGCCGAGCTGCTCGACCGTCTGGTCTCGGCACTGGGTCCGCGCACGCGCGTCCTGAGCTTCAGCGGCATCACCAGCCCGACAGGCCTGGTGCTGCCGTCGCGGGAACTGTGCGAGGCGGCCCGGGCGCGCGGGGTGATCACGGTGCTCGATGGCGCCCACATGGACGGCCAATTGCCGGTGAACCTGCACGAGCTGGGCTGCGACTACTTCGCTGGCAGCCCGCACAAGTGGCTCTTCGCCCCGGCCGGCTGCGGGCTGCTCTACGGTCGGCCCGAGGCCCTGGACCGGCTCTGGCCATCGGTGGCCTCGGGCGGCTGGGACAACAAGACCGGCCTCCAGGCGGCCCGCTTCATGATGGTGGGCACCAACAACCGCTCCACCATCGACGGCATGATCGCGGGCCTGCGCTTCCTCAAGGCGCTGGGCGAGGAGGCCGTGTACGAGCGCCAGCACGCCCTCGCCGCCCACGCACTGTCGGCGGCGCGTCAGCGGAACTACCTGGAGGTGGTGACCCCGGAGGATCCCCGGCTGCACCGGGCCATGATCTCCATCCGCTTCAAGAACGACGCGCTGGAACCGCTGTGGACCGCCCTGCGCCAGGAGGACATCGGCGTGCTGGGCGGCCAGCGGCTGCGCCTGTCCTTCCATGTGCACACCCGCACCTCCGACATCGACCGGTTCTTCGGCGTGTGCGACCGGATCCTGAGGTCATGAAGCCCACCGAGACCCGCATCCCGTCGCGATCCGAGGGGTTTCGAACGCCCGCCGCACTCCTGCGCCGTCTGCGCCTCCTGCCGGCCCTGCTGCTGGCCTTCAGAACGTGTCTGGCCCTCGGGGCCGAGACGGTGACACCCCGCCCGGCGCAGGAGGACTCCCGGCCCCACGGGCTGCCGCAGCGCACGCCGTGGACCGCCTCGCGGGTGGTCGGCACGCCCGAGCCTCCCCCGCCCTACACCACCCGGGCCTTCCGTCCGGAACTGACCCTCAAGAACCCGGTGTTCGTGATCGCCGAGCCCGGAACCCGCGACCTGCTGCTCGTGCTTCAAGGGGGCGAGGCCGATCGCCCCTCGCGCATCGTCCGCGTCGCCGAGGACCCGAAGGACGGCGGGCCCTCCGGAGTGGAACCGGTGATGGAGATCCCCGGGCGGCTGGTCTACAGCGTGGCCTTCCACCCGGGCCATGCCACCAACGGCCAGATGCTGGTCTTCTCGAACGGACGGACCGGCCAGACCGAGCGGACCAATCGGCTGTCGCGGTTCCGTCTCGGGCGCAGGGCCCAGCGGGCGGTGGTGCCCGATTCGGAGGAGATCCTGCTGGAGTGGCGTTCCGGCGGCCATGACGGCGGCGGGATGGGCTTCGGCCCCGACGGGATGCTCTACGTGTCCACGGGCGACGGTTCCAACGATTCCGACACCTGGGACTCCGGCCAGACCCTGGACGACCTGCTGGGCGGGGTGCTGCGGCTCGACCTCGAACACCCCGACCCGGGCCGCAAGTACGGCATCCCGAGGGACAACCCCTTCCTGGGCATCCCCGGGGCGCGGGGCGAGCTGTGGGCCTATGGCCTGCGCAACCCGTGGCGGCTGGCGGTGGACCCGCCCACCGGCCAGGTCTGGGTGGGCAACAATGGTCAGGACCTGTGGGAGTCGGCCCACCTGATCCGCCGCGGCGAGAACTACGGCTGGAGCGTGTACGAGGGCAGCCACCTGTTCTACCGCAACCGCCGCCGCGGGCCGACGCCCGTGACCGCCCCGACCTTCGAGCACCACCACAGCGAGGCCCGCTCGCTCACCGGGGGCGTGGTGTACCGGGGCGACCGGTTACCCGGGCTCGTCGGGGCCTACGTCTATGGCGACCACTCCACGGGGCGGGTCTGGGCCGGCCTGCATGACGGCACGCAGGTGGCCTGGCACCGGGAGATTGCGGCCACCCCGCTGCTCATCACCTCGTTCGGTCTCTCGCCGTCCGGACGCCTGCTGGTGAGCGACCTCGGGAGCGGGCTGCACGAGATCGTGCCCGCACCGTCCCAGAAGCACGCCGCGCCCTTCCCCCGCAAGCTCAGCCAGACCGGGGTCTTCGCCTCGACCCGCGACCACCGCGTCGAGGCCGGCGTCGTGGCCTACTCGGTCAACGCCCCGGCCTGGGCCGACGGCGCGGAGGCCGAGCGCTTCCTGGCCCTCCCCGGGGACGGCCGCATCACCCACGCGGCGAGCCGGGCCTGGGGCTTCCCCGACGGCTCGGTGCTGGTCCAGACCCTGCGCTTGCCGACGTCGGGCGCCCCGGGAACCTCGGGCTCCCCGGGTCGCCCGATCGAGACACGCCTCATGACCCGCCAGGACGGCCGGTGGGCGGGGTATTCGTACCGCTGGAACGCCGATGCGACCGACGCCGACCTCGTGCCGGTCGAGGGTGCCGACGTCGACCTGGAACGTCCGGACGCCGCCGCCCCGGGCGGGCTGCGCCGGCAGCGGTGGCATTTCCCGAGCCGGTCGGAATGCCTGGGCTGCCACAGCCGAGCCGTGGGCTTCGTGCTGGGCCTGGGCGACCTGCAGATGAACCGCACCCACCGCTACCCGGGCGGCGTCGAGGACCATCAGCCGCGGGCCCTCGAGCACGCGGGCTTCTTCACCGGCCCCCTGCCCAAGGAGTCCAAGGACCCCGCCGCGCCGGCGCTGGTCGATCCCTACGATCCGCACCACGACCTGGAGCGCCGAGCCCGGTCGTACCTGCACGCCAACTGCTCGGTCTGCCATGTCGAGGCTGGCGGCGGCAATGCGCGCATGCAGCTCGAGTTCTCCACGGCGCGCGACCGCATGGAACTCATCGGCGCCCGGCCGCAGCACGACGGGTTCGGGCTCCGCGACGCCATGCTCGTGGCCCCGGGCCATCCCGAACGCTCGGTGCTGCTCCACCGGTTGTCGGTCCGTGGCCGGGGCCAGATGCCCCCGCTGGCCCTGAACACCGTGGATGAGCGTGCCGTGGCCCTGATGCGCTCCTGGATCGCCGCGATGCCGGCCGGCGCGGCCACCACGCGCGAGTGGAGAATGGCCGACTTCGACGCGGACCTCCCGGGCCTCGCCGACCTCGTGGGTGGGCCGGCGACGGCGGCACGGTCCGCCGAGGCGGGCAAGGCCCACTTCCAGGCCCTCGGCTGCCTGCAATGCCATCGTCGCGACGGTGAGGGCGGCAGCGTGGGCCCGGACCTCACGGGCATCGGCCGGCGGGCCGGCGCAGGCCAACTGCTCGAGTCGCTGCTGGAACCCTCCAAGGTCATCGCCCCCGAATACGCCCAGACCGAACTCGAGACCCGGTCGGGCCAGACGCTGGTGGGCCGGATCGAATCCGAGACGGCGCAGGCGGTGGTGCTGAGACCGGTGGGCGCGGACGACCCGGTGACCGTGCCCGTCCCGGACATCCGCACGCGCCGGCCGCATCCGGTGTCGGGCATGCCCGAAGGCATGCTTCAGGGCCTCGAAAAAAACCAGGTGTTGGACCTGATCGCCTACCTGCTGTCGGCCGGGGCGGCAGTGAAGTAGCAGTCCGCCGTCCGCGACGTCGATCCGAAGCCGGCCGAATGGTCCGCTCAGGTCCAGAACTTGCAATTGCTGGGCATCCGGCCGGACATGGGGGTCGGTACGGACATGGGAGTCTGTAAACTCACTCGGGGTCCCGGCGTGACCCGCCCTTCTCCCATTCTCGGCGGCACCCGTCCCCGTCCCGGATCCGACCGATCCGGGCCGGCAGGATTCTTGTCGTTGAGCGAACTCCCGCGCTTTTCGGCAGACAAAACACCCGGGGTCCTGCGTCCTGCCTGTGAACACCGATCTCGATGGCCGCCCCTGATCCCCTGGAAAGCCTGTACGACGCCCATGCGGGAGCGTTGTTCGCCTACGCCCTCAACCTGACGCGGTCGGAAGC
>VHCX01000126.1 GCA_016871615.1 Verrucomicrobiota bacterium
TCCGCCAGAGCCCGGACCAGCGGGGCCATCGACGCGGCGTCTCCCCGGGCCCAGGCCAGCGCGCGGTGGAAGGCGATGGCCGGATCGGCGTGCAGGGACGACGGAACGAGCCCGGTCCGGCGCGCGGTCCGGGCGTCGGCCGGCACGAGGCCCAGGGCCACCGTGACCAGACCGGGATGACCGGAGCGCAAGGCCGACTCGAGCAGCGGTCCCGGCAGGTCGTCCTTCGCGGCCAGCAGCGACAGGGCCTGGGCCCGGACTGCCGGGGATCCGCCCTCGCCGGCCAGGGCCTTCACACCGCCCACCGCCCGACGCCAAGCCGGGCCTGGAAGTTCGAGCAGTTCGCGATGGGCGAGATCGCGCAGCGGGCCATTGGCGGAGCCGAGCCGTTGCACGAGGGCCTCGGGCGCCAGACCGGTGAGGCGCGGCAGGGCGACGGGCTTGGCGTCGCGTCGACGGATGCGGTAGATGCGGCCCCCGTCGGCCCCGGCCCGCACGTCGAGCCTCTGCAGGCGCTCGGGCGGGATCCACCGGGGGTGTTCCACCACGAAGCGGTGCAAGTCCACCACCCACAGCGCGCCGTCGGTGCCGGTGCGCACCTCCACCGGGCGGAACCACGAGTCGGAGCTGGAGAGGAACTCACGCTCCCGCTCGCCCGGGGCCCGCCGGGCCGCGAAGGAGACGCCCTCGCGGGTGAGCTTCGCCCGCCGCACGAGGTTGTGCACCGGCTCGCAGACGAAGGCGTCGCCGGCGAATCCGAGGCCCAGCGCCATGTCCCGATAGATCTCCGGCGCGCAGGCGCTGGTCAGGTGGTTGGCGGTGTGCGGGTCGTTGAAGCGTTCCAAGGTGCGGCTGGTCGGGAACACCCGGTCGTCGTCGCGATTGTTGGGGATCCTCGCCTGGACGGCCTCGACCCCCAGCGCCGCCGCCTCGGCGGGCAGCGGGAAGTGCCAGAGCAGCGAGCCGTTGTCGTTGCCGAACCACTCACCGAAGTCGTCGCGGACGCGCCCCTGCTGGCTCACCCCCGGGAGCGCCTGGAACCGACCGCTCTCGGGTTGGAAGCGGAAATCCCGCTGCCGCGCGTCGGTCTCGGTTCCCGCCCGGTGCGACCGGATCCTGCCGCCGAAGAGCCCGCCCGCTCCGTGGACCCAGCCGTCGAGGCCCCAGCGCAATCCGTTGACCCGCGCCTGGAAATTGTGGGTGGCGAAGCCCGACAGCAGCACCTCGTTCGTCGTCCGGGTGAAGCCTTGGACCGGCCGGATCCACCGCACATCGGGCGCGGCGCAGACCAGCACCCCGTCCTTCCAGGCCATCAGCCCGGTCGGGAAGGGCAGGCCGCTGGCAACGACCTCGGCGCGGTCCATGCGGCCGTCGCCGTCGGTGTCGCTCAAGACCTTGATGCGCCCGCCGGGTTCCATGCCGCCGCGCAATCCGCTCGGGTAGTCGGCCATCTCGCAGACCCACAGTCGGCCGTCGGCGCCGAAGTCGATGGCCACGGGCGACTGCACCAGGTCGTCGCCGGCCACCAGGTCCACGGTCAGCCCTTCAGGCACCTGGAGGGCCTCGAGGGCCCTCGGCGCGGGCAGGGGCTCGACCATCTCGCCGCGGGTCGGCGGAGGCCGGAAGGCCGGATCCAGCTGCCGATGCACCTCGGCCACGATCCGGTCCTCCAGCGCCGGGTCGAACTGCTGAGGCCGGTCGTAGTACCACAGCGACGATTCGGCCTCGTAGCCGCCTTCCTTCAGGATGCGCCGCGAGGGGATGTAGCCCGGGACTTCGTTGGCGTAGCCGTTGATCCACAGACGCCTCGGGTCCAGCTCCGACTTCAGGCGCAAGGCGTAGTCCACCACCACCTCGCCGCCGAGGAAGACCATCCCGAGGTTGGTGGAGAAGGAGAAGGTCTGCACCGGGTAGGGCAGGGTGGGGCGCGGGGTCTCGCCGCGATCGATGCGCTCGAGCCAGCGTCGGGCGTGGAAGCCCACGATGCCCCCGGCCTCGGCCCGCTGGCGCCACTGGTCGCGGGTGAAGTGGGTCTGGAAGGGGATCTCCAGCATCTCGAGGCGGCAGGTCGGGGCCCCCTGCAGGGGTTCCAGCGGCAGGCCGATCAGGCGCTCGACCTCGGTGGCAAGGCTGCGCCCGTGCTGCTCGGCCAGGGCCAGGGTGCCACGCGGGGACGGGTTGGAATCGGCGCCGCAGCCGATGGTCACCAATCCCACCGCCCCGGGGTGCCCGCCCTCGATGGACTCGGCGGCCACGCCGGCCCAGTCGCCATGCGGGGCGTTGAACTCGCCGCTCAACGTCGTGCAATGGCAGGCGTAGCTCGTCAACACGGCCACCAGCGTCCCGTCGGCCCCGGTGGCCCGCAGCACCGGCACGGCGTGATCCACGGGGCCCCCGGGCGTCCGTCGGTTCCGGGCGAAATCGACCCGGCCCTGGCCCCAGGCCAGTCGGGCCGGGCGGCGGTGCTCGAGCGCCTGCAGGACGGCCGCGACCGTCGAGTCGATGAAGAAGCGCGTGTAGGCGTCGATGCCGGCCTGGTCCTCGGCGGGGATCGGCTGGGCGAAGATGTTCGGCGCGGCGCCGCTCAGGCAGGGGGCGCTGTGGGTGTGGGTCACGGTCAGGGCGATGCGGTCGCGGGCCAGGCCGCACTCGGTGACCAGACGATCCCGGATCGTGCCGGAGACCCCGGCGGGCAGGATGCAGTTGTCGAGGGTCACCACCACGCAGGCCTCGGGGCCGTCGCCCAGGGCGAGGGCACGCGCGTGCAGGCGTTGGGCCACGTTCGTCGGCGCTGGCGAATTGGCCCGGGCCGCATAGCCCATGAGGCGAACCGGGGCCCGGGGCGACAGGTCCACGCGGGCGGCACCGACAGGCAGGAGGGGAGACGGAGCCGGCGCCGCGGAGGCACCTGGCCCCTGGGCCGACCCGAACAGCGGTGGGATCAGGGCGGCGAGTCCGCCCAGCGCCCGAAGCCCTCGGCAAACCTCCCGACCGTGGAGGTTGAGCCCGCGGAGGAGACGGACGGCAGCACCCAAGGAGACCATGGCGGGAGTCTCCCACGCGGGGCGGGGCAGGGAAAGTCGATCCCTCACTCGGGCGGTTTCACCGCCCCGGAACGGCTGCCGACGAAGACGAAGCCCGCCCGGGTGCCGAAGATCCAGTAGGGCTCGACCATGCCGGGGTAGATCGGTTGTCGCAGGGTCAGGGTTCGGTAGGACGGTCCATATCCGGCGGCGCGCAAGGTCGATTCGGCCGCCTCGAGATCCATCCGGATGGGCCAGGCGAGGGTCTGGCTGCCCAGCCACGGCCGGTCCGCGATGGACAGCGCGATGTCGTCGCCCGGAGCGTTCTCGACGGCCGTTATGGTGCCCTGGTTGATCGCGAAGATTCCCCGGACGGGCATTGAGTCGGGATAGCCCTCGGTCCAATCCGACACCAGCAGGTGGGCCTCGAGAAGTGCCGCCTCGGCCGAGGACTCGAGGACCCGGGCGCGGAGGCGCGTCAACCGCTCGAGGAAGCCGGGCGTCGGCCTCGGTTGCGCCCGCAGGAATCCATTCGTGCCGGTCGCCTTCCAGGCGAGGATCGCCTCACCGTTGGTGGCCGGGGTGCTGTCGAGCACCTGCCAGGGGCCCGTGAGCCGATCGGCGACCTGCCACAGCACCCGGTGTATGCCCTCGGCGCAGGGGACCGACGCCGTCAGCGTGTCGGTGCCGGGTCGGGGTTCGAGGCGCACCTCGCCGGAACGCACCGGGCCGAGGGTCCAAATCGACAGGATGAGCAGAATCTGCAGGGCTCGCATCATGGGGTGGGAGGAGGGTCGAATGCCCTCCGCCCGACATGCAACCCCATCCCGGCTCCGTCGGACAAGCCGGGCGTCGAGGTGGTGTGCGGGTGAAGGACACCCACGGGCAACCATCGGTTCCGGAGCACAACGCCGGGGGGGCATCTCTGACGTCCCGGCCGGGTTCGACCGGTCACCGGTTGCCCAGGGCCCGGGACGGGATGGCTTGGAGCTTGATGCCGGCCGGGCGCTCCCGTCTGCTCCGGTCCCGATGACCTCGCCTTGCGTCCCGGTGCTCGTGCACCCAAGCCTGTTTCCCGAGGCCGTGCATGCCCGGCTGCGCGCCTCGTTCCAGACCCGGCGCATCCATGGGGCCTTCCATTACGACACCGCCCGGCGGGCGCGGCGCTGGATGGCGGTGCATGCCGCGCACGCCCCGGCGCCGACGACCGGTGAGGCGGTCTCGCTGTACGATCGGGCGGTGGCGGAGGCGGTGGCCCGCCTGGAGCCCCGCCCCTGGACCTGCGTGGGTCTGGGCTGCGGCAGCGGCCACAAGGAGGCCCGCGTGTTGGCCGCGCTGGAGGCCCGCGGGCTGGCGTCCGTCTACATCCCGGTGGACGTCAGCGTGCCCTTGGTGCTGGTCGCCCGGGAGGCGGCCCTCGTCAAGGTTTCGGGCGCGGCGGTCCGGGCCCTGGTCGCCGATCTGACGGACGCCGCCGACCTCGATGCGGCGCTGGCCCCGCTGCATCCGCCGGGCGAGGGACGCTGTGTGACCCTCTTCGGGATGTTCCCCAACCTCGAGCCCGGTTTCCTCTTCGGGCGGTTGGCCGGGTGGATGCGCCCGGGCGACCGGCTGATCTTCAGCGCCAACCTCGCTCCCGGAGCCGACGTGGACGCCGGCACCGCCGCGATCCTTCCCCAGTACGACAACCCGGAGACCCGCGCCTGGCTCGGGACGCTGCTGGAGGACCATGGCGTGGCGCCCGGTTCCGGCTCGGTCGAGTTCCGCATCGAGTCCGATCCGGGGTTTCCAGGCTGTGCCCGGATCGTGGCCGATTGGGTGGTGGCGCAGGCCTCCGGGCTGGTGCTGGACGGGGAGACCTTCGCCCTCGAACCCGGGGCTCGGGTGCGGCTCTTCGTCTCCTACCGCCACACGCCCGCCTCGATGGAGGCCGGTGCCCGACTCCACGGACTCCGCCTGGAGGCGTCGTGGATTGCCGCCTCCGGCGAGGAGGGCGTCTTCCTGGCCGAGCGGGACCGGGCGACCTGAGGGGGGCACGCATCCGGCCTTGTCCACCGGGGATGCGGCGTGCATGCCGCCGGGTGCGATGGGTTTTTCCGGAACGCGTGGATGGCCCGGAGCCGTCGATCATCGGCGTCGGACCGGGGAGGATCTCCCGAGCCATCCTGCCGACGCGCTGCCGCAGATGGACTGCCATCGAACAAAGGATTGCCGGCGGGCACCTTCCCCCCGAAGGTCCATGGCGTCCGATGACTGAAGCCGTGATTGACCCTGTGTCCGTGAACCCATCCGTCAACGGTGGGGCCCACGGGATCGGCTCCGAGGAGGATTTCTCGGTGCCCGTGCCACGTCCCAAGACCTCGATCTTCAGGCTCGTCGGCGAGGTGCTCGACCATGGCGGTCCCGGCTACCTCCAGTTTGCCATCACCAACATCTGCA
>VHCX01000127.1 GCA_016871615.1 Verrucomicrobiota bacterium
TCGGCATCTTCGGTCTCCTGCTTGCGGTCTGCCTCTTCGCCACGTGGGCCAGCGAAAGTTTCCGCTCGGGCTACAACGTCGAGAACCTCATCCGCCGCACGGCCCTCTTCGGCGTCATCGGCATCGGCGTGACCTTCGTCATCGTCACCGGCGGCATCGACCTGTCGATCGGCTCGGTCATCTGCCTGGTGGGCTGCGGCCTGCCGTGGCTCTTGACCGTGCAGCATTGGTCGCTGCCTGCGGCCCTCGCGGCGGTCGTCGCCGTGTCGGTGGGCATCGGGTTGGCCCACGGTCTCCTCATCACCCGGCTGCGCCTGCAGCCCTTCATCGTCACCCTCTGCGGCCTGATGCTCTACCGGGGCGTCACCCGGGGGTTCACGGCCGACCAGACCGTGGGTTTCGCCGACGGCTACAAGGGGCTGCGCCTTTTGGCCACGGGCAAGATCCCCGTGCCGGGCATCCAGGGCTTCGAGATCCCGGCCCCGTGGGCGGTGCTGGTGGTGGTGGCCATCGCTGCGGCGGTGTTCCTGAACCGCACGATCTACGGCCGTTACCTGCTGGCCCTGGGCAACAACGAGAATGCCGCCCGCTACAGCGGCATCGACACCTCGCGCATGATCGTCCTTGCCTATGTGCTTTGCTCCACGCTGGCGGGTCTCGGGGGCGTGCTCTTCGTGCTCGACGTGAACTCGGCCCAACCGGTCGATTTCGGCAATTTCTATGAATTGTACGCCATCGCCGCGGCCGTGCTGGGCGGCTGCAGCCTGCGGGGTGGCGAGGGTTCCATCCTCGGGGTGATCATCGGCACCGCCCTCATCCTGGTCCTGCGCAACGTCGTCACCCTGGTCACCAACCACAGCAACATCGAGTTCGCCATCATCGGCGCGGTGATCCTGGCCGGCGTCATCACCGACGAGCTGGTCAAGCGCTACGCAACCCGCCGCCGCGCCGCCCGCGAGCTGGCGCGGTGAAGAACCTCGCGACGGGCGACGAAACGCCCGCTACAGGATCGCGCGGATGGGTTGGACCTCTTCGACGCCCACGAGCTTCTGGTCGAGGCCGCCGTGGAAGAAGCTCAAGTGGTTGGGGTCGAGGCCCATGAGGTGCAGGATGGTGGCGTGGAGGTCCTTCACGTGCAGGGGATGCTCGACGGCGTTGGCCCCGATGTCGTCGGTCTGGCCATGGCTCACCCCGCCCTTCACCCCGCCCCCGGCCATCCACATGGTGAAGCCATAGGCGTTGTGGTCGCGCCCGGTGCCCTTCTCGTATTCCGCCGTGGGCTGCCGGCCGAACTCACCACCCCAGACGATGAGGGTCTCTTCCAGCAGGCCCCGTTGCTTGAGGTCCTGGATGAGGCCGGCAATGGGCTTGTCGGTGCGGCCCGCGTGGAAGTTGTGGTTCTTCTCGATGTCGGTGTGGGCGTCCCAGTTGTCGTCGTTGTGGGCCCCGCCGGCATAGAGCTGGATGAAGCGCACGCCCCGCTCGACCAGTCGCCGCGCCAGGAGGCAGCGACGGCCGAACTCCTCGGTGCGCGGATCGTCGAGGCCGTAGAGGCGTCGAGTGGCCTCGCTCTCGCGGGCCAGGTCCACGGCCTCGGGGGCATGCCGCTGCATGTTGAAAGCCAACTCGTAGCTCGCGATGCGGGCGGCGAGGTTGGAGTTCTCGGGATGCAGGGCCGCGTGATCGGCATTGAACTCGCGCAAGGCATCCAACACCCGCCGCTGGGTTCCCGCCCCCATCCCGGCCGGCCGTTGCAGGTCGAGGATGGGATCGCCCGCCGAACGCAGCACCGTGCCCTGATAGGTCGCCGGCATGTAGCCGCTGGCCCAGTTCTTGGCCCCGGAGATCGGCCCACCGATGGGGTCGAGCATCACCGCGAAGCCCGGCAGGTTCTCGCTCACGGTGCCGAGGCCGTAGTTCACCCACGAACCCAGGCACGGGCTGCCCGAGAGGATCTTGCCCGTGTTCATCTGCAGCATCGCCGAGCCGTGGATCGGCGAGTCGGCCGTCAGCGAATGCAGGAAGGCGATGTCGTCGACGCAGCCGCCGATGTGGGGAAAGAGATCGCTCACCCATTTCCCACACTGGCCGTAGGGCTTGAATCCCCACTTCGTGCCCACCACGCGTCCCTCGTTGCGCTTGCCCCCGCGGCCGAAGGTCTTCACCGCGATGGTCTTGCCATCGAGGGCGTTGAGCTTCGGCTTGTGGTCGAAGGTGTCGATGTGGCTCGGGCCACCGTACATGAAGAGGAAGATGACGCTCTTGGCCTTGGCCCGGTGATGCGGCCGCTTCGGTTTCAGCGGATTGGCATCGGGCGAAGCCTTCGAGACCGAGGCCGCCTGGGCCCGACCGGCGTCCAGCGCCATCAGGCCCGCAAGCGCGGTGCCGGTGAAACCCGCCCCCGCCTGCCAGAGGAATTCCCGCCGGGTGCGCCGGCAGAAGGGCCCGTGCTGGGCAGACTGGGCCGCCGATCCATGGGGTGTCATTCGAGGTAGAGGAATTCGTTGAGGTTGAAGGCCATCAGGCAGAAGGCATCGAGTGCGGCCCGTGCACCCAGGCCCTCTTCCGCCGTCAGCGAACGCATGAGCGCCACGCCCCGGGCCACCTCGGCCTCGGAAGGCGGACGAGCCGTGACCCGGTGGAGCACCCGCCGGACCTGGGCCTCGGGACGCTCGCCCACCTCGATCCGGATGCGGTCGGCCAGCACGCGGGCCTGCTCGTTGAAGAAGAGCCCGTTGAGCATGCCCAGCGCCTGGGTCGGTTGGGTCGTCGCGAACCGCACGGGCGTGGATCGGTCGGTCTCGGCCAGGTCGAAGGAGAGCAGCACCGGGGTGAGCAGCGAGCGCTTCACATGGATGTAGATGCTCCGGCGATGCTGCTCCTCGGTCGGAGAATTTCCCCAGCCCTTGCCTGGGACCGACTGGCTGGCCAGCACCTCCTTGGGCAGGGCGACATACACGCCGGGGCCACCCATCCGCGGATTGCCCGCCCCGCTGACCCAGAGCACCGAGTCGCGGATCTCCTCGGCGGTCAGGCGTCGCGCGTCGAACCGCGAGAAGAGGTCGTTGGCCGGATCGGCCTTCGCGGCCTCGGGCGTGGGCGTGGCCGAGGCCTGGTAGGTCCGCGAGGTGAGGATCCGCCGATGCAGGCGCTTGAAACTCCAGCCATCGCGCACGAATTCCGCGGCCAGCCAATCGAGGAGTTCGGGATGCGTCGGGGCGCTGCCCTGAAGGCCGAAGTCGCTGGGCGTACGCACCAGGCCCCGACCGAAATGATGCTGGAAGACCCGGTTGACGATCACCCGGGCGGTGAGCGGGTTCGCGGGCGAGGCGATCCAGTCGGCCAACGCCCGACGGCGGCCGGAAGATCGCCCCGACGCCGGCGGTGTGATGACCGGAGGCGGCGTGCCCAGCACCGAAAGGAACCCCGGTTCCACCGCCTCGCCCGGGCTCGAGGGATTGCCCCGCCGCAGCAGATGCGTGGCCGGCGCGACGGTCCCGGGCTCGGTCACGGCCAGCGCCTTGGACCCGGCCTCCCCCGGTAGCGGCACCTCGTCGGTCGCGCCCCCGTTGCGGTAGGGATGGATGTTCCGGAAGAAGGCCAGCAGGGCGTAGTAATCGCGCTGGGAGATGGGGTCGATCTTGTGGTCGTGACACCGGGCGCAATCGACCGTGAGCCCCAATAAGACCTGTCCGGTGGTGGCCACCAGGTCGTCGAACTGGTCGAAGAGCGCGAGTTCCTTGTCGGCGGGGTCGTTGTCCCAGATGCCCAGGCGATGGAACCCCGTGGCGATCACTCCGTCGGCCCCAACGTCCGGAAGTTCGTCGCCCGCGAGTTGTTCGCGCAGGAACCGGTCGTAGGGCTTGTCGGTGTTGAAGGCGCGGATGACGTAGTCGCGGTAACGCCAGGCGTGAGGCTTGGGCTCGTCGGTCTCGTAGCTGTTGGTCTCGGCGAAGCGCACCAGGTCGAGCCAGTGGCGGGCCCACTTCTCCCCGTAATGGGGCGATTCCAGCAGCCGGTCCACCAGATGTTCCCAGGCCTGCGGCGACGGGTCGCGGACAAAGGCCTCCACGGCCTCGGGCGTGGGCGGCAACCCGGTGAGGTCATAGGTCACCCGCCGGATCAGGGCCCGGCGCGAGGCCGCCTGGGGGAACGGCAGACCCCGGGCCCGAAGACGCTCGACGATGAAGGCATCAAGGACGTTGGCCGGACCAGCGCCCGGGGCCTCCGGTGCAACAGCCGGCGGCACCACGGCCCGCAGCGGTTGGAAGGCCCAGTGCGAACGACGCCGGTCCACCGACGCCGGCGAGACCGAGCCAACCCGAGGTTCAGCCGCCTGCACGACCTCGGCCGCCGAAACGACGCCCCACCGCCCACCGAGCCCAATACCGAGCCCAACGCCGAGCCCGGCACCAAGATCCACGCCCAGGCCCACGGCCAGCCCGACTCCCCACCGGACGATCCGACCGCCGACGGAAGCCATCCGGAAGCCCATGGGAACCCGGATCACTGGCGCGGAGGCAGCACGGCCACCACCGGGGTGGAATTGCCGAAACGGGTGAAATCCTTCCAGCTCCAGACGACCTTCTTGTCGCGGGTCACCTCGATGAACTGCGGATTCTCAGGACCGGCGTGGCAGTTGCCGATCAACGTGTTGCCGTTGGGCAGACGGTCCACGCAGGTGATCCACGCCAGCGTGATGCCCGGCAGGTCGTTCTGGGTGATTTGCCAGACGATCTTCCCGGCGCGATCGACCTCGAGCACGCTGTGGCCGTTGCCCCCACCGATGAGGGTGTTGCCATTGGCCAGGCGGATGGCGCTGTAGGCCTGGTTGCCCCAGGCCTCGGGACCGTGGCCACCCTTGCGTTCCTTGCCGAAGAGGGGGATGTCGTACTGCCAGACCACCTTGCCCTTCGCATCGTACTCGCGGATGCGACCGTCGGCCTCATGGGCCACCAGGTAGTTGCCGTTGGCGATCTTGCGGACCCGGCGCGTGTCGGAATGCGCATTGGGATGATCGACCTGCAGCTTCACCTCGGTGCGCACCTTGCCCTCGCGATCCACCTCGATGATCCGAGCCGGGCCCGACTCCGCGATCATGGTCAGTCCGCCCTCGAGGCGCTGGAAGGCGTGCACCTCGACCGGCTTGCCCGGGTTGGCCTTCGCCGCGTCGTACTCCCAGACCACCTTCTTGTCGCGGTCCACCTCCTGGACCTTCGTCCATCCCTGCTGGAGCAGCACATGGCCATTCGGCAACACGTGCGCATCGTGGATGGCTGTGACGGGGATCTCCCATTCGAAGGAACCATCGGGAGCGATGATCGCCAGGCGGCGGGTGGAATCATC
>VHCX01000128.1 GCA_016871615.1 Verrucomicrobiota bacterium
CAAAAATGGTCGCCTCGAAAACTCCGAAAAACCTCAAAAACCCTAATGAAAACCGTGGTACACCGGGCAGGACTTGAACCTGCAACCTTCTGATCCGAAGTCAGAAGCTCTATCCAATTGAGCTACCGGTGCACGGTGGGGTCGGCGAGGCGATGAAAATGACGGGGGCGACCTCCGGATGCAATAGCGACGCCCATCCCATGAACCACGCGTAAACACTTTTTTGGGGACCTCGGTCGGGCACTCCGAGCCGGAAGAGAGCGGGTTGACATCCGAACCTCCTACGAAGCGCCGTGCGCTACATCGAAGAGTTGGCACAGGGCTTGAGGTCTCAACCCAGCGGGGCGGAAGGGAACACCATCGTTTCTTACGCGTGGATTTGGCCCATCCGGAACAAGGCTCGCGGGCAACCGTTGGTTTTGGCGCACGGCGAGGCGTGGTCGTGTCGTTCGGCGATGGACAAGCGGCGCAGGAATCGTGGCATGGGCCAGGCCATCAGGGGCCCCCGCCGGCCTCCGGATCCGGGTTGGGGATGTCGGCGGAACCGCGCTTGAGGCCGATGTTCTGCTCGTAGATGCCGATCTTGAGGGTTGGGGTGGGGGTCTTGGCCCGTTCGGATCGGCCCAGGATGGCCAGCCGATCGACCGCCTGGTCGGCCCAGGGGCTGTCGGGATAGCGGGTCTGGATCTCCTCGAGGGCGGCGCGGGCCTTGACGACGCCATCGGTGCCCGAATCGGCGCGCAGTTCCAGGTCGGCGATGCGGTTCAGCCAACCGGACACGCGCTTGGGGGGCTGGCCGGGTTGGTCGATCAGGGTGCGGATCTGGTCGATGGCCAGGGGGATGCGCTGGAAATGGTCGGCGTAGACGGTGGCCAGTTTCTCCCGGGCCTCCCAGTCGGTCGGGTGCTGCCCGAGGTGCGTGACCCATTCCTGGGCCCGTGCCGTCCAGTCCTCCTGGGGCAGGGCGCCGGCGCCGAGATCCTCGGTGAGGCCCAGCGATCCTTCGTGATGCACCACCACCAGCCTGCGGCGCTCGGGCGCGGCCCCGGCGGAGACTCCGGGCAGGTGGGCCAGGTGCTGCCGCGCGGTGTGCGCCGCCTCGGTGTCGGGGTTTTCCTCGAGGATGGTCTCCAGGAGGGCTTTGCCGGCGGGGACATCGTTCATCCGGTGCACCCGCAGTTCGGCGAGGCGGAATTGTGCGTTCAGGCGTTCAGCCTGGGGGCGGCCAGGGCTGGCTAGGGCCTCCTGAAGCACACCCGCCGCGGCGGGCAGGTCCTTGAGGTCGTCGGCCTGGATCTCCGCCTTCAGGAACAGGCCCTCGAGGTTGCCCGGAAACTTGACCAGCTCGGCGTCGATCTCGGCCAGCGCCTCCGAGAACCTGCCCTTCCGGCGCATGGCCAGCGCCCGGAAATAGAAGGGCTTGGGCTCCACCGGCTGGTTCCCGCCCGTCATCGCCCCGGTCAAGCCGCTCAGCAGTGCGTCCACGGCCGCAGGGAGCCAGATGTACGAGAGGATCACGCCCGTCGGAATGACGAGCACCAGCACGAAGATGCCGGCCGACGCGCCGCCTCCCACCAGGGTCTTGGCGGCGGCACCGAGGAGCAGCACCACTGCGAGGGTGATGATCACCCGGTCCCGTGGGTCGAACATCTGCCCGTCGTCCCGCTTGGACATCCGGTGGGCCATGAAGATCCCGCAACCCAGGAAGACCAGCCCTATGGCGAGGATGGTCAGCATAGGGGAAGTCTACAGCCCAGGCTGGTGGCCGCAATGTCGGGATCTGGACCGGTCGGAATCTGGACCGGTTGGAATCTGGACCGGTTGGAATCTGGACCGGTTGGCACGGACCCGGTAGCCTACGAGAGGATGCGGCGGCCTTCGTCAAGGAAGATGCCCTTGAACATCATCTCCAGGGCCTGCGGGTTGCTGGCCTTCCCGAGGGCTTCCTTCTCGCCGACCTTGCCGGCCTTGACCAGGTCGTAGAGTGCCTGGTTGAAGTTTTGCATGCCATCCTCGCGGCCGGTCTCGATGGCGGCTCCGATCTTCTCCAGGCGGTTCTCCTCCAGCATCTTCCTCACGGTGGGCGTGTTGATGAGGATCTCGAGCGACGGGGTCACGCCGCCGGTCGTCGTGCCGACCATGCGCTGGCAGATCACCGAGCGCAGCGTGGCGGCCAACTGGCGGCGGATCTGTTCGCGCTCGTCGGGCTTGAAGAAGTCCAGGATGCGGCCGATGGACTGCGAGGCGTTCTGGGTGTGCAGCGTCGAAAGCACCAGATGCCCGGTGTCCGCGGCGCTGATGGCGGCCTGGAAGGAGATCGCATCGCGCATCTCGCCGACCATGATGATGTCGGGATCCTGGCGGAGCACGTGCTTGAGGCCGGCCTGGAAGCTGTTGGTGTCGAGGCCGATCTCGCGCTGCTCGACCACCGACTGGTTGTCCTCGAAGACGAACTCGATCGGGTCCTCGAGGGTGACGATGTGCTTTTTGAAGTTGGCGTTGATGTGCTCGATCATCGCCGCGAGCGTGGTCGACTTGCCCGACCCGGTGGTGCCCGCCACCAGCACGATGCCCCGGGGCGAACTGGCGATGGTCCGGATGACGGGCAGCAGGCCCAGTTCCTCGAAGCTGGGCACCTGGGTCTTCACATAGCGCATGGCCAGGGCGAAGGTGCCCCGCTGCTGGAAGACGTTGGTGCGGAAGCGGCCGACGCCGGGCTCGTAGTAGCTGAAGTCGACCTCCCGGTCCTCGTCCATGCGGCGTCGGGCATGGGCGGGCACCATCGCCGCGAGGATCTTGTCCATCCACTCCTCGGTCGGGGTGGGAGTGTCGATGGTGATGAGTTGCCGGTTGATCCGGAAAACCACCGGGGAACCCACCTTGATGTGGATGTCGGAGGAACCTCCTTCGACGGCGGCCTTGAGGATTCCGCGCAGCAGATCGGTATCGTAGCTCATAGCGTTTCGAGTCCAAAAGGAAAGCAAGTCCGGGGCCGGGCGGCACGGTTTTTCGAGAAACCGCCGTCGACGATGGACGGATCCCGGCGCCCGGGCAGTTGAGGTGCACGGGGGCGGCACAGGGTGCGGCACGCCGGGGCGATTGGACGGATCGCTTCCGGTCGGGCATGCTCGGCCGCATGGGTGCGGGTGTGGGCAAGCTGTTGATGATCCTGGGTGCCGTCCTGTTCGTGCTCGGGGCGATGCTCCGGTGGTGGCCGCCGTCCCGGGCCGGGCTGCCGGGCGACCTCGTGATCGAGCGCCCCGGCTTCTCGTTGCACGTTCCGATCGTGACCTGCCTGGTGGTGAGCGTGCTGCTGAGCCTCCTGGTCCGCTGGTTGAACCGATGAACCCCTTGTCCCGTCCCCTTCCCCCGGAGGTTCCCTGCCCACAGTGCCGACGGCGGGGCGCCTGGCTCGCCGGTCCGTCCGGGCCCTTCTGCTCCGAGCGATGCCGGTTGCTCGACCTGGGCGGATGGCTCGACGAGACCCGCCGCATCTGCCGGGAGCTGAGACCCGGCGATTTCGAGGGCTTCGACGAACTGCCGCCGGACCGGAACCCCGACCGGTGATGGGCCCGCCGGGGAGGTGTCCGGGCCGGAATAATCGTTTTACACCTCGGGGCGGTTTCTTCAGCATCCTGTCGGTCCGGGGAGGCATGAATCGTTCGCGATGGATCCGCGGCCCAAGGGCCGCCGGATCGGATCCGATGGCCATGCATCCGCCTCGGAGTTCATCGTCTGTCAACGCATGTCAACTCTAGTCCATCGCATCGGACCGCTGTCCCTCGGCATCGCGGCCATGGCGTCGATGATCGGCCTGCCGGCATCGGCCGCCGGCGAGGTCGGAGGTGTCGAGGCCTACCAGCTCGACCGGTGGATGTCCTACGAGGTCGGCGGGGTGCGCATCCAGCCCCAGTTGGACATCCAGATGATGTACAACAACAACGTGTTCTCGGCGAGCGATGTCGGGGCGGTGCAGTACATCCAGCCGTCGAATCCCGCGTACACCATCACGGACATCAACGGTGGCTACCAATATCGGCCGGGCTTTGCGGTGGGGTCGGTGCCGTACACGGGTCTCCTCCAACGTCAGGTTTACGACGATGCGCTGTTCAGCCGGCTGATCGCCTCCTCGCCCGTCTTCCCCGCCTCGACCTATCCCCCGCCTGCCGTCGCCCTGCCGCCGGGCGCCCCGCCGACGGCCACGTCCCTCCTCGCGGGGTTCACGACCAACCGCTTCACCCTCAACGCCAAGGTGGCCGACCTGATCGGCACCGTGTCGCCGGGGGTCAAGTTCCAGACGGGTTCCGACCCGGCCAACTCGCTCACCCTCGAGTACCACAGCGACAACACCCGCTATTTCGACCTCGGCGTGTCTCCGGCCCCGATGCATCGCATCGAGTTGATGGGCAGCTACGACAACCTCAGCCGCCTGAGGATGGAGGGTTCCCACCGCACCGAGTTCAACTCGTCCTTCATGGGCGGGTGGGTCAACCTCGGGGCGACCCTCGTGGACCGCTGGACCCACGCCACGTCCGGCCGGGTCACCTACGACAGCACCGACAAGACCGACGTCTACCTCAGCGGCTCGTACAACTACATCAACTACGAGCGGGTGGCCCTCTACGGCAACGACGGATGGCGCGGCAACCTCGGGGCCAGCTACAAGCCGACCGAGCGGATCTTCGTCTTCGTCGAAGGCGGCTATGGCCTGACGGATTTCATCCGCGGGACCCAGGCCTTGGGATTCATTCCCACCTCGCACGTCTACGGCGGCTTCGTGGGGGTGCGCGGGCAGTTCACCGAGCGTCTCGAGGGCACGATCGGTGGCGGCTACGAGATCCGGGACTTTCCGGACATCCCCGGGGCGTCGTTCTCCATCCCGGCCGCCAACGTCTCGGTGAGTTATGCCTTCCGCGAGACCACCAAGTTCAGCCTCACCTACACCCGCCGGACCGACAACGCCGCTCAGATCGCCCGGCAGGGGGTCACCTACGACACGGCCGCGCTCAATGTCCAGCAGTTGGTGGGCCCCACCGGCACGTGGCTGGTGACCGGGGGGGTCTCCCACCAGAACGGGGCCTTCGATTCACTGCTGGGACTCGGGGGTGCCTACGATCCGATCCCTGGGACCGCCGTCCGGTCCCTGAACTTCCGCACCGTGGACTACCGGCGCGATGACGCCATGACCTCGTTCACGGGCGGTCTCACCTACATGCCCCGGCGCTGGTTGCGCCTCGGGTTGAACTACTCCTATGAGAACTATTCCATCAGCTACGCGGATGCGGGCCTGAAGG
>VHCX01000129.1 GCA_016871615.1 Verrucomicrobiota bacterium
CCCGGGGTCCTGCGTCCTGCCTGTGAACACCGATCTCGATGGCCGCCCCTGATCCCCTGGAAAGCCTGTACGACGCCCATGCGGGAGCGTTGTTCGCCTACGCCCTCAACCTGACGCGGTCGGAAGCCGACGCACGGGATCTGCTGCAGGACCAGTTCCACCGCCTGGCCCGCCAGCCGATGCCGCCGACGGTCCGGGACGCGCGCGGCTGGCTCCTGAGGTCCATGCACCATCTGGCCATCGATCGCATCCGACGGCGGGCCACGCGGGACCGGGTGGCCGACCAATGGTCGAAGGAGCCCTTGGAACTGTTCGCGACCCATGCCGATCCCGACGAGACCGCCTTTCATCAGGGCCTGGCCGAGGCGCTGGGCGAACTGCCCGAGGACCAGCGCTCGGTCGTCCATCTCAAGCTGTGGGAGGGGCTGACCTTCGAGGCGATCGCCCGGCTGCTGGACATCCCGCCCAACACCGCCGCCAGCCGCTACCGGTATGGCGTAGACAAACTCCGCGCCCGGCTGCGTCCCCTGTACGAAGAGATTCGCTGACCCTTGGAAAGGAACCCCATGAACACCCCTCCTTCTCGCTCGGACTCCGACATCCCGGATGCCTGGGAAACCCGGCTTTCCCGCATCCCGTTGGCACCGCCGCCGCCGGACCTGCGCCGCGCCTGCCTGCGCGCCGAGGAACCGCGTCACTCCGCCTCGGGTGGGCTGGCCTTCTGGCGGGCGGTTTGGGCGGGCCACCCTTGGGCCATTCGCGGTCTGGCGGCCGCATGGTCGCTCATCGCCGCCCTGCACCTGACGACTCCGGAAGTTCCCGTCGCCACCGCCAAGGCCCGCACCGTCTGGGCCGAAGAGACCCTGAAACTCGTGGCCCGACAACGGGCCGAGCTGATGGCAACGGCCCTGGATTGGGACCGCGAAAGCGCCCCGGTGTCCGACGAATCGGCCCCGCCGGCAAAGGCCTCCGACCGCCCGAATGCCGCTCCCTCCACGGCGTTCCCGACCAATCGAATGAGCTGATCCTCCAACGGCATCCCAACGACCACCCCGAACCTTCCAACCCTCCCATGAAACTCCTGCAATGGTGCCAGCTCCTCCCTGCCGACAACCAACGGTTCGGCTACTGGAGAACCTTCCTCGCCAGCCTGACGATCGGCCCCCTGCTTTGGGTGGCCCTCGGGGCGGCCTTGGATTTCCTGGAGATCCGATCCGTTCACGTGTCGTTCCGGATCCTGCTGCTGACGCCGCTGCCCGGCCTCATGATCGCATGGCTCTGGAACCGCCGGGCGGTGGCGCATGGAGCCCCTCGGGTGTGGGGGGTGCAAGGCCGCACCTTCCAGCGCTGGGCCATCACCACGGCCTCCCTCGTCACGGTGGTGTTCCTCGCCTACGCCATCGAAGGAGCCCGTGCGGCGCGGGCCTGGCAGGCGGTCGAGGCCCGCCTCAAGCAACGCGGCGAACCGTTGACCTTCGAAGATCTGGTGGGCCCCAACGTGCCAGACGATCAGAACTTCGCCCGTCACCCGCTCATGGACGGCCTCTTGAGCCACACCGCGACGAACGACGCCCAGGGTCGGACCGCCTTCCGGTGGACCGGCCAGCGGAAAATGGCCGAACTGCAGGATGCCTTGCGCTTTCCTGAGCCGATCCCCGACAAGCTGAAGGACGGCAAGCCGTTGCGCCGCACCGGGCCCGACCTGGAGGCGTTGGCCAGCGTGCTGAAGTCCGGCACGAACCGGGCGAAGCGGACGGTGTACGAACCGGGCCGGGCGGAACCCCGCGAGACCAACGACCTCTTCCACCTGCCCGTCCCGCCGGCGGGCATGCCCGCGCCCCAGGCGGTCCTGTTCGCATTCGAAGGCCGGCGGGCGATCCTCGACCAGGTCACCGAGGCGGCCCGACGGCCGCGGTCGCAATACGAGATCCGGTACGCCGACAGTTTCAACGCGCTGCTGCCGCATCTCGCCTTTCACAAGTCCATGGCCGTGCGTCTGCGCACACGGGCCGCGGCACGGATGGCCGCCGGCGACACCAGCGGCGCCGCCGAGGACATTGAGACCCTCCTCCGCCTGGCCGACCTGACCGGCGAGGACCCGGTGCTCATCGGCTACCTCGTCCAGGTGGCCATCGAGACCATCGCCTACAGCGCCTTCTGGGACGGCACCTCGCAGCACGCGTGGTCCGACGCCCAATTGGCCGCGTTCCAAAGGCGCTTCGAAGGTCTAAAGCAGCGGGACAGCCTCGTGAAGGCCTTCCGAGGCGAGCGAATCGGAGGCATGATCGCCTTCGAGTTGGGGCGACAGGGGCGAATATCGTTTGAGACGCTCGGTGCACCGGAAGCCACCAATGACGGTTTGGCCGCAACCATCGAAGAAATGATACCCCGAGCCTGGCTCCTGCAGAACCAGGCCTACCACTCGCAGGTCCTGGATCAGGTCGTCGACGCACTCCAGAGTTGCGACCCGGAACGCGGCATCGGCGCAAAAGACTCGATCTGGGAGACCAAACAGATCGACGAGTGGCTCTACGATCGGAAGGGCAGTCGGTTCAATCCCTACCGGATCTTCGGCCACATGTTATTGCCGGGCCTGGCCAAGGTCCACGCCAAGGCCGACCGGAGCCTCACGACCAGTCGCTTGGCCATCACCGTGGCTGGGCTGGAACGCCATCGCATCGCGACCGGCACCTATCCCAAGGCCCTCGGTGAGTTGGTGCCCCGATTCGTTGCCAAGGTGCCGCTCGACCCCATGGACGGCCAACCATTGCGCTACCGCCTCAACGCAGACGGAACATTCACCCTGTACAGCGTCGGCCCGAACCACGCCGACGACCACGGCGTCTTCGAGTCGAGGCAAGGCCAGGACCTCGACTGGGTCTGGCCCCCCAACCACCCCACCGAAGAGCGTCGGCTGTTTTGAGGGGGAATTTCCCTGGGTGGTCTGGGCCCAACTTCAGCCACGACACCCAAACCGCAGGCCGGTGGTTGGCAGAACACCGATCGACGAACCGCACGCCAGCTGGGACAGGCCCGAGCCTTCACCGGGCATGCCGGAGGAATTCGGAGACGATTCCGGCCAGGATTAAGGCGAGGAGGAGGATGGCGCAACTCTGCCAGACCCGTTTGCCCGAAGGTTTGGGCTGATCGTCCCAGACGTCTGGAGTCGTGCCGTGATCGAAGGGCATGGAGGCCAAGATCTCCTGGGCTTCAGGACCCTGGGAGCTGGGCACCAGCACCGTCCACCACGTCCCCGGCATGACCGACGGAAACGCCGGCATGGCCACCTGGAGGCCACCGGAGGATTCCTCGCGGCACTGGTAGGGGATGCCCGCGTCCTCCAGCGCACCGCACGCCCAGTCGAAACAGAGCATTTTCCCGGTGCTCAGGATGGGCGTGAATTCGCTGGGATGGCTTTTCATGATGCGGATGGGTCGGCCCCGGACCGCCGATGCCCTACAACTCAGGCTAACCTGGATTGTTCTCCAACTTCATCCTGGTTCATCGGGCGAGTGCAACCGGATTTCTTCGCCGGATTTCTTCGCCCATGGCCGCCCCGATGGAGGGTCTCCGCGGATGGCCCAGAGGCGGTCGGGGGGAGCTTGCGTCATCGGTGCGGAACGCGGCGCAGCCTGGAGACGTCGTGTCCGGTCGCCGCGAGGTGGGCGACGAGTTGCTGGTAGCGTTCCTCGGGGAGGGTCTTCGACCGGGCCATGATCCAGGCGTAGTCGCGGTCGGGGACGCCGATGATGGTCGTCTGGTAGTCTTCGTCGAGATGCACGATCAGGTAGGCTGCCTTGAAGGGCCAGACGAAGCGCATCCGCCACTCGGCGTTCGTCTGGCGGTTGTGCACAAAGCCGCGCGGCCGGTAGGTGCGGGTCGGACCGTCGAAGCCGCCGTCGTTGAAGACGTAGGTCGTCGGGATCGTGCCATCCGGGGCCAACCGGTAGCTCTCGACCCCGTTGTAGGCATCCTTCTCGATGAAGGTGGGGATGTGCGCGATGACGTGCCAGTCGCCCATGAAGCGTTGCAGGTCCACGGGCCGGTCGATCGCCCGCAGCGGTTCCCGGCGTGCCGCGTCGGCACCGGACGGCGGGCTTTGGCAGCCGCACGTCAGGGCGGCCAGGGCCGCGGTGGTCCAGGCGCCCAGGAAGCTGCGGCGCGGGGAGGATGCGGCGGGATCCGGTTCGGGGGCGTTCATGGAGTGGGAGGGAAGAGCACCTGCTTGGCCCCCAGCAGGTAGACGCCCACGCCGATCCCAACGAGGGTCGCCGGCAGGCGCAGGCCGCCGTCGCGCCGCGTGCCGAAGACCTGGGCGAGGTCGCCATCGGCGGGCACGAGGAACAACTCCCGGAGGAGGTAGGCGGCCATGGCGAAATTGCCCCACAGGGCGATCGCCACGCCCCAGAGCACCCGCGCGGCCATGCGCTTCTCCTTCCAGGCCACCCAGACGAAGACCGTGACGAACGCGAAGTAGGCATCGAGCAGCGTCACCTGGAACCAGGGGTTCCGGTAAACCTCCGGCGGGATGCTGAAGAGCGCCTGGGCCAGGCTGGCCCGGACGGTCCCCCAGGTCATGGTGGCGAGGATGAGGAGGAACAACAGGCGCAGGAATCGGATCATGGGAGGCGGGGTGGCGGTTCGGTTTTGGGCGGGGGTTCACCGCCCGAGGAGGGCGTCGCGCAGGGACTCGTTGATGGGCTTGTCGCCCAGCCAGATGCGGAAGTAGGCGGCCGCGAAATCGTGTCCCGGGACGGTGATCCGCGCGGAGCCGTTGAGCCGGAGCGTGGTGCCCGCCCCGGGAACGTAGGTCAGCGTGTAGCTGTCGCCGGGCTTGACGTCCCGGTAGGTTGCATTGAGCCGCACCAGCCGCTCGCGCAACGAGTCCAGGGTGGCGGCGTCGACATTGCGGGCCAGGAGGGTGTCGCCTCCCTTGACGATCTCGGCCGCGGTGAAGCCGCGGTGGTAGATCAGGTGGAGGCGACAGGACCGCAAAAACTGCTCCAAGGGATGTGAGAGTTTCAGGCGCAGGTTGATGGTGGTTGGTTCGCTGCGGAAAGTCCATCCCCGGTGGAGGGAGGGCGGAGCCCGACCGGAGCCGGGGATGGCCTTTGAGTCTTGGCGAAGGCCGCCGGGCTGAGATAGCCCAATCGGCTGTGCGGCCTGTGTCGGTTGTACTCCTGACGATAATCCCCAATGACCACCCGGGCCTCGGTCAGCGTGTGGAGCTGCTCCCGGTTCAGGCATTCGTCGCGGAAGCGTCCGTGGAAGCTTTCCACGAAGCCGTT
>VHCX01000130.1 GCA_016871615.1 Verrucomicrobiota bacterium
AGCGGGAAGAGCAGGCCTAGGAACTGGGTCACGTAGGCGCGCCCACCGACCTGTCCCTGCCCGAGCGCGTTCAGGCCGAACCCGCGCACCTTGATGAGCGACACCAGGACCAGGAAGAACATGCCGAGCCCCAGGAACACCCAGCGGAATTCGCGCAGGCGCTCGCCGAAATCCGGGGCGTTGCGGCGCATGGCGAACATCAGCGGTAGGCCACTGACCGAGAGCATCAGGCTCGCCTCCCAGAAGAAGGGCCGACCGGAAACGAAGGGCACCAGCAGCGACGCGTTGATCATCACCGAGCCGAGGACCAGCGCCAAGGTGCCATGCTGCGGGAGGGTCAACGCCCAGAGGACGGCCACGAATCCCATCAGCGCCAGCACCTGCACCGAACCGAGCAGCACGGCGAAGAGCAGGAGGACGGCGATGAGGAAGACGCCGAAGAGCGCTTTCTGGACTTGTTCCTGGGCGGCAACCATTGGACCCATCAAAGCCCGCGGGAGGCCGGTCGTTCAACGTCTTTTCAGACCGATCGTCACGACGACGCCCCGGGGGCAACCGGCGGATCCTCCGTCTGCCGGTAGACCTTGCGCGCCCAGCCGGGATCCAGCGACGGCACCCCGTCGCTCCAGCGGATCCACGGCGGACTCCCGGCGCCGGGTGCGGGCTGGGTCACCAGGAAGGCGAAGCAGTTGGTCTGCGACGGGACGATGCGCCCGAGAAGGGTCGCCAATGGGACGGCCAGCCGGAGGCCCAGGCGGATCCACGGGTTGCGCCGGCCCGCCGCCCCGGACGGGGGCCGGGTGGCGTGGAAGTAGCGGAACCGGCAGGTCATCCAGGGCGTGGCGCTGCGGATGACCTTCTCGATCTCGCGCTCCGTCCACCGGTACACGTAGTTGGGCACCGGCCCGTTGCGCCAACCACCGCTCACCCGGTCGGCGCTCAGCGCCACGGCGGCGGTCTCGAAGTCCTGCCCGAATCCGAGCCGGACCCCCAGACGGGACACCCAGGAATCCCGGGGCTCGAAGACCAGCAGGCCCTTCCGGGCCACCCGGTGCATCTCCAGCAGGCCTCGATGGGGCGAGGCGCAATGGTGGAGGCCGCTGTGGGCGATGACGAAATCGAAGGATTTGTCGGGAAAGGTGAGGTCCTCGACATCCCCGTAGGCCACCTGATGGGTGCCTGGATCCTTGAGTTCCCACCGGGTCTCGAGGTTGGTGAGTGTCACGTTGGGGAAGCCTGCCTCCCGCAGGGTGAGGTGGTCGCGTTCCCCGGCGCAGACGCAAAGGATGCGGTCGGCCGGCCCCATGACCCCTTCCCGGACCAGCCGGCGCAGGGTGTCCCGGTAGAACGGATCGAGATCGGACGCCATGAGGGCCCAAGGAGGCCCCAGCGGCCCGAACCTTTCAAGGACTCGGGCAGCAGAGCGGCGCGAGGTGCGACCCTGGGGCGCCGGAAGTCCGGGCTGCCGGCTTGTCCCCCGGATCGACCGGCCTATCCTCAGGGGCCTGTGAGTCCCGCACCGGAATCCCGCAACCGCCTCGCCACCGAGAAGTCGCCCTACCTCTTGCAGCATGCGGGCAACCCGGTGGACTGGTTTCCCTGGGGCGACGAGGCCTTCGCCAAGGCGCGCGCCGAGGACAAGCCCATCCTCGTGAGCCTCGGCTACTCCACCTGCCACTGGTGCCATGTCATGGAGCGCGAGACCTTCCAGGACCCGTCCATCGGGGCCTACCTGCGGGAGCACTTCGTCTGCGTGAAGGTGGACCGCGAGGAGCGGCCCGACGTGGACAAGATCCACATGAGCTTCGTCCAGATGACCACCGGCGGCGGCGGCTGGCCTTTGAACGTCTTCCTGCTGCCGGATCTGCGCCCCTTCTACGGCGGCACCTACTTCCCGCCGGAACCGCGGAACGGCCGGCCCTCTTTCCGGACACTGCTCGAACGCATCGTCGACCTGTGGAAGACCCGGAGGGCCGACCTGACGGCTTCGGCCAGCGACCTGTGCTCGCGGTTGCAGGAGATGGTCGTGCACGATCCGGACAACGCCTTCCCGACGGGCCCCCGCGAGCTGCACGGCGGTGGCCAAACCCTGCTCGGCGAGTTCGACCCGGTGAATGGCGGCTTCGGCACGGCGCCGAAGTTCCCCAGGCCCAGCCAGCCGCTCTACCTGCTGCGCTACGCCCGCCGCTTCGGCGACACCGAGGCCGTGCAGGCCGTGCTGCACACCTGCGACCGCATGGCCGCCGGCGGCATCCGCGACCACCTCGGCGGCGGCTTCGCCCGCTACAGCGTCGACGAACGGTGGCTGGTGCCGCACTTCGAGAAGATGCTCTGCGACAACGCCCAACTGGCCGTGCTCTACCTCGAGGCCTTCCTGGTCTCGGGCGACGCCCGCCATGCCGGGGTGGCCCGGGACATCCTCGGCTACGTCGCCCGGGACATGACCCATCCCGACGGGGGCTTCTTCTCGGCCGAGGACGCGGACAGCGAGGGCAAGGAGGGGCGGTTCTATTGCTGGACCCATGCCGAGCTGTCGGCCCTGCTGCGTCCGGAGGTCTTCAACGTGGCGGTCGCCCGGTTCGGCATCACGCCGCAGGGCAATTTCGTCGACCCAGGCGACCCGAGGCCAGAGCCCGGCCTCAACGTGCTGTCGCTGGCCCAGGATGACGTGCCCGAGGCAGACCGGCCGTTGCTGGAGGAGGCCATCGAGACGCTTCGGGCGGCCCGGGCACGGCGGGTCCGCCCCCACCGGGACGACAAGGTCCTCGCCTCGTGGAACGGGATGATGCTGGGTGCCTTCGCCCGGGCCCATGCCGTCCTCGGCGACGAGGAGTTCCGCGCGCTCGCCGAGCGCAACCTGGCCTTCCTCCGGGAGCAGTTGTGGGAGCCGGCCGTCCCGGCCTCCGGAGACCTCCCGCGACGGCCCGGCACCCTGCACCACCGCTGGCGCGACGGGGAGCGCGACTCGGTGCAACTGCTCGACGCCTACGCCCACCTGCTGGCCGGCACGCTCGAACTCTACGAGGCCACGCTGGACCCGTCGCACCTGGCCTTCGCGGTGGAGTTGGCCGAGGCGATGCTTGAACGCTTCCTCGACCCGGTCGGCGGCGGGTTCTGGCAGAGCGGTGCCGAGACGCCCCACCTGCTGGTGCGGCTCAAGGAGGACTACGACGGGGCCGAACCCTCCGGCAACGCCGTGGCCGCCCTGGCCCTCGTGAGGCTCTCGTCCATCTGCGCGCGCCCGGACTGGCAGGAGGCCGCCGAGAAGACCCTCCGGCTCTTCGCCCAGAGGCTGCATCAGACGCCCCAGGTCGTGCCGTTCCTGCTGTGCGCGCTCGACTTCGCGCTCCAGGAGCCCAAGCGGGTGGTGATCGTGGGCGACTGGCTTTGCGGCTCCACCCGGGCGCTGCTCGGCCATGCCCACACCGTCTTCGAGCCGCATCGCGTGATCCTCGGAAACCACGGGCCGGTGGATCCGTTCGCCCGGGGCCTGCCGGGCGACGAGGAACGTTCCCTCGCCTACCTCTGCTCGGGAGAGGCCTGCCAGCCCCCGACCCGCGACGGCGCGGTGGTCGCCGGGTTCCTGCGTCAGAGCCCTCCCCCGGAATCGCCCTGGTGACTCCCCGCCGGGCGCGGTTCCGGCCCACGCCCGGGGCCCGGATACGAGCGGCTGCGGGCAGGGGGTGGTGTCGCGAAAAAGGACGCCGGAGGCCGGCACCGCTCCGAAGGGCGTGGGGCGGGAAGAGTCCCCGGGGAAGGATGCTCGCGCGACGGCGGCACGACCGGGTCATCACGGACGGGGGAGAATCAGGAATGTCCAAGCCCCGCAGAGTTGAGGGACTGGGAGAGGCAAGGGACCGAAGAAGTGGTGGCTGGGGGCGGGATCGAACCGCCGACACTGCGATTTTCAGTCGCATGCTCTACCAACTGAGCTACCCAGCCGTACCGGGGAATTAGGATGAAACTCGGGCGCCCGGGTGCTTGGCAAGAGGGTTTTGCGGGTTTTGAACTTTGGGTCTCGGCCATGCGCCGGGGCCGGTCGGCCCGCCCGACGGCCGTCGGACCCGAGGAGGCCCGCCGTCACTTCGGGTCCAGATTGGCCCGGAGTTCCTCCGGGGTGACCGCTGAGACCACCCCGCCCTCCGGCACCTCGACCTTGGCGATCCAAAGCAGGGCGTTCAGGAAAACCCTGCGGAAGTCCTCGTTGCCCCAGTTCTTGTGGTAGTGGGCGCCGGTGAACCCGAATCCCCGGCCGCCGTTCGGCCGGTCGTAGGTCCACATGAGGGGCTGGGGTTCGCCCTTGGCGACGGACGCCCGGACAAACGGATTGCCGCTGTGCGGGCCGTTGGAGCGGTCGAGCGTGTTGGCCGGTGGCACCACGCTGAGGATCGGCGTCACACCCTTGCGCTCGGGGACGAAGCGCATGTGGTAATACCACTCGTCGTGGATGGCGAACGGCTTCACGCCCCGGGTCACCGGATGCACCGGCAGCGACTGGAACGTCGCCGTCCAGGTCGGATTCACGCTCCAGAACATCTCGAAGTAGCCCCCGGTCCAGTCGAGCATCGCGAATCCGGGATCCCCCGCCGGCACCTCGACGCCGTAGTGGGCCGCGCCGATGCCCACCCCCTTGGCCGACAGTTCGTTCATGAGCTTGAGCCGCTCGGGCCGGATGGCCGGATGGGCCGTGCCGCCATTGGCGAACACCACCACCGCGTCGGCGGATTTCAGGACCGCCGTGTCGGCCGGCCACCCGTTGCTGACGACGGTCGCATGGATCCCGGGGAGGCGGTTCAGGCATCCGGCCAAGAGGAGGCTGCCGGCACGGAATTCGTGATCACCGGGCGCATGACTGGGCGTTCCTGCGATGAGGACGATCGATGCGTCGGCAGCGGCCAAGGTCATCGAGGCGAACACCGTCACGAGGCTCAGGAGGAGTCGTTTCATGGGTTCTTGGAGCGTGGGCGAGGCTGGGTCCGTCGGCCAGACTTTCCTCCGGCTCTCCCGGGGGGAGTCCAACCCGGTTTCCGGGCCAGAGAACCCTCCGCTGGCGATCGGTCGTCGCCCACCTCGGGGAGAGCCTGTCCCCATGGGCGAGGTTCCTCCAGGGAACCTTGAGGAGGCCGAATCCCAACCGGACTCCCTGCACCTCGGCAAGAGGGCACCAAAAAAATTTTCAAAATCTGAGACCCAGGACTTTCATGCATTGAACTGCGATGCATAGTAGCATCATGAAGATCAGCAAAGACCTCAACGCCGCCTCCG
>VHCX01000131.1 GCA_016871615.1 Verrucomicrobiota bacterium
TGTCCGCCAGGGCCATGGACGTGGCCGAGGCGGTGGCGGACAACCCGGAGTCCTTCTTCTCGGCGAATCCGCCCCGGCCGTCGTTGAGGAACAGGCGGGTGCCCACCCCGATGCCGTTGACCAGCAGGTCGAGGTCGCCGTCGCCATCCACATCGACCAGCGACGCCCCGGTGGATCGCTGGTCGGCACAGGCGATTTCCGGCAGGTCCCTCGCCTCGAAGCGCCACTGGCCGAGATTGCGGAAGAGCCGGTTGGAGCCCTCGAGGTTGCAGAGGTACACGTCGGCGCGCCCGTCGCCATCCACATCGCCGATGGCCACACCCGCCCCGTTGTGCGCCACCGCATTGGTCAGGTAGAGGTCGCCGGTCATGGCGTTGGTGAAGGCCAGGCCGGTCTCCTGCGGCGACATCGCGCGGAACCCGACGGCGCCCCCCGGCACCGGCGTCACCGCACGGGATCCGGGGCGCGACACGTCGGCTCCGAAGGCCCGCGGCGCCAGGAGGGCCCACGCGATCCATCCCAGCGCGATGCCCAGCGACCAGACCCGACGGATGAGGAGCAAGGCCCCGGAGGGCTTCCCCGGAAGGTCATCAGGCGGCATGGATCGACGCGGCATGTCGTGGAACGTTGGGCGCAGCATGCCCAAGGCCACGACGATTGACCATCCCCGCGACCGGTCCCCGCCGCCGAAGGGCGACGCCACCGATCGCAGAGACCTCTGGTGTCGAGGCTGCCGACGACGGTATCCTCTTCCCGATGCCGAGTCCTGCCGGCCAGACGCCTTCGCCTGCGGCGACCGGTCCGGGATCCGGAACGTCCGGAACGCCATGATCCCCACCCCATCTCTGCTCCCGAGGCGATGGCTTCTGGCGGGTTGCCTGTGGCTCGGGCTGGTCACCGGCGCCCGTGCGGCGGATTACGACGCGGTCCTCAAGCCCCTGCTGCGGGAGCGGTGCTTCTCCTGCCATGGCGCGCTCCAACAAAAGGCCGACCTGCGGCTGGACACCGTGGCTTCCATGATGCGCGGGGGCAAACACGGGCCTGCGATGGTGCCGGGGAAGGCCGGCGACTCTCCGCTGGTCGCGCGCGTAGCCAGCACCGACCTCGAAGAGCGCATGCCGCCCGAGCACGAGGGGCAACCCTTCAACGCCGACCAGATCGCCGTGCTGACCCGGTGGATCGCCGAGGGAGCCAAGGCTCCTGCCGGTGAACTCCCGGAACCGGACCCTCGCGACCATTGGGCCTTCCGCCCCCGCATGCGGCCCGAGGTGCCGACGGTGCAGCGGACGGAGTGGGTGCGGAATCCCATCGATGCCTTCCTGGCACGGGGCCATGAGACGGTCGGGCTGACGCCGCGACCCGCGGCGCCGCAACGCCTCCAGATCCGCCGCCTGTACCTGGACCTGATCGGGCTGCCTCCCACCGAGGCCGAGTTGCGGCGAGCCTTGGCCGACGGATCCGACGAGGGCTACGCGCGCACCGTGGACCGCCTGCTCGACGACCCTCGGCACGGCGAACGCTGGGCGCGTCACTGGATGGATGTGTGGCGCTACAGCGATCCGTGGGGCCTGGGCGACCAGCACCGCAACAGCGCCCGGCACCTGTGGCACTGGCGCGACTGGATCATCGAGTCGCTCAATGCCGACCGCCCCTACGACGAGATGATCCGCCGGATGCTGTCCGCCGACGAGACGCATCCCGACGACCTTGGCGAACTGCGGGCCACCGGTTTCCTGGCGCGGAACTACTTCCTCTTCAACCGCCACCAGTGGCTCGACGAGACCGTGGAGCATGTCGGCAAGGCGTTCCTCGGACTGACGCTCAATTGCGCCAAATGCCACGATCACAAGTACGATCCCCTGCCCCAGGCCGACTACTACCGCATGCGGGCCTTCTTCGAGCCCTATCAGGTGCGCATGGACCTGGTGCCGGGCGAGGCCGACCCGTCCCGCGACGCCATCCCGAGGGCCTACGACCGCGATCCCGGGACGCCCACCTACCGCTTCGTCCGCGGTCAGGAGACCCAGCCCGACCGCTCGCGCGGGATCGCTCCGGGCGTGCCGGCGGTGCTGGGCGTGGCGTTGCCCGAGATCCGGCCCATCGACTTGCCGCCGTCGGCCTGGCAGCCCGAGCGACGGCCCTGGGTGCTCGAGACGCAGGTGCGCGTCGCACGGCAGGAACTGGACACCGCCCGCGCTGACGCGGCCCAGGCCATGGCCGACGCGACCGCTTCGGCCAACGCAGCGACCTCGGTGATCACGAGGGCGAAGGTCGCCGTGGCCGAGGCTCGATGGGAGAGCGTCGTCCGGCGCGCCGCGGCTCAGCGGGCTGCCTGGGAGAACGGCCCCGCGCCCGCCGCGCCCGCCACCGCAGCGGACGCGGCCCGACGTGCCGCCGTGACGGCCGAGCGCCGTGAGAAACTCGCCCGCCATCGACTGGCCATGGCCGAGACGCAGCAGAAGCTGGCCACCGCCGAGGCCGGCAAGAAGGACGGCCTGACCAAGGAACTCGCGACGCAAACCGAACGGCTCGCCGCCCTTGAGAAAGAAGCCACGCTGGAGCCGTCCGCTTCGGACACCTTCACGCCGATCGTCGGGGCCACCTGGGTCGCCACCCGATTCCTGGATTCCACGAAGGACGACCCCGCCGTGCCGAACCCGCACCACAGCACCGGTCGCCGCACGGCCTTGGCCCAATGGATCACCGACCCGCGCCACCCGCTCACGGCCCGCGTCGCGGTGAACCACCTGTGGAACCGCCATTTCGGCGCGGCGCTGGCCCCGGCGCTCTTCGACTTCGGCCGCAAGGGCGGCACGCCGGAGCACGCCGACCTGATCGACTGGTTGGCCAGCGAGCTGGTGGACTCCCGCTGGAGCCTCAAGCACCTGCACCGCCTCATCGTCACCTCGGCCGCCTACCGCATGGACTCCAGCCTCGCCGGCGCCGGCGCGGAACTCGCCCGCGATCCGGACAACCGCCACGGTTGGCGGCGGACGCCGATCCGGCTCGAATCGCAGGTGATCCGGGATGCGTTGCTGGCTCTAGCCGGACGCCTGGATTCGACGCGCGGGGGCCCTTCGGTTGCGCCATCGGAACAGGCGCAGTCCCACCGGCGCAGCCTGTACTTCCACCACTCCAACAACGACCGGAACCTCTTCCTCACCACCTTCGACGAGGCCCTGGTCAAGGAGTGCTACCGGCGCGAGACGAGCATCGTGCCCCAGCAGGCGCTGGCCTTGCTCAATGGCCGACTGGTCGGCGACTGCGCCCCGGACATCGCCCGGAACCTGACCGCCTCGGCACCTGCCCCGGGCGACGAGGCCTTCGTGCGCCACGCCTTCGAGCAACTCCTGGGCTTCGAACCCGGCCCCGATGAACTCCGCACGGCCCTCGAGGCGCTGCGCGGTCCCTTTGCCAACCCATCGGCCGCCCCGTCGGCCGCCCCGTCCGGGGATGCTGGCCATCCGTCGGTCCGGCCCGCATCCGCGGAGGCTTCGAAGGCCCAGCCTCCTGGCGGGAACCCACCGCAAGCCCGGGCCCGGCTGGTGTGGTCGCTGGTCAACCATGGTGATTTCGTGACGCTCCGATGAATCCCAAGCCGATCCTCCCATCGCCGTCGTCCCTCCCGTTCCTGAGGTCCGGGCCGCCCGCTGCCGCCGCGCACCCGCTCGACGCGGCCGGCCTGCGGTCTGCGCCACGCCCCCGCCGGGCCTTCCTCGCCGACCTGGGCCTGGGCTTCACCGGCCTGGCCTTGGGAGCCCTGTTCCATCGAGAGGCCAAGGCTGCCGGCTCGGCCCTGTGGACGCCGCCCGACGGTCGCCCTCACGTCACGCCCAAGGCCAAGAGCGTGATCTGGCTCTTTATGAACGGCGGGGTCAGCCACATGGAGAGCTTCGACCCGAAGCCCATGCTCACGAAGCATGCCGGCAAGACCATTGCCGAGACTCCGTTCGCCTCGGTGCAGGATCCGAAGAAGCTGGCCCTTGAGCGCCTGGTGGTGCCCGACGCCAACGGCAACCAGCGCAACACGCTCTTCCCGCTCCAGGTCGGCTTCCGCAAGCACGGGCAGAGCGGCATGGAAATCAGCGACTGGTTTCCACACATCGCCGGGCATGCCGACCGGCTGGCGCTCGTGCGCTCGCTGTGGACCACCGACAGCAACCACGGCGCGCAGACGCAGTTCCACTCCGGCCGTCACCAGAACGACGGCGACTTCCCCAACCTCGGCGCCTGGGTGCATTACGGGCTGGGCTCGCTCAACGAGAACCTCCCGCAGTTCGTGTCGATGGGCACACGGGAGTACTGGAACCAGCGCGACGGCCACTACCTCGGGCCCGCGCACGATGCCGTGCCGCTGCGGATCGACCCGGCGCGTCCCCTCGACTACGCCCGGGCCGAGCACACCCTGCTGGGCCCGGACCAGCGCGGCGGCGTCGACCTCATCCGCCGGCTCAACGAATTGCGCGGCATCGAGTACCCGGACGACCCGGCCATCGCCGCGCGGATCGCCTCCTACGAACTGGCCTACCGCATGCAGTCGTCGGTGCCCGAGGTGGTCGATTTCTCCAAGGAAACGGCCGAAACGCAGGCCCTCTACGGCCTGGACTTGCCGCACTGCCGCGACTTCGGCCGCCAACTGCTCGCCGCGCGTCGCCTGGTCGAGCGGGGCGTGCGGTTCATTCAAATCCAGCATGGCGGCGGCGGGGCCGGGGCATGGGACGCGCACTCGGGCCTCAAGGCCAACCACGAGGGGCTCGCGCGGGCCGTGGACCAACCCATCGGCGGCCTGCTGACCGACTTGCATCGCCGGGGCCTGCTCGACGAGACGCTGGTCGTCTTTGCCACCGAGTTCGGCCGCACCCCTGGCACCCAGGGTTCCGACGGCCGCGACCACCACATCTTCGGCTTCAGCGTCTGGATGGCCGGCGGCGGATTGCGACAGGGCATCGTGCATGGGGCCACCGACGAGATCGG
>VHCX01000132.1 GCA_016871615.1 Verrucomicrobiota bacterium
AACCGGTCGTCTCCCTCGGGCACTTTGTCGTAGCCAAAAGCGTGGGGGATCTGCTTCAGGATGATGATGATGCCGATACCAACGAGCATGCCGCGAATCACGCTGGAGGGGAAATAATTCACCACGTCACCCATCTTCAGCGCCCCCATCGCCAGTTGGATGACTCCAGCAAGCACCACCGCAAGCAGAAAGGCCTCAAAAGTCCCCAATTTGCCAATGCTCGTCAGCACGATGGAGGTAAGGCCAGCGGCCGGGCCACTCACACTCAGGTGCGAGCCGCTGGCGATGCCAACCAAGATGCCCCCGACTATCCCGGCGATGAGACCGGAAAGCAGTGGGGCACCCGAAGCGAGGGCAATCCCCAAACACAACGGCAACGCGATCAGAAACACCACCACCCCGGCGGCGAAATCCTTCGATAATGAGTCCCCCGGTGAACCGGGAGCCAAAGGTGCGGGCTGAGAGGCATTGGGTTCGGACATAAAAGGACTATAGAGACAGCCGTAACTTCGAACAAATATGAATTTCCGAGCACTCGTTTCGCTTTTCCCGAAGCCATGACTCCTTGGCCTCAAGGGCCGGTGATCAGCCCGCTGCCTCCCTGACCCCGAGCCTCGCCGAGGCGGAGACCAGCGGCGCCCACGGGCTATCCCGGCAGTTCGCAGCGATCATGCGGGAGGCTGGAGTTTCCGCCGGCAAGACCAGCTCGGGAACCCGGCGCCGGCAGAACGAGCGAGGGTTCCATTCCCTGCGTCACACCTTCATCTCCGCCTTGGCGGCCGCGGACATCCCGGCCGAGCTCCGGATGAAGCTCAGCGGCCACGCCACCGACCGAAAAGTCGCCCTGGAGGAGTCTCGCGGGTTGAATGCCTGAATGCTCACCTGTGGGTTTGACGTGACCTCGCCAAAGAGAGCCGGGAGGAGTGAGAGTGTGGGCCGGAGAGAAGAAAGGCACAGACGAGGAAAGGGAAACGACGCACGACGGAGGAGAAGAAGCGGATATTGCGGGAAGTGGACGGCGGGAAGCCGATCCGTGAGGGCTGCCAGGAAAAGAACATCAGCGAGGCGACGTATCACCGGTGGCGGGGGCAGTTCGGACTGATGGAGGTGAACGAGGCGCGGCAGCTGAAGGAACTGGAGCGTGAGAACGTGGAATTGAAGAAACTGCTGGCAGAGTCGCTGCTGAAGAACCGGGTCTTGGAGGCCGTATGCGAAAAAAAGCTCTGAGCGCGGCCAGTCGGAGGGAAGAGGCCCGGAGATTGACCGCCGGAGGAGTCTGCTCGGCGCGGGCGGCGTGCCGAATCTTGAAGCTGGCGCGGTCGACGTATCGGTATCGGGGGCGTCCCCCGACCGAAGCGGAAGCGGCGCTGCACCGGCGGCTCCAGGAACTCTCCGAACGGCACCCACGTTACGGCTGCCGGCGGATCGCAGCGTTGCTGCGGCAGGAAGGCTGGAAGGCCGGGAAGCGGCTGGTGCAGCGGTGGCGGCGCCAGTCAGGGCTGCGGGTGCCGACGACGAGACGGAAACAGGTCCGGCGCGGGGTTTCGCCGGGTCTGCCGACCTGGGCGACGCACCGCGGGCATGTCTGGACGTGGGACTTCATCGCCGACGCCACCGTGCGGGGCGGAGCCCTGCGGTTGCTGACCATCCTGGATGAACACACCCGGGAGTGCCACGTGCTGCGGGCCGACCGGGCACTGAAGTCCAAAGACGTGCTGGAATGGCTGCAACGGGCCATCCGGGAACACGGAGCCCCGCATTATCTGCGGAGCGACAACGGACCGGAGTTCATCGCGAGGGTGGTGCAGCAGTGGCTGGCCGGCCAGCAGATCAAGACCCTCTACATCGAACCGGGCAGCCCGTGGCAGAACGGCTTCGTGGAAAGCTTCTGACAGGACCGCAAAAACTGCTCCAAGGGATGTGAGAGTTTTAGACCATGGTTAATGGTGGTTGGTTCGCTGCGGAAAGTCCATCCCCGGTGGAGGGAGGGCGGAGCCCGACCGGAGCCGGGGATGGACTTTGAGTCTTGGCGAAGGCCGCCGGGCTCAGGTAGCCCCGCCGACGCCGACACTTTCAAGGGACCCGCCCATGTCGACCGGGTCCGCCAGTGGCGGGGCCGTAACCCGGGCGATTGGAGGAGATCCAAGCCAAGAGCTTTCTCGGATCTCCAAGGATCTCCAGTCTCCATTGCGCGACAAGAGGCGTCACCCCCACCGTTACAGGATCCCTGGTTTCCCTGTCCCCCTGTCCTGGTGGGGCTTGCCACCTTTCAGACCGGGGCTGCGCTGCAAGAGGACATCCACTTCCACCTCAACCGCGGGCTGCAACCGATCCCCGCAGGGAACGAGGTTGACCCGCGTCCGCTTACAAATTAGCTCAGACCGTCCACGCCAGTCATGACCGCCACCCCTCCTGACTCTGGTCTGCACCACACAGCCCCGATCTTCAGTGTGACCATCGCCACCGACAGTGACCGTGAAGCGATCTATCGGCTTCGGCATGCCGTGTACGCGCGGGAACTGCATCAGCACCTGGAAAACCACGAGGGACGACTCGTCGATGCGCTCGATCGCTTCAACGACTACATCTGTGTCTGGCAGCGCGACGAACTTTCCGGCTTTGTCTCCATCACGCCGCCTGGCCCTAATAGTTACTCGATCGATAAATATTTTTCCCGTGCAGAACTGCCCTTTCCCTGCGACGGGCACCTCTTTGAAGTGCGGATCCTCACGGTCCTGCCCTCGGCACGCGGAAGCAAAGCGGCCATCCTCCTGATGTATGCGGCGCTGCGCTGGGTCGAGGCCCGCGGAGGCTCACGGATCGCCGCCATTGGCCGGCGCGAGGTCCTCGGCCTCTATGCAAAGGCGGGACTGCGTGAGACGGGCCAGTGCGTGAAGTCAGGGAAGGTTGAATTCGAGCTACTGCACGCCACCACGGAAGAGCTCCGGGTTCAGGTCGACCGATTCGCGCCGCTGCTCGCCCGCCTTGAGGCGGTAACCCACTGGGGCCTCGGCGTGGACTTCCGGCGACCGGCCGCATGTTTTCACGGCGGCAGTTTCTTTAAGGCAGTGGGCGAGGATTTTGAGCGACTGGACCGGCATCAGGACATCATCAACGCGGACGTTTTGGATGCATGGTTTCCGCCCTCGCCACGCGTCCTAGACGCCCTCCAATCACATCTGCCGTGGTTGCTGCGCACCTCGCCACCGACCGCAGCAGATGGACTGGTTTCCGCCCTCGCCGACGCCCGTAGAGTCCGCCCGGAAAACATCCTTCCGGGCGCGGGATCCTCAGACCTCATCTTCCGGGCGTTGCGGCATTGGTTGGGCCGCAATTCACGGGTCCTCATCATGGATCCAACCTACGGCGAATACGGCCATGTGCTCGAGCGGGTCATTGGTTGCGCCGTGGACCGGCTCGCGCTTCCAGCTTCGGAGGGTTATGGAGTGCCAGTGGATCGGCTTTCCACCGCGCTCGGTCAGGGCTACGACCTTGTTGTTTTGGTCAATCCGAACAGTCCCACCGGCCGGCATCTGCCACGGATTCCGCTGGAGCAGGTGCTGGACAAAGCCCCTTCAAAAACCCGCATCTGGATCGATGAAACCTACCTCGACTATGTGGGTGCGGTGGAGTCGCTCGAATCACGCGCCGCCATTTCGGACAACATCATTATCTGCAAATCCATGTCCAAGGTGTATGCGCTGAGCGGCGCGCGGGTGGCCTACCTCTGCGCCGCCCCGCACCAACTCGAGGCGCTTCGTGCCGTCACGCCGCCATGGGTGGTCAGCCTCCCGGCCCAGGTTGCAGCCGTGAACGCCCTGAAGGATCCAGACTACTACGCCGCCCGGATAGACGAGACCCACACCCTGCGCGAGAACCTGGCCGTTGAATTGAAGTCGCTCGGCTGGGACGTGTTGCCGGGTTGTGCAAACTTCCTGCTGATCCACCTGCCCGACACCGGCCCCACCGCCGCGGAATTGATTCGACGGTGTCAGGAATTCGGACTGTTCATCCGCGACGCCTCGACCATGAGCCGGCAGTTTGGTTCCAAGGTGGTGCGCCTCGCCGTCAAGGATGCGGCAACCAACCACAGGATGGTCTCCATCATCCGGGCCGTGCTCAATGGTTCCGGTGATGCACTTCGGATTCCTTGATCCTCAAGAATTTCGCTCTCGAATCATCCCTGAAGACCCTCTGATAGCCGCTCGTGCGCCCTTGGTTCCTGTCCCGTGACATCGATTTTGAAACAGACGGTCCCGAACGCTTTGGGATCGTACGAGATGATCGGCCCCGTGTGGGAGCGGTGTTAGGACCGGTATGGGGATTAACGGAGCGGGAGCGTGATCGACCCGACAGGTCCAAGCTCAAGCTCCCCAAGCACGGCCGTTCACAGGACCGGGGCTTTCCGCAGTGAACCGACCACTGTCAATCAGAGCCTGAAACTCTCACTCCCTCTGGATCAGTTTTGCGAGGTCACGTCATTCCGGTGTTCCGGCGTGCTGGTGGCCAACAGCCGCATGGTGCGCTGGATGTTCTTTCCCCAACCGTTCGCGTCGGGGAAGCGCGTGGGTGGATAGACTGCCGGCTCTGCACGCACCCCGAGACCGGCGGAGGCTGCGAATAGGGCGACCATCAAAATTCGGAACATCATGGCTGCGTTCATTTCGTTGCAAGCACCAGGACCCAGTCTTGGCCCGCCACGGGGGGCGTGAACTCCGTGGTTTTCCAGGGCGCGATCTCGACCGGCGGCGCGTCTTGTCGCTGACCCGTCCGCGGATCGAGCCACTGCGCGGCCAGCT
>VHCX01000133.1 GCA_016871615.1 Verrucomicrobiota bacterium
ATGTCGACCGGCCCGAGGGTGGCCCCGATCTCGGCCACCATGCGCTGCACCTGGGCCTCATCGGTGACGTCGGCCTGGAAGAGCGCGCCCTGCAGGCCGGCGGCTTGGAACTCCGCAAAGGCCTCCTGGGCCCGCTGGGCGTTGTTCGCGTAGTTGAGGGCCACCTTGGCGCCGGCCTGACCCAGGGCCTTGGCCATGGAGCGACCCAGTCCGGTGGTGCTGCCCGTCACGAGGGCGACGCGGCCTGCGAGCGAGAAGGAAGCGGGGAGGGAGGATTCAGGCATGGGACGTCGGGAGATGGTGCGATGCGATGGACACGTGGCGTGTGAATGCGGACGAGAGTGTCGGGTTTGTATCCGGCGTCAACGCGGGGAAGCAATTCCCCGGGTCTGACTCTTTGCTTCAAAGGCAACGGTTGGGATTCCGATGCTTCAGGATTCACGGCGGATCCCGCGACGATCACGGGGTGTTTCCCGAAGCGTCCTTCCGTGACGGTTCCGTCCGGACCTTGGACCGATCCGGGGAGGGAAGCTCATCCAGTTCGGTTTGTTTCCGGGAAGGTTCCGCTGGGGTCGATCGTCGGTGAAGAACCTGTGAACAAGTCGGAACGTTCCACGATGGTCGGATCCCTATTGTTTATCATATTCTTTGAATGGTAGGGTTTCTTGAAGCGTTTACTTCCATCCTTCGCGTTGATGCTGGGGTGCCTCCAGGCATCCGCGGCAGGAGCCCCGCTTCGGGATGCCTTGGCGATGATCGAGACCGGAGCGACTTCGCCGGCGGCCGGCGAACCGGACCATGTCGTCGGAGGTTCTGGCGAGATCAGTCGGTTCCAGATCATGCCCGCCGTCTGGCGCACCTATACGAAGTCGAAGAACCACACCAATCCGGAGGTCGCTTGGACGGTGACCCGGCGGATCTTGGCCGATCGGGTCGGTGCCTTCGAGAAGGCCATGGGGCGGGTGCCCGAGCCCATCGAAGTGTACCTCCTCTGGAACAAGCCGGGCCATTTCGAGGGGGTGGGCTACCGGTTGGAGAAGGTGTCGAAGACCTACCGGGAGCGCGCCCAACGCTTCCAGAACCTCTACAACAATCTGGGGGGAGGTCCCGTCAGCCGGCCGGATCTTGTGGACGCGCCCAATGTCACCTCGACGCCTTGAGCCGCGCCATCGATCTATACACGCTCCAGCTTGATGGGATGTGTCCGTCCCGAGGCGAATTGGGCGACGTAGAGGCTGCCCTCGGAGTCGACGACGATGTCGTGCGGGTGCCGGAAGACCTCCTCACGGTGAGCCATGGGGCGAAGCGTGCCGTCGGGTCCGTATTCGGGCGCCGTGCCGGCGACGTTGGAGACCACCCGCAGTGTCGCATCTAGCACCGAGACGAACCCCCGGCAATCGCGATACTTGGGCCAATTGTCGCCCAGGTGCGCCACGAAGTGGTGGTCGCCCACCCGGCGGATTTGCCGGGGATTGCCGCCGGGCAGGGGAACGGTGCCGAGGGCGCGGCCATCGGTGGCCAAGCGGAGAAGGTGCTGCTGATCGCTCATGGCGATGAGCAGGCTCGCCTCGCCGGAGCGCGCGACATCGACCATCCCTCCGTAGGGCCCCCAGTGGACGATGCCGCCTTCGGCTCCACCGAAGATCCTCTTGAACTCCCCGTCGGCTCCGTAGTGCAGGATGTGGTCGCGCCCGTAGCCATCGAGCGCGAAGAAGTCGCCATTGGGCAGGTGCAGCGTCCAGGAGGGGCGGTATTCGTCGGGCTTCGAATATTTGCCGGTGTCCGGCGGCAGCGACCATTCGCGCAGGATCGTGCCATCGAGGGTGGTCTTGAAGACCTGGTGCCGCTGCAGGTCGGTGAGGTAGAGCACCTCGCGGTTTCCCTCGGTGACCAGCGACATTCCGTGGGCCCCGGGGAAGTGCGTGCCCCACTTGTGGACCAACCGCCCCTTGCGGTCGTACACGAGGACGTTGTTCTTCGTCTCGTTGGTGAAGAGCAGGACGTGGCCCTCCCGGTCGATCGCCAGTCCGTGACAATCGTTGACCGGCGTCGAAGGCCCCAGGTCCCCCCAACCGGGGACCACGCGGTAGCGGAAGGCTCCGTGTCCCAACACCGCCGACTCCGCGGCGCGGACCTCCGGGAACCCGATGGACGCGGCCGAGGCAGCCGCGGCCGCCTGCAGACTGTGCCGGAGGAAGGAACGACGGGAACGGGAGCGGGATCCTCTGGCGGCAGGGAGCATGGGGCGAAGCCTGCCGGAAGGTCGGTTCCAGGGAAATGCCGAAGGGATTCCGAAAAAACCGCTGAGCCTGGGGGCTTGAGGCGTTGTGGGTGGGCTCAGGCGGGTGCTTGGACCGGTCGAAGCGCCTCGAGGGAGGGGGCGGGGCACCTGGACCGGAAGTGCCGGCAGGTTCGGTTCCATGCACCCGAGCCCTGTCCGACACGACCCGTCCCAACGTCCTGCCGCAGGATCACAGGCCCCTCGCCGTGGCGGGTGCGATTTGCCGCTGGTTCGCCCGGATTCGCGCCGGTAGGTTGCAGGCGTTTGCTCCCTGCGCTGATGCCAAGACTCGTGGCGTGCCGCGTTGGAGGGCGTCGCCACCTGTTTTGCCACGATGAGATCCTCCGGCTTCCGCGACCGGATCCGCCGACCGTTCGCCGCCGGCCTTGGGCGGAGCTGCCGGGTCGCGCCGCTTTCGGCGGGCCTGTGGATCGCAACCGCCGTCGGCTTCACGGCGCCGCTCGATCCGCCCGCCGGGCCACCGGTCTTCGACCCTGCACGCGAGGACTGGTCCTCCTTCAGCGGGAACGGTTCCCGAGGCTCGACCGTCCCACCCGAGGCACGTGCCCGCCTGGGGGCCCCATGGATCGCTCGGCCGGTCCTCCGGTTTCCGGTCCCGGCCGGTGATTTCCGCGACCTGCGGGATCGCGGAGTTCCTCCGGTCGTCTCCCTATCGCCCCAGGACCCGATGGCCGAACGCTCGATGGATGCTCCCGGCGCCGGCGCGGCAGACGGGATCACGTCCGGATGGCCAGTCGGGGCCGGGTTCGACCCGGCGGCGTCCCAGGCTTGGGCATCCTCGACGTGGATGCCGGAGTGGCGCGAAGGACTCTGGGCCCCGGGGCGCCTGGCCGTCGATGGCCTGCGCCTGGGCATGGCCTCGTCGTTTTCTCCACCGGCCTCCGGGGAAACCCAGGAGGCCCTCGGGCGCACGCCTCAGGACCCCGACTCGTTTTCCGGCAACCTGCTCATCCTTCTCGGAAGCCTGGTGAGCCTCGTGGTCGCAGCCTCCGTCATCGCCCTGATCCCTCGGGATCCGGAGCCTCGATCCTGACCTGGTGCCCTCTCGGCCAGGTCGGCCTCACCGGCGGGCCACCCGTGTCGGCGCGCCGCGGGTCTTGAAAGTGACCGTCACCTTCGGGGGCGTGTCGCCGACGAATTCGCAGTCGAAGGTCACGGGATTGGCTCCGGGGTGCACCTCGGGCAGCGCGGCCTTGAGGGGGAACGATTGGAGCGGGTTTCCCTTGGCGTCGTAGAGCCGCACGATGGCGTCGGCCTCGAGCAGCAGCGACTGGCCCGCCTGGATCTCCACCGGAAGCGTGACCGTGGCCGAGCGGTGGATCTCCAGGGTGGGGTTGCGGATCGATCCGGACGTGGCGACGACCCGCAGCTTGAGCTGCATCGGTTGGCGGGCGTCGGGGTTCCTGAGGTCCCAGGTCGCCGAGGTGGGTTCGCCCGGTTGGCGGACCAAAGACTCGTGCTGGAAGTCGGCCGAGTCGTGGAAGGGGAACAGGTTCCAGCCGCCGTCCGCGATCGTCTCCAGGTGGAACTCCCGCTTGGGATTGCGCAGGGCCTCGCGTTGCTCAGGCGTGAACACGCCCGCGCGCCGCGCCTTCTCCCATTCGCGCAGCGCATCGAGGATCGGCCCGCTCTCGGGGTTCTTGCGTAGGGCGTCGAGCGTGGTGGCCAGGGCGAAGCCCGAGTCGAAGCCCGCCGAGCGGGCCAGCATCCACTCCATGTCCGAGAGGCAGGTGGCGGTCTGCAGCAGGTACCAGCCGAGCATCTTGGGGATGAAGTTGCGCTCGCAGAACGCCTGATTGTTGATGCGGTACTCCTGCATGCTGTCGCGGAACCCGCCGTACCAGGGCTCGCCCCAGTTGCAGTAGCTGTTGATATGCCAGTAGAAGTGCGACAACGGCGGGCTGGTGCCGTTGATCACCGTGTGGTCGAGGTGGTCGTAGAACTCCTTGGCGAACAGCTCGTTGCCGTAGGTTCCCTCGCCTGGGGCCAGGCAGCCTTCGTGGCCGTCGAAGTCCATGTGGCTCAAGCCCGTGGCGTTGAAGACCCGGGCCAGGTTGCGGGCGATCTCGCGCTGCATCTCGAGGTTCGGGAAGAAGACCTTGTAGGCGTGGTCCATCAGCTTGCCCACCGGGGCGTCGGCCGGATGCGCACCGGCCGTCGTGCCATAGGCGCCCCGTTGGCAATCGAGGAGCTTCCACGGCGCGTTCGTCGAGACCGTGCGGTAGCGCACCAGTTCCTTGCCGATGAGCACGGTCTGCAGCTCGTTGCCCAGCCGGTTGGTGAAGTATTCGGGTGAAGCCACGGGCAGGGTGGTGGTGGTGGCATCCAACGCCTCGGTCAGGCGGCTCTCACCGGTCTTGGCCAGGCGTGGGTCGGGTTCGGGCGTGATGTAGGGATCGTGGGTCTGGATGAAGTTCGAGAGCGTGTGCGCCCCGAGCCGCACGCCGACGGCCTT
>VHCX01000134.1 GCA_016871615.1 Verrucomicrobiota bacterium
GCGTCGTCGAACTCACACCGTTTGAGTTCTTGGACAGGCTCGCCGATCTCGTCCCGCCACCGCGGAAGCATCGGCATCGGTATCACGGGGTGTTTGCGCCGAACCACCGGCTCCGGAAAGCCGTCACGTCGCTCGCCATCGGCAACATCGGCAGGCACCGCGAGGCCTTGACCGGTGGGCATGGGAACGACGGTCACGCCACGGAAGGCTGCTCTGACGCGCCTCAAAAGCCCCGCTCACACGACACCTCACGGATTGCGTGGGCGAAACTGATGGCCCGGGTGGGGGAGGAGTTTCCGCTCGAGTGCCCAGCGTGTGGCGGTGACATCCGGCTGATCGCGTTCATCACGGAGCCGGGGCCGATCCGGAAGATCCTCCCACACCTCGGCGAGCCGCTGGAGCCGCCGCCCGTCTCATCGGCCCGGGGACCGCCCACCGACTGGGGTGAGCTCGTGCAGATCCATGACGATCGCGACGTCTTTCAAGCCGTGGCCGACGAACTGCCCGCGATCGACATTCACAGCCTCTGAGCCGTGCCGGGCGCGAGGTCAAACCAAAGCCCAGGACGGGCGACCCGGGAGACGGTCTGCGCCGAGGCGAGAAACTCGCCACCCCAGGGGGGAGGAAAGCCGTTCCGGGAGCAGCTGATGAGGCGTCGGAAAACGCGGCACCAGCCTCACCAGCCGCCCATCAGCTCGGAAATGCCTCTGGACATGGTTGCTGAAGTGCCATTGACCGGACTATCCTTAGGACCGTCTCCTTGCCCGGTACCCTCGGTGCTGGGATCGAGAGAAGACGTTTTTCGAGCCGGTTCACTACCTGGCGCTCCTGGAACGCAAGCCCGGCGGCTTCGACCATGCGAAGCCCCTGGAGCAATGGAATCTGCCCGACTGCTTCGCCTTGCTCCGCAGGAGGATGGAGGCGGAAGATCCGAAGTCGGGAACGAGATCGTTCATCCGGGTGCTGAGACTCGTGGAACGGTTCAGCCTGAAGGAGGTCGCCTCGGGCGTCGAGTACGCCCTCGACATCGGCATCACCGACTCCGACAGCATCCGCTCGGTCGTCGAGCATCGGGCCGACGGGCCGGTGCGGCTCTTCTCGCTCGACGGCAGGCCGCACCTCGCGGGTGTGCAGGTGGAGACGACGCCCGTGGCCGCCTACCAGTCGCTACTCGAGGAGGTGGCGTCATGAACAAGACGGAGACCAAGAGCGCGGTGCTGCTCAAGCACCATCTCAAGGCCCTGAAGCTGCCCACGATGCTGGCCGAGGCCGAGAAGATCGCCTGCCGGTGTGCGGCCGACAACGCCGACCACCTCGCGTTCCTCCTCCAACTCGTCGAGTTGGAGCTGATCGAGCGGGAACGGAAGGCGGCCGAACGCAGGCTCAAGGCGGCCAGGTTCCCAGCTGCGAAGATGCTCGATGAGTTCGACTTCGCGGCGCGGCCGAGTGTCAACAAGCCGCAGGTGCTCGAGCTCGTGAAGGGGGAGTATCTCGATCGCCGGGAGAACATCCTGCTCGTCGGGCCATCAGGCACGGGCAAGACCCATCTCGCCACGGCCCTCGGCATGGCAGCCTGTTCCCAGGGCCGGAAGGTACGGTTCTTCCGCGTGACCGAACTGGTCACACTGCTTCAGGAAGCCAAGGAGGAGCGGCACCTGCTCCGGATGCGGCAGCAGGTGGCCAAGCTCGACCTCCTCATTCTCGACGAACTGGGCTATGTGCCCGCGAGCAAGGCGGGGGCAGAGTTGCTCTTCGACGTCATCGCTACGGCGTACGAACGCAACAGCCTGATCGTCACGACCAACCTGCCATTCGAGAACTGGACCGAAGTCCTTGGCAGCGAACGGCTCACGGGAGCAGCGCTGGACAGGCTCACGCACCGCTGCCACATTCTGGAGACGAGGGGCGAAAGCTACCGTCTGCAGGATGCCAAGCGGCGGCGGACCAACCGCGACACCCCTACGACATCAGGGGAGATCGACACCACCACGCGCCACCATTTTCGACCGCCCCGCGCCGCCGTTTTCAACCGCCGTCAACAAATATGCGCGATGACCGGGCGGCGCGAAGGCCGAATCGTCGCCTGGTTTGGGAAATTGTCCTGGAAATGGTCTGGCTGTGCGCCGGCTGCGGGGCTCGACCTTTATGCGGAACAGGACGTGCAGGAGGGCCGGAACGACAGCACTGACGGCAGGAGGGCGACGCCCGGTGAGCCTGGATCGGTTATGACGATTGCAGCAGCGCGCAAACAGTCGTGATGGCAGTCGCGATGCGAACCGCAGGCGACGTCGACTCACGCCAAGGGGTCGGCCGGGTCCAGGCCCCAGCCCCGGAACGCCGCCGCCACGCAGCGCTTGAAGAACTCGAAGGCCGGCACCTCGGCATACACTTGCTTGTTGGCGTTGTAGCTGTCAATGGCTAGGGCCAGCAGCTGGCTGCGAAAAGTCCCAAAGCTCATCTGCCTCTCCTCCATCATCTGCTTCTTCCACCCTGGGCCATCCTTACCCTTGTTCGCCAGGTCGTGGTCCATGGCGTGCGCCTTGGATAGGGAATGGTAGCCGGTCGCCAGCGGCTTGAGCCGCTCCAGCCAGGCCCTAAACTCCGCATCCCTCTCATCCATTCGCGGATAGCGCTCGCGAAAGGCCGCCGGGTTCGCGGCGGCCAGGTTGTTGCCCGGCTCGGCACCCACCGAGACGCCGACCTTAGGCTTGAGCCGCTTGGTCATGTGCGGGACTTGGATGCCGAACCAGCTGGCATAGCGCGTTGCCAGGATCTCTGCCAGGCGGAGGGCGTGATTGCGCGTGCCGCAGTAGATGACCGTGGAGTCGCAGCGTGCCTCGATGGAGGCCCGGCCCGCGAACTTGAACGAGGTGATGCCGCAGTCGAGGACCTGTTCGAGCAGCACGCCCGCCAGCAGGTGGACATATTCAGGCAGGACGTTACCGTAGACCCGAAAATCCGCCCCGCTGATGGGCGTGCGTGTATGTGAATAAATGAAATAGCGGCAGAGCTTTTTATACAAAACATCGTTGACTAGAGGCGGCGTGTTCTCCACCAGGTAGCTCAGGGGGAGGTCACGATTGCTGACCAGACCCGCGGTTCCCTGCAGGAAAGGGCTTCCCGGCATACATCGGTTGTGACACACATGGTAGAGCTGGTGATTCCATCTCACCATTTTCTTGGTGCGCACATCGGCAGCCTGGCTCGTGCCGTTGTAGATGCCGTAAATCATGTCCGCCGCGTTCTCGCTGGTCACCGCACCCTGGCCCGACCCGGCCCTGATCTGCTTGTTGGCGAAGACCTTCTTGCAGAAGTCCTTCAGGGAATCGTTGAGGTCAGCCTGCCGGTTCAGCGCTTCCTTGACTTCCTCGGTCAGGCACTTCCGGTTATTGAGCGAGTTCTGCTCGGCCTGGCGGACCCGTTCAACGACCTTGTTGATCGCCTTCAGCTTGTCAGGCTCGCCGAGGTACGTCGCGCGAAGGCACTCCAGTCCAGCCAGGGCCTGGTCACAGAGTTGCCTGCCCACCTTGGCGTCCCGGTAGCCGGCATTGAAAAGCAGGTTCTTCCGGGAATTTCGTGGCAGGGGGGCCTGGATCCCGGAAAATCGTCGGTTTTACTCCCGGCAACGTGCTGGTCCCGGCCCCCGCGGCGCCCCCTCTCCTCCAAGCTGGGCCCAAAAGCCCGATGGGCGGAAAACACAGGGGAAAAGGCAGCCTTTGAGGGTGAATGCAGTGGGTTTCGGCCCCACTGATCACGCCGTCAGCCATGCACTTCCCCATTCCTGAACCTGTACGCCCGTCGACACTCTCCAGCCACGGAAATCCCCGAAGAGCCGAAAAGCAGGACCAGGGGGTCCTCGAAGTATTGCTTGCTGGTCACGGAGTCTCGGGAGAAGGTCCGCGCCAGGGATGTCAATTTGCCCGGCTCCTGAATACTGAACAGGCCTGACGAATTGTCGTAGCTGATCTTGGAGCCTTTCCGCCTCTGCGGCAGGTCTTTTAGCACTTTCAGGTTGGTAACCAGGTTGCGCTCGTCGGATGCACTGGCCATGGTTGTCTCGCCTTTCGGAGGATCGGTTTATACCATGCTCCAAGTGTAAGTGCACAATCCTGCATGTCAACATGCCATCACGCAGACAGCCAGCTCGCTGCGGCTTTGTCCTTTTTTTCGCAACATGCAGGCGCTGTACGCCATGGCGTGGATACTTCAGCCTGGTCCGGTGGCAGCACTGCGGCGAGGCCGCAGGGTTCGAGTGCGATTGGTTTGCCGCTGGGCGCATGGCATTCACTTGCCGCTGAGCAGCTTGCAGCGCTCAAAGGATAGGTCGGCCAATGGCACTTCGGCAAGCGTCGGCCTGGCGGGGCGCAGCACGAGGAGCAACCGCCGGAGCTGGCTGGGCCGTATGCGGCCCGACCGTGGAGGCGCCGCGGAGCTTCCTATCCATGCTCAAGGCCGGATTTCTCGTCGGCGCAGACCGGCCTTGAAACCGCCCTTCTCACGGGCCGTCCGCACCGTGACATGGGATCCCGTCAGAGGCTGCGAATGTCGATCACGGGCAGTTCGTCGGGCGACGTCTGAGTCACGTCGCATTCGTCGTGGACC
>VHCX01000135.1 GCA_016871615.1 Verrucomicrobiota bacterium
GGACGTGGTCATCGAGACCGGTGTCGCCCACGGGGGATCGCTCATCCTCTACGCCTCGCTCTTCAAGGCCATGGGCCGGGGCAGGGTCATCGGCGTCGACATCGAGATCCGCCCCCACAACCGACAGGGCATCGAAACCCATGAACTCGGGGGACTCATCACCCTCATCGAGGGCGGATCCACGGCGGCGTCCACGCTGGAGCAGGTGCGATCCCACGTGAGACCGGGCGAGACCGTGCTGGTCATCCTCGACAGCGACCACAGCAAGGGCCACGTGGCGGCCGAGCTGGAGGCCTACCATGGCCTCGTCACCCCCGGCTCCTACATCGTGGCCACCGACGGCATCATGAAGGACCTGCACGACGTGCCGCGGGGCCGCCCGGAATGGACCTGGGACCACCCCACGGCCGCCGCCGCCGACTTCGCCCGGTCCCACCCGGAGTTCGTGCTCGAGCAACCGGCCTGGCCCTTCAACGAGAGCGGCCTCCGGCAGAACCTCACCCACTGGCCCGGGGCCTATCTGCGTCGGCTCTGAATCCCGACAGGCTCCCTGCCCAAGAAGCCCCATGGAACTCACCACGGTCATCCCTGTCTTCAACGGGGAACGCTTCCTGCGGACCACTCTCGAATGCCTTGCCGCGCAGTCGCGCCGGCCGGACCGGGTGGTCGTGGTCGACAACGGCTCGACCGACGGAACGCCGGACCTGGTGAGGGGTTTCCGGGGCATCCCCTGCGAGTTCCACAGGAATCCGAGCAACCTCGGCGTCATAGGGAACCTGAACCGTTGTCTGGAGTTCGCCTCCGGGACCCGATTCCTCCACCTGCTCATGGCCGACGACCTGGTGGGCCCCGAGTTCTTCGCCCGGCTGCTGCCGCCGCTGTCCGAAGCCCCGGGTCGGGCGTTGGGGTACAGCCTGCACGACGAGATCGACCAGGACGGCCGGCGGCTCGGTCCGGCACGATCCGGGCCCGGGGGCCCGGCACGGCGCATCGGACTCAACGAATTCCTCCGGGGGCAGTCCGAACTGCGCCACGTGCTGTTGCCCGGCGTCGTGCTGAAGACCGAGTTCCTTCCGGCGCCGTGCCGGTTCGAGAACATGCCGCAGGTGGCCGACGCGCTGTTCGTGGCCGAATGGGCCGCCGTCTCCTCGGCCGTCGTCGAGGTACCCGAGGCCTTGAGCCACTTCCGAATCCACCCCTTCAGCGCCTCGGTCCGACACATGCATGACGCGGACCAATTCCTCCGGGACGAATGGCGGTTCATGCAGCGCATCCTCCCGATGTTTCAGGAGGGGCCGCTGTGCCTCGCCCTCCGCAGGCGACGCCTCGCCTGCCTGTTCGCGGCGCGCGCGCAGGTGAAGATCGACGTGATGGCTCACCTGGACCCGGTGAAGGCGGCTGAATTCTCCAGGGTCCGCCGCGAACTCGTCGGGCCGACGGCCCGATGGGCCGGCACGGCCGTGGTACGGTGCCGCGACCTGCTGCGCCGGCTGGCCGGAAAACCGGGCCGGGCCCACGAGTTGATGCAGTCGCGAGGCGGCACCCCGGGGAAGCCGGACCCGACACAGGAACCCCAAGGATCGACCCACCGTCCATGAAGCACTTCCAACCGCAGCGCGGGGCCTCACCGCTGCTGGCCCTGCTCGCCATCGCCGGCCTGATCGCGCTGCTCTTCGCCGCGGTGTTCCGCCCGGAAATGGTCCTCTTCTCGAACGACGGCACCTTGGGGACGGTGTTCTCCCAGGGGGCAAGGGTGCTCGAGGCCTTCACCGGTCTCTGGAAGCCCCTCAATTGGGTGGGCGAGGTCGCACCGAGCGCGGGGATCAACCTGAGCATGGCGATCTTCCTGGCCCTGCGCGGCGCCGTGGCCTTCGCGAAGTTCTACGCGCCACTGTCGCTGCTGTTCCTCGGCCTCTCGGCGTGGTGGTTCTGCCGGCAGGCAGGCTTCCGTGCACGGACGGCCCTGCTCGTCGGCATCGCGGCCGCGCTCAACAGCAACCCGGTTTCCTACGCCTGCTGGGGCCTGGCCCCCAAGGCCCTGACCCAGGGACTGGCGCTGCTGGCCTTGGGGCTCATCGTGGGGGCCTTCCGACAGATGGGCTGGCGATCCTGGGCCCGGATCCTGCTGGCGGGGTTGACCGTGGGCTGCTGCGTGACCGAGGGAGCCGACGTCGGGGCGATCTTCAGCCTGCTGGTGGCCGCGTTCCTCGGGGCCCTGTCTGTGTGGGGCGCCCGGGACGGTTCGGAGGCCTGGTGGAAGGGATTCATGCGGCTGGGTCTGGTGGCCGGATGCGCCGCCTGGCTGTCGGCCCACTCGCTGTCGACCCTCGTCGGCACCCAGATCGTCGGGGTTTCCGGCATGGAACAGACGCGGGAGAACGAGCAGCAGCGCTGGAGATTCGCATCGGCCATCAGCCTGCCTCCGGTGGAATCGCTTCGGATCGTCGTGCCGGGACTCTTCGGCTATCGCATGGACAGCCCGGACGGAGGCGCCTACTGGGGCGCCGTGGGTTTCGACGGCACGGCGAAGGGGCGCTGGAGCGGCGGCGGGGAGTACGCCGGGGTGCTCGTCGTGCTGGTCGCCGCCTACGCATCGGCCGCTTCGTTGCGCCGCAGGCAGTCGCCCTACTCGGAGCAGGAGAGGCGGATGGTGTGGTTCTGGAGTGCCGTGGCGGTCGGATCCCTGGCCTTGGCGTGGGGACATTTCGCCCCGTTCTACAGGATCTTCTTCTCCATTCCCTACCTCTCCACTATCCGCATTCCGTCCAAGTTCCTGCACGTGATGCATCTGGCGCTCTGGATCCTTTTTGCTTTCGGACTCGAAGCCCTCGCGCGGGGCGCCATCGCCTCGGGACAGGAGACGGCCGGCCGGTTCCGCGACCGCCTGGCCGCCTGGCGACGGACGGCGGCACCGGCGGAGGTGCGCTGGGTTCAAGGATCGATTGCGGTGTTCGTCATCGCCCTGCTGGCCGCCTTGCAATACTCCGGAAGCGCCTCCGAATTGAGGGCCCACCTCCGCGGCATCGATTTCTCCATGGGACCTCCGGCGACTGCCGAGTTTTCTATCGGGGAAGTCTGGAAGGCGATGGGATTCCTGGCGGTCTCGCTGATCCTGGTGACCGGGATGATCATCGGGTTCTTCAGCGGAGCGCGGGCGAGGATCGGTTGGGTCTCGATGGGCGTCCTCTTGGCCGTCGATCTGCACCGGGCCAACATCCCCTGGGTCAAATACTATGACTGGGTCGTTCGCTACCAATCGAACCCGGTGTTCGATCTTCTCAAGGAGAAGCCTTGGGAACAACGTGTGAGCTCGTTCCTCGACCCCCACCGGCAGGGTCCGCTGGTCGGCGGCGACGCCGCCCTCTCCTGGACCTACCTCCAGAAGGAATGGCTCGAGAACCAGTACCAGTACTTCAACATCCAGTCCCTCGACATCTCCCAGATGCCCCGTGTGCCCGAGCTGGAGACGGCCTACTTCGGGGCGTTGGGGCTGATGGAAAACCCCGACAAACCCGCCCTGATTGGCCGTCTGTGGCAACTTACCAACACCCGCTATGTCCTGGGATCGAAGGACGCGGTGGACCAACTCAATGGCATGGTGGATCCGGCGAGGAAGCGGCTCCGAGTCCGGATGCCATTCGGACTTGCCCTCAAGCCCGGGATCACGCCACCAGACGCCTCGACCGCCACCGCGGATCTCGTCCAGTTGCTCACGGCGGTTCCTTCCGAGAAGGGGCCCTTTGCGGTCATCGAGTTCACCGGGGCGCTGCCGCGGGCGGGCTTTTACACCGATTGGCAGTCGGGCCTCGACGACTCGACCATGCTGAAGCGCCTCGGATCTCCGGAGTTCGATCCGGAACAGCGTGTCCTGATTTCGGAACCGGTTCCCGGACCCACCCGACGACCGTCGGCGGTCAACGGAGCCCAGGAGGACGCCGGTGCGGCGATCGTGTCGTATTCCCCGAAGCGTCTGACGGTGAAGACCCGTTCCTCCGAGCCGGGCATCCTGTTGCTCAACGACCGTTGGCACCCCGACTGGAAGGTGACGGTCGATGGCCAACCGGCGCCGCTGCTGCGCGCCAACTTCCTGATGCGGGGAGTGGCGGTCGGGACCGGGGAGCATCTGGTCGAGTACCGCTTCGAACCTGCCAACCGATCGCTTTGGGTGAGCTTCTCGGCGTTGGCCACGGGCCTGGTGCTGATGGGCGTCCTGGTCCTGGCCACAAGGTCCTCCAGCACCAACTGAACCACGCATGGCCTCGACCCCCAGCCACCTCGACCACGTCCGCAACGACGCGGCCTACGCCGACATCCTGGCCAACTGGGATGCGGCCTTCTACGCCAAGTTCACGCAGGCCATGCGCCCGG
>VHCX01000136.1 GCA_016871615.1 Verrucomicrobiota bacterium
CCACGTGTCCATCGCATCGCACCATCTCCCGACGTCCCATGCCTGAATCCTCCCTCCCCGTTTCCTTCTCGCTCGTCGGCCGCGTCGCACTCGTGACGGGCAGCACCACCGGACTGGGTCGCTCCATGGCCAAGGCCCTGGGCCAGGCCGGCGCCAAGATGGCCCTCAACTACGCGAACAACGCCCAGCGGGCCCAGGAGGCCTTCGCGGAGTTCCAGGCCGCCGGCCTGCAGGGCGCGCTCTTCCAGGCCGACGTCACCGACGAAGCCCAGGTGCAGCGCATGGTGGCCGAGATCGGGTCCACCCTCGGGCCAGTCGACATCATGGTGCTCAACGCCACCTGCGACCAACCCCAGAAGCCCATCGAGGAGTACGATTGGGCCTTCTACCAGCGGATGGTCGACTTCTTCATCAAGAGCCCGGTGCTGCTCACCAAGGCCTGCGTGGGCCACATGAAGGCCCAGCGCTGGGGGCGCATCATCAACATCGGCTCCGAGGTGGTTTCCCGGGGCGTGCCCAACTTCACGGCCTACGTCGCGGCCAAGGGGGGCCAGAACGGCTTCCACCGCAGCCTGGCCGGCGAACTGGCCCCGCACGGCATCACCGTCAACATGATCGCCCCGGGGTGGATCCCTGTGGAACGCCACGAGAAGGACCCCCAGGAACTCAAGGACGGCTACCGCTCGCTCATCCCGGTCAACCGCTGGGGCATCCCGTCGGACCTCGACGGCACCGTGGTCTATCTCGCCAGCAACGCCTCCTCCTTCGTCACGGGCCAGACCCTGCACGTCAATGGCGGCATGACCGTCTGCTGATCCGCCCACCCCGCCCGCCCGATCTCAACCCCCAGAACCTCCGATCCCAGAACCCCATGAATCGTCTCCTCTCCCTGTCGGTCTGGACCGCCCTGCTGCTGGGCCTGACCGCCTGCAACAAATCCCCAGAGACCGCCGACACCGGCAAGACCGGCGACGCCTCCGCCGCGGCGCCCGCCGGCGGCAAGAAGCGCAAGATCGCCTTCGTGTCCAACGGCGTGGCTTCGTTCTGGACCATCGCCTCGGCCGGCGTGAAGACCGCCGGTGAGAAGCTGGGCGTGGATGCCCAGACGCTCATGCCCGTGGAGGGCATCAGCGACCAGAAGCGCATCATCGAGGACCTGCTCACCAAGGGCGTGGATGGCATCGCCGTCAGCCCCATCGATCCGGCCAACCAGACCGACCTGCTGAACACCGCCGCCCGCCGGACCAAGGTGATCACCCACGACTCCGACGCCCCCAACAGCGACCGGCTCGTGTACATCGGCATGGACAACTACAAGGCCGGCCGCATGTGCGGCGACCTGGTGCGCGAGGCCATGCCCAAGGGCGGCACCGTGATGATCTTCATCGGCCGCCTGGAGCAGGACAATTCCAAGCGCCGCCGCCAGGGCACCATCGACGCCATCCTCGGCCGCCCGGAGAATCCCTCCAACTACGACGCCCCCGGCACCGTGCTCGAGGGCAACGGCTTCAAGATCCTCGGCACGCTCACCGACCAGTTCGACCGCGCCAAGGGCAAGGCCAATGCCGAGGACGCCCTGGCCAAGTACCCCGACCTCGGCTGCATGGTGGGCCTCTTCGCCTACAACCCTCCGCTGCTCCTCGAGGCCCTGGCCCAGGCCGGCAAGCTCAACCAGGTCAAGGTCGTCGCCTTCGATGAAGACGACGCCACGCTCGACGGCATCCAGAAGGGCACCGTGCACGGCACCGTGGTCCAGAACCCCTACATGTACGGCTACAAGTCGGTGGAGGTGCTGAACGACGTGCTCTCGGGCAAGCCCGAGGCGGTCCCGGCCGACAAGTTCATCGACATCCCGGCCCGGCAAATCCGCAAGGACACGGTCGACGCCTTCTGGACCGACCTGAAGTCCAAGGTGGGCGGCAAGTAACCCGCACCCGCCAAACCCGGCCCGGCCCGGCCCGCCCCGTCCATGCCTCCCGTCCTGCTCGAAGCCCGTTCGCTGACCAAGTCGTTTCCCGGCGTGCGGGCCCTCAAGGACGTGAGCCTCACGGTGGGCCGTGGCGAGGTGGTCGCCGTGATCGGCGAGAACGGTGCGGGCAAGAGCACCCTGATGAAGATCCTCGCCGGGGTGCAGACCGCCGACACCGGCGAGATCCGCATCGACGGCGAGCCAGCGCCACTGGCCTCGGTCGAGGAGGCTCTGGGCCGGGGCATCGCCCTCATCCACCAGGAACTGAACCTGGCGCAGAACCTCGACGTGGCGGCCAACCTCTTCCTCGGCCGTGAGCCCCGGCGCTGGGGCCTCATCGACACGGCCCGCCTCCACCGCGAGGCCGGGCCGTTCCTGCGGGCCGTGGGTCTCGACGTCGCCCCCGATACCCGCGTCGGATCCCTGGCCATTGGTCACCAGCAGCTCGTGGAGATCGCCAAGGCCCTCTCGACGCAGGCCCGCGTGCTCATCATGGACGAGCCCACCTCGAGCCTGTCGGCCGGCGAAGCCGAGAACCTCTTCCGGGTCATCCAGGACCTCCGTTCGCGCGGCGTGAGCCTGGTCTACATCTCGCACCGACTGGGCGAGGTCACCCGCCTGGCCGACCGGGTGGTGGTGCTCCGGGACGGCGAGAACAGCGGCGAACTGGCCCGCCACGAGATCAGCCACGCCTCCATGGTGCGGCTGATGGTGGGCCGCGACCTCTCCCAGTTCTACCCGCACCAACCCCATGTGCGGCCAGAGACCGTGCTCGAGGTCGAGGGCCTCCGGACCCCGGCCCACCCGTCGCATCCCCTGGCGTTCCAGGTGCGGGCCGGGGAGCGGGTCGGACTGGCCGGCCTGGTCGGCGCGGGCCGCACCGAGGTGTTGCTGGCACTCTTCGGCGTGCAACCGCCCGTCGGAGGCACGGTGCGGATCGGCGGTCAACCCCTTCAACCCACCAGCCCCACCGAGGCCATCGCCGCCGGACTGGCGCTGGTGCCCGAGGACCGCAAGCGCGAAGGCGTGGTGCTGGCCATGCCCGTGCGCGAGAACATCAGCCTCGCGAGCCTCCGCCAAGACCAACGCCACGGCTTCCGTGACGCGACGCGTGAGGAGTCCCTCAGCGCGGAGATGATCCAGTCGCTGCGCATCAAGACCCCGGGCGACCGGCAGGTGGTGCAATTCCTCTCCGGTGGCAACCAGCAGAAGGTGGTCATCGGCAAGTGGCTCGCGCTCCAGCCCAAGGTGCTGCTGCTCGACGAACCCACGCGAGGCATCGACATCGGGGCCAAGCAGGAGATCTACCGGCTGATGGAGGAACTGGCCGCCCAGGGTGTGGCCATCCTCTTCGCCTCCAGCGAGATGGAGGAGATCCTGGGCATGAGCGACCGCGTGCTGGTGATGCACGAGGGACGCATCACCGGCGAATTGGCCCGCCACGAACTCAGCGAGGAGGCCATCATGCACCTCGCCACCGGAACGGCCTCCCCCGCCACCAACGCCTCCGCCGTCCCTCCCGCCTCTCCCGACCTCCATCCATGAAAAAGCTGCTCGGCATCTTCGGTCTTCTGCTTGCGGTCTGCCTCTTCGCCACGTGGGCCAGCGAAAGTTTCCGCTCGGGCTACAACGTCGAGAACCTCATCCGCCGCACGGCCCTCTTCGGCGTCATCGGCATCGGTGTGACCTTCGTCATCGTCACCGGCGGCATCGACCTGTCGATCGGCTCGGTCATCTGCCTGGTGGGCTGCGGCCTGCCGTGGCTCTTGACCGTGCAGCATTGGTCGTTGCCCGCGGCCCTCGCGGCGGTCGTTGCCATGTCGGTGGGCATCGGGTTGGCCCACGGCCTCCTCATCACCCGGCTGCGCCTGCAGCCCTTCATCGTCACCCTCTGCGGCCTGATGCTCTACCGGGGCGTCACCCGGGGGTTCACGGCCGACCAGACCGTGGGGTTCGCCGACGGGTACAAGGGGCTGCGCGTGCTGGCCACGGGCAAGATCCCGGTGCCGGGCATCCAGGGGTTCGAGATCCCGGCCCCATGGGCGGTGCTGGTCGTCGTGGCCGTCGCCGCGGCGGTCTTCCTCAACCGGACGATCTACGGCCGTTACCTGCTGGCCTTGGGCAACAACGAGAACGCCGCCCGCTACAGCGGCATCGACACCTCGCGCATGATCGTCCTTGCCTATGTGCTTTGCTCCACGCTGGCGGGTCTCGGGGGCGTGCTCTTCGTGCTCGACGTGAACTCGGCCCAACCGGTCGAT
>VHCX01000137.1 GCA_016871615.1 Verrucomicrobiota bacterium
CCGGGATCCTGCGTCGTCGCCACGAAGAGGTGCCGGTCGGTGGCGTGGATGGCCTGGACCACCGCCTTGGATGCGACGACCGAACGGATGGCCGGCCTGGCCGGCTCGGCCAGGTCGACGGCGCTGACCCAGGTGAGCGACTCGGAGACGCTGGCGCCCTGCGGCTCCGCGGCCGAGACCGGGCGGTTGGTCCAGCCCTGGCTGGCGACCACCAGTACGTTGCCGACCAGCCGGCTTTCGACCGGATAGCCCGGGAGGGACACGGTGGCCGACGCGCGCGGACCGGTCGGGGAGGATTGCACGAGGACGACCTCCGTGGCGTCCCAGCGGCACTCGGGCTGGGTCAACAGCGCCAGCCAATCGCCGGCATGATCCTTGGCCGGCAGCACGTAGAGCTGCTCGCCCCGGGCGATGAGCGGCAGGAGGCCGCGGAGCACCGGGCTGCCCGGGCGGGTGACATCGATGACCTGCAACCCCCGCTGCTGGTTGAAGAAGTAGAGGGTGTTGCCGGCGAACTTCCAGATGTCGGACTCCTGGACCGTGTTGGCGGCGACCGACGTCCGGTCGGCGAGGTTGAGTCCCGGTGCCGAGACCTCGGGCACCGGCGCACCGCCGCCGCCCGACGACGAGGGTTGGGAGGGACTGACCTGTGGAGCGACCTTGTCGCTGCCCTGGAAGAACCCGGCCGGCACGCCAAGCGACTGGACGTCGTCGGTCACGACGCGCAGGACCTCGGTGGCCTCGACGGCGGCAACGGTCATCGTGACCTCACCGGGATCGTTGGTGGGATTGAGCACCGCGCGCGGTTTCCACGTGCCGCCGCCGAGGCGCGCGCGCGATTCGAGGGTGATGCGCCGCACGCCGGAGGGCACCTGGACGGTGACCACCAGATTGGTGTGCACGGAGCGGATGCCGGAGATGCGCGCCGAGGTCGAACCCGGGTTGGACGACTGCGCGAGGACCGGCTGGACGGGCTGGACGGCCACCAGGCCCGCGACCGCGGCCACGAGCGCCGCCAGCGAGGAACGGAGTGTTTTCATGGGATGCATGGAGTGGAGTGGATCGTTGGAAGGGATGGTTGGACGGGATCGTTGAAACGAATGGCGGAGACGTCCTTGGGGCAGCGGGGGATCGTTCGCAGGCGGGTTCATGGCTTCCCGAGACCGGGCAACACCGGGTTGATCCCGGGAGTCTGCGGGCTTCCGACCACCGGGCCGGTGGGCTGGAACGATCCGCCGACCGGCTCGAGGGACATGAAGAGCCCATCGACCGAACCGCGCTCGAAGGTCACGACCGACACCGGGCTGCCCGACGGGGTGAGCACTCCAAGACTGGAGACCGTGCCGTCGGCACCGCGGTTCCACAACTGGTACTGGCCGCCGGGCGGGGCCGTTGGAACGGCGACCGCGTGGATGCCGGAATCCGGGGCGCTGAACACGATGGGAGCCGGCGGGTTGACGGGCGGTTGGGCGGTGAAGGCCACCCGGCCCGCCGACGGGTCTGCCATGGCCACCGAGGCCAGACCGGGCCCGGAGCCGGCGACGGCACCCGAGACTACGGCACTGTTTAGGCCGCTGTTTAGGCCGGCCGCCGGGCCACCCACCGAGGCCACGGCCGATTCGGGTGACCCCGGCTGGGCGGGCACGAGGGCGACCTTGCCCACCGGTTCGACGGCGGCGAGCAGGCCCGATCCCGGCGGCGGATTGGCCGCACCGGCCTGACGGAAACTGGCCACCTCGGGCAAGGATCCCGTCCCGGTCGGACCGCCGAGCACCGCAGCCATGCGCTCGCCCGCCAACCGCGCCAGGGATTCGGCCAGGCTGTTGGTCCGACCCACGCCATCGGGTCCCGCCGCGGGGATCAGGGCCGCGACACCCGGCTGGCCGAGCGGAAACACATGGAGGCGGCTCACTCCCGAGGGAATCAGGCTCCATTGCTGCACCTGCTGGCTCAGCTCGGCGACCTGCGCGGTGAGGCCTCGCACCTTCCCCTGAAGCGCGGCGTTCTCGGCCACCAAGGCCTCGTCACGGTCGCCCGTCGACGGTGCGTCGGCATCCGGCGAAGGCGCCGGCCTGCCCGGTCCGGATCCCAGCGGGTTCTGGCCCGGCGGAACCAACTCGTCGGCGGCCGGCAATACGACGCCCGCCGAGCCGGAGCGGTCGGCGGTTGACGGGGCGCCGGGGAAGGCCGGCGAGGACCCGGTCATTCGTCGAACCTGGGCCGTCCAACCACCGCCGGGGTTCGACAACGACTGCAGGAACGCTCCAAGGGCGAGACAGGCGGCCATGGCAGCCAACCGGGGCATCCAACGGCGCAGGGACTCCGGGAACATCAGCACCTGGGCGCCATCCATGCGCGTGCGCTCGAGGATCTTGCCCCATAACCGGGCGGGCGCGGCCGGCGCCGGCTCGGCGAAGACCTCCGCCTCGAGAGCCGACTGGAATCCGTGGACCAGGCCGCGCAGGTCGGCATCCCGACGGAGCCGTTGCTCGAAGGCCTGCCGCTCGGCGGCGTCGAGAAGGTCCAGGATGTACAGGCTCGCCTGCTCCTCGGAGGCGGTCTGGGCGCTGGGATTGGGGTCAGTCATGTCGGGTCTGGAGTCGGAGGCGCAGGGCGATCATCCCGCGCCGGATTCGGGCCTTGATGGTGCCGAGGGGCTCTCCGGTGGTCCGGGCGATCTCCTCCTGGGTGCATCCGCGATAGAAAGCCAGTTCGATGGCCCGGCGCTGGGCCTCGGGCAGCGACCCGAGGGCATTGCCGAGGCGGTGGTGCCGGTCGTCGGGATCGGCCCCGAACGATGTGGTGTCGGGATCCGCTGCGGGGGAATCGGACGCCTCGGCCGAGCGCAGGCGATCCATGCCGGCCGCGCGTCGGGAACGTTGCCGCAGGCGGTCGAGGGCCAGGCCTCGGGCGATCATCATCATCCAGCCGAGCGGGCTCGCCTTGGCCGCATCGTATCGCCCTGCCCTGCGCCAGATGGCGACCAAGGCATCCTGAAGGATCTCCTCGGCATCCGGCGCATCGCCGAGGATCCGCTGGATGAATCGCAGGAGGGCCCCGCCGCGCCGCCGATAAAGCTCCGCCAGGGCTCCCGCCTGCCCATCGGCCACCTGGGCGATCAGACGGGCATCCTCGCCGGCATCGAGGCCATCCATCGGGCCCGGGCGCAGCGTGGCCCAGCCCGGGAACGGGAGGGTCGTCTGCGGTTTGGGGCGGGGTTGCACGGGGCGCACCTGAGTTTCAACCATGCTATCCGCCATGGCCGGCGAATTGGATGCAGGATTTCGTCCGGATCCTCTTTCAGGGATCCTCCCCTCGCAGCGTCAGGCGGCTGCCCCTTGCCCGGCCGGTCCGGGTCCCTCGTGGGAGCCGGGATGGGCTCCAGGTGGTTTGGCGTGGGGATCGCCGCCATCACGACCACCGACAGGTGAGGCCGCCAGCGATGGACGGCGGAGAAGACGCCGGAGCACCCGGGGCAGCACCTCGGGCAGGTCCTCGGCGATCAAGCCCGGGCCCGCGAGGCGGCCGCACTCGAAATGCCAGCGCACCGCGGTTCCGGCGGCGGACGAGGGCGACATCCCGCGAGCCATCAGACCGGCGCAAAAACCCGCCAACACATCACCCGACCCGGCGGTGGCGAGCCAACCGGCCGAACCGTCCGCAGGGGCCTCGATCCGTTCGGGCGCCCCATCCGCCGGAGCGCTCCAGGAAACCGGCCCCTTCAGCAACACGGTGCATCCCGCACGACGTGCGGCCGTCCGTGCGGCCTCGCCTCGGAGGGGTTCTGGCGTCCTCTCTCCTGACGCAGTTCCCGTTCGACGGGGAGCAGATCCGGAAACAACCGTCGACCCCCCCCTTCGTGCGGAGTGAGCAGGCACCTTTTGTGGAGCAGTAGGACAGCCCTCGCGCCGGATTCCCCTGCGAAGGCCGTCAGCGCATCGGCATCCAGAACCGTTGCGCCCCCCATTCCAGCGCCACCGGCAGCAAATCCTCCGCCCGATCGACTCCCAGCCCCGGCCCCAGGCACAGCGCATTTACCCCGGATCGGAAAGGAATCCTGCCAGATCCGATGGCGAGGCCACCACCGAAACCATCACCGCATCCAACCGGGCCGCGTTCTCCGGCAGTGCCGCCCCAGGACACCCCACCGTCACCAACCCCGCCCCCACCCAACATACCCGCTTAATATATGGTGACAGGTTTATTATAGTTGA
>VHCX01000138.1 GCA_016871615.1 Verrucomicrobiota bacterium
GATGAATTCGGGTGTTCAGCCAAAGGATGCTGCCACCGGTCGGATCCCCTGCCAAGGCCCCGTCTGGGTCGGATTCAGGGGGCACGGGGACCGAGACCATCGTATCCGAGGGTCCGGGCGCGTTCCCGGGTTCGTCCCGGTCCGTCCGGGGCCAGGGGTTCGAGAACGTAGCCAATTGCCCCCCCGGTGATCCTCCTTCGACTCCGCGGCCCGGGCGGGTAATCTCGGTCCATGCTGATGCTGCGCCATGCGGTGGACCGCGATTGGGCCAACCGCGTCACCCGCCGCCTCGGGGACCTGCTCGTGGACCATGCCCATCTGGAGCGCAAGGCGGCCACGACGGCGATCCACCTCGAGAAGTACCGTGAACTGTTTCCCAAGGTTCATGACCTCAACCGGATCGCCATCGAGGAACTCCAGCATTTCGAGCTGGTCCTCGGTCTGCTCGAGCGGCGGGGTTGGGCGTTCGGGCAGCCGCAGCGCAGCGAATGGATCACGGGCATGATGCGCGGGATCCGCCAGGGACGCCGGGAGTCGGCCATCGACCATCTGGTGGTCTGCGCGCTGATCGAGGGACGGAGCTGCGAAAAGTTCCAGATCCTGGCCGCGCACCTCGCGGGTTCCGAACCGGAACTCGCGCGCTTCTACCAGTCGCTGATCGAGTCGGAGGGCAATCACTATGCGACCTACCTGCTCATGGCGCGGGAGATCGATCACGGCGAGACCGACGCGCGGCTGGATTGGTTCCTCGACCGCGACGCCGAGCTGATGGCCCTCCGCCACGACCTGTGCATCCTCCACTGACCCGGTCGGACGGGGCCGGGGCTGCGTGGGGGCAGGGCGCCTCAGGCCGACGCCCGAATCGGCCGGAGCGGTCGTCCACCGCAGTCCCGGCATGAGGGGGCACGCCCGGTGTACTGGATCCGGCATCTCGGGCAATAGCGGGTGTGGGCGGGATCGTCGGGGACCGGAGGCTGCTCCCAGAGCCCCGGGTCGATTCCCCGGTCACGGGCGATCCGCTCCAGGATGGTGAGGGCCTCGCCGGAGCCGGTCGCTCCCACCGGGACCTCGGCGACGTCGCCGGCGGGAAAGCGCATCCGTCGCCACCGAGTGGCCGCGAAGGAATCCCAGTCGCGGAATCCCGGCAGGGAGGCGGCCACCGCCGCCGCGTCGCAGCCGCTCAGGGCGTCCTTCTGGACAAGGTCCCACGACCGCATCGCCGCCAACGGAGACAGGCAGGCCGAAAGCACCAGGCGCCACCGCTCGTCGTCCAGGCCGGGAAACTCCCGCCGATGTCGACGGGAAAGCAGGACCGCATCCACCGCCATCAGCCCGGCCGTCACGGGCGTCACGATCCACAGGGTGGGGCCGACGCCCAGGAGGCCCAGCGAAACGGGAGCCACCACCCAGGCCAGCACCAGCAGCGCGAACGCGATCCAGCGCAGCGGCGCGAAGGCATGGGCCACCCCGGACCGCCGCAGGGCGATCGTCTCGGGATTGTGCCGGCGGCCGGACAACGAGTCCCCGCCAGCGGGTGTCGGGTCCCCGGGACCGGCGGCCTCCGCCGGAACCTCCCGCACCACGTAGGCCCGGGCCAGGCCGGGCAGAGGAACGACCGCGTGGAGCGATCCCCGGACGGTGCGCACGACCGCCCAGGGCCCGGCGGCCTCCCAGCCACGCCCCCGGCGTCGGAACAGCACGCTACCGGCCGGCACCCAGACGACGAATTCCGACAGGTGCAGCAGCAGCAACACCCCGAGGAAGACCTGCACCGAACTCATGGCCGGGGGACCCCCTCGGGGCTCCGCTCAGAGGTCCAGCGCCTGGCCCGGGCCGGGCTCGAGCACCTTGATCTTCGGGTGCCGGGAGTGGATCTGCTCGCGGATCCAGCCACGCGCATCGGCATCCCCGTGGCCGAGGACCACCACACGGGGATCGACCTCGGACACCATGGACACGAGGTCGTCGCGGTTGGCATGGGCGGTCAGGTCGAGGTCGAAGACCTCGCAGTTGCGCGTGAGCTGCCCGACCGAGGGGCTGAAGTGGAACTTCTCGCCGGGCTTGGCGGCCTTGAGGCGTCCGCCGGGGGTTTCCGAGTCGGCGTAGCCGACGAAGAAGATGCCGTGGCGCTCGTCACCGACGATGCGGGCGCCCAGGGCGTGCGCACCGGTGTTCTCGCTCATCATGCCGGCGGTCATCACGCAGATGCGGCCACCCCGCAGCGACATCGACTCGATGTCGTTGGTGGAGACCACCTGCAGGTTCAGCGCATGGGTCAGCTTGAGGTTCGGATGATGCCGGTGGGTCCGGTTGGACTGCAGGTCGTAGATCTCGGTGAACACGCGGCCGAGGCCCCCGATGTAGACGGGCTGCTCCCGCAGCTTCCCGGACCGCATCAGCAGCGCCAGGAAGGCTAGGATCTCCTGCGTGCGGCCCAGCGCGAAGGCCGGGATGAGCACCGTGCCCTTGCGGGCGAGCACCCGCTGGATGCCCTCGGCCAAGCGGTCCAGCTCGTGGTCCCGGCTGAATCCGGCCGGCACCTGGCGCGCTCCGCGCGTCGTCTCCATGACCAGCACGTCGGCCCTGACGCCCTCGAAATCGGCCGCCCGGAGCAGGGTCTGGTCGTGGAAGCACACGTCGCCCGAGTAGAACAGGCTCTGCTTGCGGCCCCGGACCAGCACCCCGGCCGAGCCGAGCGCATGGCCCGCGTCGAAGAACTCCAGCGTCGGGCCGTGACGGCGGCCCTGTCCGGGCACGTGGTTTCGGGCGAACTGGGCCCACTCGATCTCGCGGCGATGCGCGAAGCCCTGGAAGACCGGCGCGTAGTCGTCGACCTCCTCATGGGTGTAGAGCGGATACTCGCGGATCCCCAGCTCCTCGCGCTGGCGGACCATGACGTTCACCGAGTTGTGCAGCACCCGCTCGACGATGAAGTAGCTCAGGTCGGTCATCAGCACCCGGGCGTGCGGGAAGTACTGGAGGGCCACCGGCAGCGACCCGACATGGTCGTGGTGGCAATGGGTCAAGGCGATGGCGTCGACATCCAGGTCGCGGACCGATTCGTAGAGAGGCAGGGAGGAAAGGCCCTCGCGTTTGGGGTGGGTTCCCGCGTCCATCAGGAGTTGGTGCCCGTCCACCGAAAGCATCCAGGCGCTGGCCCCGATGTCATGGTCCGGGTTGAGGTTGGTGATCCGCATCGCCCAGATGGATAGCCCCTGCCTCCCCCCGACCGCAAACGCGGAAACCATCTATCGCTCGGCCGGGGGCGCCTCCGGGGCACCGGACGGGACGGGGCCGGTGGTCGCCGGAAGGACCAGGGTCGCGACCAGACCGCCCCCGGGGGCGTTGGCCAGCTCCAGCCGACCCTGGCAGGCCGCCAGGCAGCTCCTAACGATGGCCAGGCCCAGTCCGGTGCCGCCGGTGTCGCTGGAGCGGGAGGTGTCGGGCCGGTAGAACGGTTCGCCCAGGCGGCGCAATTCCGCCTCGGGCACCCCGGGCCCGGAGTCGGTCACCGACCACAGGACCTGGCCGGATCCGTCGGCCCGGGCCTCGACGCGGATGGGCCCGAGGCCGCCGGCGTGATGGCGCGCATTGCGCAGGAGGTTGCCCATGGCGCGCTCGACCAGGTCCGGGTGGCCGAGGACGGCCAGGGTCTCCGGCACCCGGACCTCGAACCCGGCGACCCCGGACATCTCCCGTCCGGCCACGCGGCGGGTCGCCCCGGCCAGCGGGATGGCGGTGCGCTGCGCGTCGACGGGCTTCAGCGCCGCCTTGGAGAACTGGAGCAGCTCGTCGACCAGCGCCGACATGTGACGGACCTCCTCGCGCACGTCGTCCACATAGGGCCGGCTGTCCGGATCGGCGCGCTGTTCGAGCACGCCCAGAGCCATCTCCATCCGGGCCAGCGGCGAGCAGAGTTCATGGGCCACGTCGCCGAGGAAGCGTTTCTGACCGTGGACCAGGCCGTCGAGTCGGCCCGCCATGCGATGGATCGAGCGGCCGAGACGGCCCAGCTCGTCGCCCCGGTCCTCGGCCACGACCGTGTGGAACCGCCCCTCGGCGATGCGCTCGGTGGTCTCCGAGAGGCGGGACACGATCCGGGTGATCCCCCGGACGAAGGGCAGCCACCAGAGCACCGACACCGCGATGACCCCGCCCCCGGCCC
>VHCX01000139.1 GCA_016871615.1 Verrucomicrobiota bacterium
CAGGGCCCGGGCCCGATCCGGAGCGATCATGTCCCCTCACCCTACGAAAGGCCCCCCTCCCCCGTCAAAACCGCCGCCGACGCGACAGGCCCGGCTGCAGCGGGCACGCAGGACGGCGGGATGAGTCCCGGTCGGACCGGGTTCGGATCCATGCAAGCCGACCTCACGGCGCCGCCCGGGAACGCGCCCTGCCCCCCCAGAAAACGCCCCGTGCCGTGCCGGGCACCCGGCGCCCCCCACCGGGGGACGGCTCATGCATCCCGCGCCGGGCCCGGCCGTGGAGGCGGGCCCTCGACCTTGATTTTCAAGATTTCCGCGAAGAAACGACCCGCGGCGAGCGAATCCTTAGACAGCCAATGTCTGATCCCATGCCCCAACCTCCCGCCATGAATCGCTCGCGAACCGACCTCCACAAGACCCACGCCACGACCACCGGCTGGCTGCCGCTGGACCTCCCGGCCGCGCCTGCCCGGCGGGTCCACCGACGGCCGCGCACCTTCCGGCCCTGCGGCCGGGAACGCGCCGCCTGGTGGTTCGACCAGATGCGCCAGATCGTCGATTCGGGGGCCGATTTCCGGGCCTGAACCGGCCGGCAGGCCGGAAGCCTCTGGCGAAGCGGCCTCCCGGGGCCCGGGCCGGCCCGGGCGGCGGCTGCCGGGAAAACCCGGTCTTGCCACGCGGGCCGCGAATCGGCAGCGTTTCCCACGTCTTGGGAACGGGGTCGTAGCTCAGTTGGTAGAGCGTCTCGTTCGCAATGAGAAGGTCAGGGGTTCGAATCCCCTCGGCTCCACCAGTCCCCAAGGCATCCCCCAGAAAATTCCTCCCCAAGGAATTCCTCCCCAGAAAGTCCCCACCGTTCAACCCATTCCCCGGGGCAGGGATCTCAGGTGGCTTGGGCTTGAATCACCCTTGCCGATCCACCCCTGCCGATCACCCCACGCCGGTGGCCAGACGTCCCATTCCGGGCCGACCAGCCGGGGATGGCTGATGCCTCCTCGGCCGGCCAAGCTGGAAGTTGCCGATCCACCCCTGCGGCCTCAGCCCTCCTTCTTGGCCGCCTTCACCTCGAGGTGCAGGTCGCGCAACTGCCGCGACGTCACCGCGCTCGGGCTGCTGGTCATGATGCAGGTGCCCTTGGCCGTCTTCGGGAAGGCGATCACGTCGCGGATGCTCGTGGTGCCGCACAGGATCGCGCAAAGCCGATCGAAGCCCAAGGCGATGCCGCCATGCGGCGGGGCCCCGTACTTGAAGGCCTCGAGCATGTAGCCGAAGCGCAACTGCGTCTCCTCGGCCGGAATCTGCAGCAACTCCTCGAAGATGGTCTTCTGCACGTCGGGCTGGTGGATGCGGATGGACCCGCCGCCCAGCTCCACGCCGTTGACCACGATGTCGTAGTGCTGGCCCCGGACCTTCTTCGGGTCGGTCTTGAGCAGCGGGATGTCCTCGGCCACCGGCGCGGTGAACGGATGGTGGCTCGAGTACCAGCGGTTCATCTCGCGGTCGAAGCCCAGCAGCGGGAACTCCACCACCCACAGGAAGTCGAAGCGGGCGGGATCGATCACCAGCTTGCCCTGGGTCTTGAGCACGTCGGCGCAGTAGAGGCGGATCTTGCCCAAGATCTCGCAGGCGTTGAGCCACTGGTCGGCCGCAAAGAGGATGAGGTCGCCCTGCTCGATGCCGAGCTTCTGGGTCAACGCCGCCTTCTCGGCCTCGTTGAAGAACTTCACGATCGGCGACTTCCACTCGCCGTTCTCCACCTTGATGAACGCCAGGCCCTTGGCGCCGAAGCTCTTGGCGTACTCGGTCATCGTCTCGATCTGCCCCTGGGTCGCACCGGCCAACCCCTTGGCGTTCATCGCCTTGATCACCCCGCCGCCGGCCACGCAGTTGCCGAAAACCCCGAACTTCGAGCCGCGGAACTCCTCGGTGAAGTCCACCAGCTCCATGCCGAAGCGCGTGTCGGGCTTGTCGATGCCCCAACGGTTCAGCGCCTCCTCGAAGGAGATGCGCTTGAAGGGCGTGGGGATGTCGACATTCAGGGCCGTCTTCCAGACCCGCTGGAGCAGGCCCTCGATGAGGCGATAGATGTCTTCGCGCTCGATGAACGACATCTCGATGTCCACCTGGGTGAACTCGGGCTGGCGGTCGGCCCGCAAGTCCTCGTCGCGGTAGCAGCGGGCGAGCTGGAAGTACCGCTCCACCCCGCTGACCATGAGGATCTGCTTGAACTGCTGCGGCGACTGCGGCAGCGCGTAGAAGGTGCCCGGCTCGCGGCGGTTGGGCACCAGGAACTCGCGGGCGCCCTCGGGCGTGGACTTGAAGAGCGTGGGCGTCTCGACCTCCAGGAAGCCCTGGTCGTCCATGTGGCTGCGGGTGGCGATGGCCACCTTGGACCGCAGCCGCAGGTTGCGGATCATCTCGGGCCGGCGCAGGTCGAGGTAGCGGTGCTGCAGGCGCAGCTCCTCGTTCACCTTGTTGGCCACCTCCGGGTCGTCGACCTGGAAGGGCAGGATCGCCGACGGGTTCAGCACGGTCATCGACAGCACCTGCACCTCGACCTCGCCTGAGAGGATCTTCGCGTTGCGGGTGCCCTCGGGCCGGACGCGCACCTTGCCCTCGATCTCGATGACCGACTCGGCATGGAGCCGGGAGGCGGCCTCGAAGACCGCCGGCGGGAGGTCCGACGGATCGAACACCGTCTGGGTCCGGCCTTCGCGGTCCCGCAGGTCGATGAACAGGACCCCGCCGAGGTCGCGGCGGGAGTGGACCCAGCCGGTCAGGATGACCGCGCGGCCGGCGTCCGTGGCGCGGAGTTCATTGCAATGGTGCGTGCGCTTCATGCGAAAATCGGCATTCAGAGTGTCGATGCAGGGGGCAATTTCAAAGGGTGAAGTTGGGGCCCCCGACGCCGCATGGCAGGGACGGCAGCGCGGGGCCGAGGGGGCCTGAGCCCGGGGTCCGGCAGGAGGCCTCCCGGGGTGGGATTCAAGAAAATTGCCGATCCTGCCGATGCGTCATCGTTATGGATTTGGGGCTCTCTGGACTGGCCTCCGGCTTCGACTGGCGGTCGCTGGTCGACAAGCTGGCTGACGTCGAGCGCACACCGCAGAAGCGGTTGCGCTCCGAACAGTCGACCCTGCAGACCCGGAACAACGCCTTCGGCAGCATCAAGACGCAGCATAAGGTGCTGAAAGACCGGGTCGATGCGCTCAAATCCAACGAGGTGCTGCAGGCGCGCAAGGCCACGGTCAGCGATTCCACCGTCTTGACCGCCACGGCGGCCCCCGGCGGTGCGGCGGGCACCTACGAGTTCAACATCTCCCAGCTGGCCACCGCCTCCAAGATGGTCGGGGCCACCGGCATCGGGGCCAACCTCTATCCCAGCAACAGCGTCAACACCGGCACGCTGGCCTCCAAGGGGTTCAATCCGCTGATCACCGCCGGCACCATCACGGTCGATGGCGCTCAAGTCACCATCGATCCGGCCGTCGACACCCTGCAGGACGTCTTCGATCGCATCGATGCAGCGGCCCCGGGCAACATCCAGGGCACCTACAGCGCCACCACCGACACCATCACCCTGCGACGCCTAGGCGGTGGCGGCCCACCTCTGGTCATCGGCAGCTCGACCGACACCTCCAATTTCCTCAGCGTCGCCCGGCTTTCCAACAACGGCACCAGCCAGATCGACAGCTCCTCGAGTCTCGGCAGCATCACACCGACGGCCACGCTCAATGCGGCCAATTTCCAGACGGCCGTCACCGACGGTGGGGCTGGCGCCGGCGAGTTCAAGATCAACGGCGTGTCCATCAGCTACAGCGCCAGTGCCGACTCGGTGCAGAACCTGATGGACCGGATCAACGCCTCGGCCGCCGGGGTGAGCATCAGCTACGACCGCATCAGCGACCAGTTCACCCTCACGAACAAGGTCACCGGCAATCTGGGCGTCGCAGTGTGACAGGACCGCAAAAACTGCTCCAAGGGATGTGAGAGTTTCAGGCGCTGGTTGATGGTGGTTGGTTCGCTGCGGAAAGTCCATCCCCGGTGGAGGGAGGGCGGAGCCCGACCGGAGCCGGGGATGGACTTTGAGTCTTGGCGAAGGCCGCCGGGCTGAGATAGCCCAATCGGCTGTGCGG
>VHCX01000140.1 GCA_016871615.1 Verrucomicrobiota bacterium
GATAGCCGCTCAACGGCTCAAGGCTGAGACCAAACTGGAGATCCTCTCGGTGATCGATTCCTCCCTGCAGAATGGCGTGTCGGTGCGGCGCTCGTGCTCGATCCTCATGATCCAGTACCGCCGCATCACCCGCTGGCAGCAGAGGGTCCGTCTCGGGCGGGGTCTCCAGGATCGCAAGCCTGGTCCCACGGAACCCCTTCACAAGCTCCTGCCGGAAGAAAACCGCTTGTCAGTTCAACACCCATCGAAAGGAGGCTGAACCCATGAGCGACGAACCATTGCCCAATTCCGAAATCATCCTCTACCAGACGGAGGATGGTCGCACCCGCATCCCGTGCCGGTTTGAGAACGAAACCTTGTGGCTGGCGCAGGCGCTCATTTCCGATCTGTTCCAAGTCACCGTGCCGACCGTGAACGAGCACCTGAAAGGCATTTACGCCGACGGGGAACTGGCGGCGGGGGCAACTATTCGGAAATTCCGAATCGTTCGAACCGAGGGCAAACGGAAGGTGGCACGGGAGATCGAGCACTACAACCTCGACGCCATCCTTGCGGTCGGTTTCCGCGCGCGCAGCCATGGGGGCACGCAGTTCCGCCAGGGGGCGATCGGGCGCTTGAACGAGTATCTGGTGAAGGGTTTCACCATGGACGACGAGCGGCTCAAGTATCCGCCGGGCCAGGGGCAGTGAAGTGGGCCGTCCTGTTCGACTGGCGGGTCCATAACGGCGTCTATTCAAGACGCCCGACAGCCTGTCTCGGTTTTAGAATCAATCGCCCCGGGTTGCGGCTCGATTGACGGCCGTGCCGGGGCCGGCGCACCGTCCAGGCATCTTCTCATGCGACATCACTCCGGCATCCGGTCCAGGTTCGTTGGGGTGTGGATCCGACGGCTCCTGTGGGTCCTGGCGGTCACCAGCTTCCTGCTGACCCTCGCGCTGACGACCGCGCCGGTGGGAGGTCTGGCTGCCGAGGCCCTCGAGACATCCAACGGCGCGACCCCCGATCCCGCCTCACCCGGAACCCGACCGAACCTCGTCTGGATCGTCGTCGACGACCTGTCGCCGGACCTCGCCTGCTACGGCCAGCGAACCATCGCGACACCGAACCTCGACCGCCTGGCCTCCGAAGGCGTGCGATTCGAGGCCGCCTTCACCACGGGACCGATCTGCTCCATCAGCCGCTCAGCCCTCGTCACCGGATGCTACCAGACGCACCTCGGCTGCCAGAACCACCGCAGTGGAAACGCTCATCACCCGATCACCCTCCCCGAGGGCATGGCGATCGTGCCCCGGATGCTCCGCGAGGCGGGCTACCACGTGAACAACCTGTCGATCGACGACTTCCTCAAGCCGGGCGGCCCGGTGGGCGTGGCCAAGACCGACTACAACTTCGCGTGGGACCGCGCTGGGACCTACGACACCCGTCACTGGGCCGAACGACCGGCGGGAATGCCGTTCTTCGCCCAGGTGCAGTTGCATGGGGGCAAGCACCGCGGAGAGAAGCCCGGAACGCAATGGCCCGCAAAGGTCCGATCCACCCTGGGCTCCACCACACCGACCAACGCCTTCGAACTGCCGCCGATCCTGCCGGAGGACCCGGTGATCCGGGAGGACTGGGCCCAATACCTCGACACGGTGCGCTATACCGACCACGAGGTGGGGCGCCTCCTCGACCGCCTGCGCCAGGCCGGCGAACTGGAGCGCACGGTGGTGGTATTCCTGGGCGACCACGGCATCAGCCATGTCCGGCACAAGCAGTTCCTCTATGACGGCGGGCTCCGGATCCCCCTCATCATCCGGGGACCCGGCGTGCCCCGCAGCACCGTCCGCCGCGACCTCGTGGAGCACATCGATCTGGCACCCACCGCCCTCCGCCTGGCGGGCCTGCCGATCCCGCACTGGATGCAGGCCCGGCCGCTCTTCGGGGCGGCGGGATCGCGCGAGTTCGCCTTCGCCGCCCGGGACCGTGCCGACGAGACGGTCGACCGCATCCGCTCGGTTCGCAGCGGCCGCTTCAAATACCTCCGCAACTACTACCCGAGCCGGCCCTACCGGCAGCCCAACCGCTACATGGACGACAAGGCCATTGTGCAGGCCCTGCGACGGTGGCACGCCGCCGGGGCGCTCACCCCGGCACAGGCCCGCGTGATGGCCGGATCACGGCCACGCGAGGAACTCTATGACCTCGAGGCGGATCCCTTCGAGGTCACCAACCTGGCCAACGACCCCCGATGGACCGCTGAGCTCCGCCGGCACCAGGCCGCCCTCGCCGCCTGGCAGGAGCGCACGGGCGACCGGGGACGCGACCCGGAACCCGAGGCAGTGTACTTGAGCTACGTGCGTGACGACCGTCCCGAGGGTGGCGGCAGCTCCCAACGTCGCGGGACCTTCGAGGCCAACGTCGAAATGATGCTGCGGTGGTCCGTGGAACGCCCCATGGACCGCTGGGAGCCCGAGCGCCCGTGACGTGAGCGGGACTCCTGCCGGAAGGCCCAAGCCGGAGGATCGACCGTGCCGGCATCGAGACAGTCTCGGGACCCGTTCCTGGCGCAGGGTTCGTCCCGCCGCGTTTCAGGCCTTGCCGTCCCGGATATGCACCCAGCAGTGCACGTAAGGATCGCCCCGGAAGTACCAGAGCATGTGCGGCCCCTCGATCTGCCAAACATCCCAGATTCCGTCCTTGCCGAGGTCGTGGGCCCTGAAGTCAGCGAAGTTCAGGTTGCCCAAACCCTGCGCCTCAACCAGACGCATCGACTCGTCGGCGTCGACCTGTCGGAAGGGGGCCAGTAGGTCTCGCAGCACCTGGCGCATCAGACCTTTCTGGTCGGCGCTCAACTCCGAGCAGGGAAGTCCGGCGAGCCCCTCGAGGCGGCCGCTCAGGCGGACCGTCTCAGTCGCCCGTTCGGGACGGCTACGGCCCTCCACCAGCGCGGCCTGGCGCTGTCGCCCATCGAGGGCTTGGAACAGCTTGTTGACCCGACGAGCCTGGTACCAGAACACATTACCCAGATGGTCGGCCGGCTCCTCGTCGTTCGGACCCGACTGGTGCCCGTAGAAGATCGGCCCGCCGAGGGCCGTCCCGGCCACGATATCGCCGTCGCAGCGTCGCGTGCAGTGGCGCCCAGTGAGCACCAGCTCGAAGGCTCCGCTCTTGGGCTGGCCGAAGAGGGCCACCGAGGTGCCTCCCTCGAAGCCCTTGCCCTCGGAGTCCTCGATCATCTGGCGCATCATCGCCTCGGCATGGTCGGGGTGATGCAGCTTGCGGAAGATCTGGCGGACGAGGTCCTGCTGGTCGGGTCGGAGTGTTTCCCGGATGGAACGCCCGGTGATCATCCAGTTGTTGTCGACCTTCTGCCGCAGCGGGTCGTCGAACTCCCGGCACAGCAGGCGGCGTTGCGCCTCGTCGAGCGAGCCGTGGAGCTGGGCGGCCAAGGTCTCGGAGGTGACGCCCGAGGCCGGGGCCGCCGACAGCGGGGGCGCCGCCTGGCCGAGCAGAGCCAGCGGGATCGCGGCGGCGGTGGAGGAGAGGAACCGGCGGCGGTCGATGACGGTCGCGGACCGAGACACCTCGGGAAGGAGCGGGATCGGGGTCATGACGGCGGCTCGCACGGATCCACCCGGACGGGCCAGCCCGGAAAAGCGGTACCGGAGCGCCTCCGTCTCGCGAGTCAGGTCGGGCTCATGGGTGATACCGGAGTCCCGCGGAATCCGGGCAAGAATCCCCCAGACAGCTATCTGACCGAGATCGTGACATTCCCTCCGGACAAGGCGGCGGGATGGTCTTTATGGATTCCGCAGAAACAACCCGCCTGTCGACACCGTCGGGACGGTAACGTTACCTTCGGCGACGGACCTGTCGAGTTGCTGCGCTACCTCGATTTCCGCGAGAACAGGAACAACCTTTTCGCGTTGAACGGCGATTTCTGATGGGTTGAGCGATGTCCACTGCGTTTCTCCAGTCCGAACGCTCCCACCCTGACCAACCTTTTGGGGACGATCACCCTTTCGGTGCTGGCCGGTCAGTTCCGCTACGCACACAACACCGGTTTGCGCGCCGACACGGTCAATCCGGTCGGGTTGGGGATGAGCAAGGTGTGCAGCGAGGACAGCGTGTG
>VHCX01000141.1 GCA_016871615.1 Verrucomicrobiota bacterium
CAATCAGGTGGTGCTTGGCGGCGAGGTGACCACCGACGACGTCGCCGAGCCCGGCTACCGCATCCGGGCCCGCTCGCTGAGCATCGACGGCCAGCGCACCATCTCCGCCGAGGACGCCCTGCTCTACGTCGGCAAGGTGCCGGTCATGTACTTCCCGTGGTACGTGCGCAAGGCCGACCGGCACCCGAATTTCTTCACCGTCACACCCGGCTACCGCAGCCTCTACGGACCCTACGTGCTCGGAAGCTACCACTGGATGAGCCGCACCAACCTCCAGACGGCGGTCGACCTGGACTACCGCCAGCGGCGCGGCATCGGCGGCGGACCCCGCCTGTCCTACGACCTGGGCGACCTGGGCAAGGGCAGGGGAGGCTTCTACTACCTGAGGGACCAGGCCCCGGAACTCAGCGCCTTCAACGGTCCCATCGACCCGGACCGCTATCGCTTCGATCTCAGGCACTCGATCACCAACGACTCCGGGTTCGAGTTCAAGGGCATCCTCCGCGGCCAGAGCGACCCGATGGTGCTCCGCGACTACTTCGAGCGCGAATTCCGAACCGACCCCCAGCCCAAGACCTTCGTCGAGTTCTCGCGGCTCGGCTCGAACTGGAGCCTGGACTTCCTGACCCACGTCCAGGTCAACGAGTTCTTCCGCACCGTCGAGCGCCTGCCCGATGTGCGGCTCCGGGGTCTCCGGCAGCAGATCGGCGTCACGCCGGTGTACTACGAGAGCGACAGCTCGCTCGCCTATCTGCGCTACCGGGATGCCCTGGCCGGTGGCACCAACTACGCGGCGTTCCGGGGCGACAGCTACCACCAGTTGGTGGCGCCGCACACCTTCGGTGGCTGGCTCAATGTCTCCCCGAGGCTCGGAGCCCGCGCCACCTACTACGGCGATCCCGAGGGCCTCAACGCGATCCCCGACGACAGGCATCGATGGGTCGCCAACACCGGCGTGGACGTGGGCTTCAAGGCCTCGAGGCTCTGGCCGCAGTTCTCCAGCACGGCCCTCGACATGAACGGGGCCCGCCACATCGCCGAGCCCCAGTTCAGCTACGTCTTCGTGCCCGAGCCGAACCGGACTCCCATGGAATTGCCGAAGTTCGACCGGGAACTCATCACGCCGAAGCTGCTGCCCATCCATTTCCCCGACTACACCCAGATCGACTCGGTCGACAGCCAGAACACGGTGCGCCTGGGCCTGCGCAACAAGCTCCAGACCAAGCGGGAAGGGCAGGTGGAGAATGTCCTGAACTGGTCGCTCCTGACCGACTGGCGCCTTCAGCAGCGCAGCGATCAGACCCGCTTCTCGGATGTCTACTCCGAGATCGATTTCACGCCGCGCTCCTGGCTGACGCTCACGTCGGAGACCCGCTTCGACACGCTCACCCACGAGTTCCGGGAATCCAACCACCGGGCCACCTGGACGGCCAATGAGTGGTTCGACTGGAGCATCGGCCACCGGTATCTGCGGGATGACTGGGCGCTGTACGGCGCCGGCAACAACCTCATCTTCAGCCGGTTCCACGCCAAGCTGAACGAGAACTGGGCCGTCCGGGGCGTCCACCAGTTCGAGGCCCGGGACGGCACCCTCGAGGAGCAGCAATACCAAGTGTACCGGGATCTCCGCAGCTGGACCGTCGGCCTCGGAGTCCGCTTGCGAGAGAACCGCATCGGCCCACAGGACTGGACGATCGCGCTGACCTTCTCGCTCAAGGCCTTCCCGCGCTTCCTGCTCGGCGAAGACCGTGCCAATCCATCGATGCTGCTCGGCATGTGACCTGGCGGGGCATTTCCTGACGACTTGGGTGGGGCTGGATGTCCGGGCGCCCGGCGTCACGGATTCCTCGGCACTCGGTTCCGCGTACGCGGGTATTTGCGAGCACAGGGCGGTCGATGCCGTCGGTTCGAATCCAAGGCAACGGATCCTTGGGGGGAGGGTTGGGTGGCAGTCTTAAGTGAATATAACACACATTGTGCCATCAGCGGAGGTTGCCGGGGAGGTAAACGATTCAAGCCGCCATCGGCCGTTGGCTTCGGATGGTTCGTGGGGGTGATTCCTGGCCAGGCTCCGGAGGCTTCGTCACTCCGGGCGGTTTTCCGTCGGATCGGTCCGGTGCCGGGCCGATTCGGCGCGCCGTCTCACGGAAACTTCTCGAGCTCGGCCTGGGTCCAGGAGTCTTCGCGTTTGGACTCCTCGGCTCGGATGGCCTTGACGACCTCGGCCGAGACCGGCGATCCCGCATGGCCCCATTCGCGCCGGATGTAGGTGAGCGAGTCGGCGATCTGGGTGTCGTCGAGGGCTTCGGCCAAGGCGGGCATGTTGAGCTCATACCGGACGCCTTTCACGGTGATGGCGTCGCGCAGGCCATGCAGGACCAGCCGCACCAGGCGCTTCTCGGAGCCCAGCACCCACTCGGAATCGACCAAGGGCGGCGCGAGGCCTTCCTGGCCATTCCCATGGGGTTGATGGCAGGCGCCGCAGATCGTGGTGTAGATCTCGCGGCCCCGGTCGAAGCTGGCCTTGGCGGCCGGCGGCATCGCCTGGACGTTGGCCGCGGCCACGGTGTCGGCATTGGCGGCCTTGCCGGGCCAGTAGTACAGCGACTCGATCCGGCGGATCCGATCGGTGATCCCGGCTTGCGGCGATTGGCGCAGCTTGGCCAATCCCGCCGGCTCGGCGGCCAGGGCCACCTGCTGGATCTTCGGGGCCGGCGCCCCCTTGGAGGCCACCGGGATCAGTCCGGTGATTCCGTCGAGGATGGCGGCCGCGGGCCAGTCGGTGTCCTTGAGTCGTGCCGCCAGGTCGAGTGTCGCCGCGATGTCGGCGGGATGGCGCGAGGTGCCGATGCAGCGGGCCAGCTTGGAGACCAGGGGCGCGTGTTCCTGCTTGTCCGGGCCGCATTGGGCATCGGTCAACAGCGAGGTCAGGAAGGCCAATTCCCGGCCCTTGAGCCCGCTGATCGCCGCATCCTGCCGCAGCGGCGTGGAGGGACCGGTCATGAGCACGAAGCGCATCGCGGCATCGGCGGCCGGAGTGCCGACATTGCCCAGCGCGCAGAGCAGGGCGATCTGCTCGGCGGGCCGGACCGACGTGGCCCGCTGGATCATGCGCTCGAGGGCCGCCTCCCGGACAGGCCCCGGCGGCAGGCTTTCGGCGATGCGGAACGAGGCCGACCGGACCCGGGAGTCCGGATCGTCCAAGGCCGCCAGCAGGCTCTCGAGACCCACCTTCCCCTGCCCCTCGAGCGTCCACAGGGCGTGAAGCCGGGCCAGCGCCGGGGTCGTTTCGCGTTGCTGGACCAGGTGCTGCAGCGCCTCGACCGCCTCGGCCGAGGGAGCCTCCACCAGCAGGCGCTGGGCGGTGTCACGCCAGAATCCGTTGGGGTTCGACAGGCGCGTCACCAGGTCGCGCGTCGAGGGCTTTTCCGGCATCCGGGCGCGGCGGTCGGGCAGCTTTTTGGAATGGACGATGCGGTAAATGCGGCCGAGGTCCGTCGGCGCCTGGAGGGTGCGGGATTCGATCTGCTTGCGCAGGTAGCTCGTCAGGTAGATGCGGTGCTGGATGAGGCCCCGCGCCATGTCGACCACGTAGAGCGCCCCGTCGGGCCCGTTCTGAAGGTTCACCGGCCGGAAGCGCTCGTCCGTGGAGGTCAGGAATTCGTCCGATACGTAGGCGTTGGAGGCCGTGATGACCCCGTCCTCATCGGTGAGCTTGTTGCGCCGGATGAGGTTGGCGCTCGGTTCGCACAGGAAGACGTCGCTGCGGAACTCCTCCGGGAACTGGTCACCCCGGTACACCAGCGGGCCACAGGCCGCCGTGAAACTCGCCAGCCTGCCCTCGGCCGTCAACGTGTTGGGCTGGTAGCCCCGGTTGACCCCCGGATTCACCCGGGAAGGCCACACCTGCTGGGACTTGGCCCACTGCGCATTGACGCCGGTCGGGGCCTTGAGGTTCGGGTTGCGCAGGAGGTAGTGCGCGGGCACCAGGTCGCCCCGGATCTGGTCGGAATTGGAATTGTAGAC
>VHCX01000142.1 GCA_016871615.1 Verrucomicrobiota bacterium
AGGGCACGGTCTCCTCAGCAAAGCGGGTGTTTTGGAGCGTGTACTGGTTGTAGCTCAGCACGCAGTCCACCGGGGCCTGGTCGGCGATGAAGCGGAAGATCTTCTGCGGATAGCCGCTGAAGCCCACGAAGCGCACCTTGCCTACGGCCACGGCCTGGCGGAGGGCGGGCAGCGTCTGGTCGACGATCTGCTGCATGGGCACGAACTCGATGTCGTGGCAGAGCAGGATGTCGAGGTGGTCGGTGCCGAGACGATGCAGCGACACGTCGATGGACTCGGCCACGCGGCGGCCCGAGAAGTCGAAGTGCCCGAGGTCGTAGCGGCCGAGCTTGGTGCAGAGCGTGTAGCTCTCGCGGGGCACGCCCTTGAGGGCGATGCCCAGGAGCACCTCGCTCATGCCCCGCCCGTAGAAGGGCGAGGTGTCGATGAGGCCGAGGCCGCAGTCGAGTGCCACGCGCACGCTGCGCAGGGCTTCCTCGACCGTGACGTTGCGGAATTCCTGGCCCAGCGAGCTGGCGCCGAATCCGAGGACCGGCAGCGACAGGCCGGTCGTTCCGAGGGGTCGGGTTTGCATGGGTGCGGAAGCGGGGTCCGGGGCGGGAAACGCCAAGGGACTCACTCGTAGATGTCGCCGGCGGGACGGGCCATCTTGCCCCACTTCTCCCATCCCGGGATCGGGTGTTCCTTGAGGATCTCCTCGACCATGTAGAAGTCGGAGCGCTTCTCGGTCTTGGCCCGCACCTGCGCCACGCGCTCCGGTGTCACGGCCGGCAGGTTGTTCCCGAAGGACTGGCGGACGTAGGTGAGCACGCCGGCGGCCTCCTCGTCGTTGATCATGCCGCCGAAGCCGAGCATCGGGGGCACGCCGTTCTTCGGGCCGAAGCGCTGGCCGCCGAGTTCGAGCGGACCCCAGAGGCCCTTGAGCACCACCTTGATGAGGCGTTCGTCGTCGGCGAGCCACGGGTTGCCGGCCACGTTCAGCGGCGGATAGATGCCGGCGACGCCCGCGCCATTGGGCTGGTGGCAGGTCGCGCAGTGGGCGTCGCGGTGGAAGACCTGCTTGCCGAGGTCGTACAGGCGCTTCTCGGCGGCACCGAGGGTCCGGGTCGGCCCGTAGGCGACCTGGTCGGCCGACGGCGGGGCCGCCCCGATCTTGAAGTCGCCGGCCAGGTAGGCACGCGCGTTGGGGTTGTCGGCGAAGGCGCCGGCCCCGGACTTGGCCAGCGCGGCCACCGGCGTCTTGAAGGTGTTCTCCAGGATCTGCCGGGTGACCGGGCTCATCCACTTGTCGAGCGGGTGGCGCAGGCCTTCCAGCACGATGCGGGCTCCCTGGTCGCCGGGCAGCCACGAGGCGCCGACGATGGCCTCGAGGCGGACGCGGCCATGCGGGTCGTTGACCGCCTGGCGGAACAGATCCTGCGATCCCGGGATCTGGTGGGCCGTGTACCGCAGCACGTGGGCCGCGGCCGCCCGGGCTTGGTGGGACCGCGCGTTGAGGGCCGCCCGCAGCAGTCCGGCGTCGGGCTTGTTCTGGGCCCAGGTCGCCCACAGCGCCTCGCAGAGATGCCGCTCATAGAGGGGATCCTTGCGGTCGAGCTTCTTGGCCCAGGCCTTCACGGCCGGGATCACCTGCGATGCGGGCCGTCCGCGCAGCTCGCGCCGCGTTCGGTAGCGGGTGCGGTACTCGGGCGACTTGAGGTTCTCAAGCAGCTCCGGCAGGCCGGCCCCGGCGACCTTCGCGGGTTTCACCAGCGGCCGTGACGGGTAGGTGACGCGGTAGATGCGCCCATGGTCGTGGTCGCGTTTCGGGTCGCGGGCGTTGTGCTGCATGTGCCCGATGAGCGCGTTGTGCCAGTCGAGGAAGTAGAGCGAACCGTCCGGCGCGAACTCGAGGTCCACGGGCCGGAAGTTCGGATCGCTGGAACTGATCAGGTCGCCCGCCAGGGAGCCGGTGAAGCCCGAGCCGTCCTCGCGCACCGCGCTGAAGTTGAGGCCCAGGAAGCCGATGCTGTTGCAGGTCATGAACTGCCCCTGCCGGTCGTCCGGGAAATGCCGAGAGGAGACGAACTCCGAGCCCGAGGTCGGCCTCGACCGCTTGGGCACGTAGTCGCCGGCGCGCCGGATCTCCACGCCGTAGGGCATCTTGGCCGAGATGGGCAGCGCCCAGTAGTTCTCGCCGCTCGAGGCGTCGGACAGGACGCCCTGCTCCCAGTCGTCGAAGGCGATGCCCCAGGGGTTGTTCACGTCGCTCTGGATGTACCGCTCCAGGCGGAAGTTCTTCGGGTCGAAGCGCCAGGCCCCGCCGTCGTTCACCCGCTGCGGTCCGTAGGGCGTCTCGACCTGGCTGTGCAGGAAGCGGCCCTCGAGCAGGTAGAACGCGCCCGAGGCGTCGGCACTGTAGGCCGAGATCGCATGGTGCGTGTCATGCGTGTCGAAGCCGTGCATGAGGATCTCCAGCCGGTCGGACTTGTCGTCGTGGTTGGAGTCCACCAGCAGGCAGAGGTTGGGCTCCTGCGACAGGTACACGCCCTCGGGGGCCAGCTCGAACCCGATGGGCAGGTGCAATCCGCGGGCGAAGATGGTCTGCTTGTCGGCCTTCCCGTCGTGGTTCGTGTCCTCGAGGATGATCAGCTTGTCATCGGGCCGGGCATCACCGGGCCGGTAGTGGGGATAGCTGGGCATCACCGCGACCCAGAGCCGTCCCTGGTTGTCGAAGGACATCTGCACCGGGTTCTTGAGGTCGGGGAACTCCTTCTCCGAGGCGAAGAGCTCGACCTGGTAGCCGGGCATCACGGTCATCTTCGAAATGGCCTGCTCGCCATCGAGGTACTCCACCGACCGCTTGAAGTTGGTGGGCACCTCCGGCAGGCCGCGGGTCTTGGAGTCGTCGGCCGCGAGGTCCTTGCGCCTGCCGGCGGACACGCCGTGGATGACCCCGTCCCGCAGGCTCATCATCTCGCGGGTCTTGAGGATCTCGGCCGGGTAGTTCTGCGGTCCGAAGGGGTCGTAGCGCTGGCCATGCGTGTGCACGCCGTTGACCAGGTTGTAGTCGTTGTTCCAGAAGAAGTCCTTGTCGAGCACCGCCTGATGGACGAGCGCCGCGTCGGCCTTGGAGGCCCGTCGTTGGCGGCCGAAGGCACCGTCGGCGAGCATCACGGCCAGCTCCTGGTAGCCAGACTCGGTGGGCGCGAACCCGTTGATGGTCAGCGCAGGCTGGGCCTTCTTGGCGAGGCGGGCCTTCGTGGCCGAGAAGAGGTCCACGAAGGTGAGCCCATGCTTCCGGGCCACCGAGGCCATGGCCTTCGAATACAGCGCCAGGTTGGCGTTCTCCTGCTTGCCGTCCGGCAGGTCGCGCTGGGCCGAGAGGTTCTCGAAGGCGATGGGCGAGACGAGCACCACGCGGGGCGCGGCCGCGCCGTTGTAAGCCTTGGAGAGGGTGTGCACGACCCAGGCGTCGAGCTCGGCCTCGAAGTTGCCGACCTTGTCCGGGCCGTCGAACGACTCGTTGTAGCCGAAGAAGGCCAGGATCGTGTCGGCCTTCAGGTGGGTGAGCCACTGGTCGGGCGTGGGATAGAATCCCCGGCCGAAATGGGAGTTCAGCTCCGGGTGGAATTTCTCGGCGCCGGGGAAGGCCCACTGCGAGACGCGGCCCGGGTGCGGACGGAAGCCCGGGGTGTCGCCGGGGCGCCCCATGTTGCGCACGATGAGGTCCAGCTCCGGATACCGCAGGTGCAGCTCCGTCTCCAGGCGGCTGAAGTACACGTCGCGTTCGGCCAGGCCGTTGCCGATGAAGACGATGCGCTCGCCGGCCGAGGGTTTGGCCAATCCCTGCGGCCGGGCCGTGGTGGCGGCGGCGGGCAGGGCGGTGGGGGCGTGCGCGCGCTTGTCGGCGTCGGCGCCATGGAGATCGGCCGCGGCGAGCACGGCGGCGG
>VHCX01000143.1 GCA_016871615.1 Verrucomicrobiota bacterium
TTCGAGTCCCACCGGCCCGACTACGCCCACGGCGGACAGTTGCGCGATTTCATCTACGTGAAGGATGTGGTGCGGGTGATGCTTTCCTTCGCCGAGCGGCGCGAGGTCTCCGGTCTCTTCAATCTCGGCACCGGCCAGGCGCGCTCGTTCCGCGACCTCATCGAGGAGACCTTCGCCGCGATGGGCCGGACGCCTGCGATCGAGTACATCCCGATGCCGGAGGATCTGCGGGGCCGGTACCAGTACTTCACCGAGGCCACCATGGCCAAGACCGCCCGGGCCGGGGTGCCGTACCGGCCGACGCCGCTCGAGGAGGCGGTGGCGGATTACGTCGCCCACCTGTCGGCCGGCGCGGCCTGACGAGGCGCCCGGAGCGGAGGTTGTCGCGAGGGGGGGATGGACAGGGGCGGGCCACGGGGGCAACGTCGGAACGTCCGTCGTGCGGGAAACGCGCCCGTAGCTCAGCTGGATAGAGCATCCGCCTTCTAAGCGGATGGTCACAGGTTCGAATCCTGTCGGGCGCGCCACACCTCCTGGGTCGCCTGGGTCGACCGGCCCGGCAATCCGGGAGCCGGGATCGCCACCGGCCAAGGGGGAGCCGCCGCGGACATGTCCATGGGATTCTCGTATCGCAAAAGCGTCCGGCTCGGGCCCTTCCGCATCAACGCCAGCAAGTCGGGCGTGGGCTGGTCGGTCGGGACCCGTGGGGTGCGCACCACGGTGAGTGCCACGGGCCGCCGGTACACCACCTTCTCGATTCCAGGCACCGGCGTGAGCTACCGCACCGACGGCAGGCAGGGATGTCTCCTGCCGCTGGCCCTCGGGCTGGGACTGGGCTCGGCCGCCCTCGGGTTCGGCCTGCGCCTGCTGGCTTTTTGATCCCGGACCCGAACCCACCACGTCATGACACCCCTCCGCTGGACCCGAACCCTGCGCACGCCCCATTCCGAGCGCCTCCTCGCCACCCGTGACGGACGGGATGTCGCCGCCGCCGACCTCCACTACCTGCCCGATGGCACGGTGGCGGGCACCGTCATCGTGCTCCGGGGAGCCGGCCTGGAGGGCGACGAGGTGCCGGCGCTCCTGGCCGATCTGGATCGGGAATGGCTGCCCGGGGTCGACCTCGGGGGCGGCAACCTGAACTTCACCGTCGTGCTCGGCGAGGTGCTGGGCAATTACGAGCCCGAAGCCGCCGGTTGAGGCACCGGCAGGCAACCGCGGCGCAGGAAATGTCCCGGGTGGGGTGGTGTTTTGGCTGGCCATCGGTCGACGGCTTCAAAATCGTCGGGCCATGGAACTCCCGCAGGAAGCGTTTGTCGCCCAGCACCAGCACACCACCCGCCGGCATTTCCTGCGGGATTGCTCCACCGGCCTTGGAGCGCTCTGGATGACCCTCCAGGCCCAGGCGGGTGCGCCGCTTCCGGTGATCCGCGACATGGCCCAACCCTTCGTCGAGCTGCCCGGCCACTTCCGCGCCAAGGCCAAACGGGTGATCTACCTGCACATGGCGGGCGCCCCGAGCCAGTTGGAGCTCTTCGACCACAAGCCGGAGTTGGCCCGCTTCGACGGCAAGACCTGCCCCCAGAAATACCTCGAGGGCAAGCGCTTCGCCTTCATCCAGGGCATCCCCAAGCTGTTGGGCCCCCGCTATCCGTTCGCCCAGCATGGTCGGACCGGGGCGTGGGTCAGCGACCGGTTGCCGCAGTTCGCCCGGGTGGTCGACCACGTGTGCTTCATCAAGAGCCTGCACACCGACCAGTTCAACCACGCGCCCGCCCAGTTGGCCATGCACACGGGTTACTCGACGCCGGGCTATCCCTCGATGGGTTCGTGGGTGACCTACGGCCTCGGGTCGTCCAACGAGAACCTCCCGGGGTTCATCGTGCTGCTCAGCGGTGGCAAGACGCCGGATGCCGGCAAGTCGGCCTGGGGATCGGGCTTCCTGCCCAGCGTCTACCAGGGCGTGCAGTGTCGCAGCAAGGGCGAGCCCGTGCTGTACCTGGGCAATCCGGCGGGGGTCACCCGCGACCTGCGCCGCCTCTCGCTCGACGCGCTGAATGACCTCAACCGCCAGGCCCATCAGGAGGTCGGCGATCCCGAGACCCTCACCCGGATCGCCCAGTACGAGACGGCCTTCAAGATGCAGGTCAGCGCCCACGAGGCCTTCGACATCGCCCGCGAGCCCGAGGCCGTCCGTGCCGCCTACGGGGTGAAGCCCGGCGAGGAATCCTTCGCCAACAACTGCCTGCTGGCCCGGCGACTGGCCGAGCGCGGGGTGCGCTACATCCAGTTGTTCCACTGGGGCTGGGACTCCCATGGGGCCAACGAGAAGGAGGCCCTCGATGTGGGATTCCGGGGGCAGTGCGTCGACGTGGACCGGCCGATGGCGGCCCTGCTCGAGGACCTCGAGCAGCGGGGCCTGCTCGAGGACACCCTCGTCGTCTGGGGCGGCGAGTTCGGCCGCACGCCGATGAAGGAGAACCGCGGTGGCACGGAGATGCGATGGGCGGGCCGCGACCACAACCCCGGCGCGTTCACGGTCTGGATGGCCGGCGGCGGGGTCCGCCCCGGCACGGTGGGCGCCACCGACGAGTTGGGCTACGAGGCCGTGATGGACCGGGTCAGCGTGCACGATCTCAAGGCCACCATGCTCCACCTGCTGGGCTTCGATCACCGGAAGCTGACCTACCCGTTCCAGGGCCTCGACCAGCGGGTCACCAACGTCACCAAACCCTCGGAGGTCGTGAAGGCCATCATCGCTTGAACCCCCAATCCGCTCCGAATCCCATGAGCCTGTCCTTCCTTGCCCGCGGTGCCGCCCTCGTCCGGTCGGTGTGGGTCCTGCTGGTGCCGGTCGTCGCGCCGGCCTCGCCGGCCCTCGCGGCCGTGGACTTCAACCGCGACATCCGTCCGATCCTTAGCCGCCATTGCACCTCCTGCCATGGCGGCGTGAAGCAGGCGGGCGGCGTCTCGTTCATCCACCGCGACCTGGCCCTGGGCCGGGGCAAATCGGGCAGGCCCACCGTGGTCTCGGGACAGCCCGAGGCCTCGGAACTGGTGCGCCGCATCCTGTTGCCGGCGGGCGACGAGGACCGCATGCCCCCTGCCGACCATGGCGATGGCAAGCCGCTGACGGCCGCCGAGGTGTCGACCCTGCGCCAATGGATCGCCGACGGGGCTCCTTGGGGCCTGCATTGGTCCTTCCTGAGGCCCGTGTCCCCGGCGGTCCCGCAGGTCAAGGACACCTCCTGGCCCACGGTTCCGCTCGACCGGTTCATCGTCGCCCGGTTGGAGCGCGACGGTCTCCAGCCTTCCGCGCCGGCCGCCCCGGCCCAGTGGCTGCGGCGTGCGACCTTCGACCTGACCGGCCTGCCACCCTCGTCGGAGGAACTCGAGCGCTTCACGCGCGGCGCCGAGACCGCGGCCCAGGCCGTGGACCGCCTGCTGGCCTCGCCTCGTTTCGGCGAGCGCTGGGCGGCCCCGTGGCTCGACCTGGCCCGCTACGCCGACACGCAGGGCTATGAGAAGGACAACGGCCGCGATGCCTGGCCTTGGCGCGATTGGCTGGTGCGCTCCCTCAACGCCGACCTGCCGTACGACCAGTTCACCCTCAAGGTGCTCGCCGGCGACCTGCTGCCCGAGGCGGGGCTCGAGGACCGCATCGCCACGGGTTTCCACCGGAATACCCAGACCAACACCGAGGGGGGAACCGACGACGAGGAGTTCCGCTTGAACGCGGTCATCGACCGGGTCAACACCACCTGGACGGTC
>VHCX01000144.1 GCA_016871615.1 Verrucomicrobiota bacterium
CGCCGGGCTTCCCCGGCACCATCGCAGGCCCGTGTTGGCCCCCGCGGATCATGGAAGCCACGGTGTCCAGCCGCAGATCGGCCTTCTGTTGGAGCGCGCCATGGCAGGAGAAGCACCGCTCCCGCAACATGGGCTTGAGGACCGCGTCGTAATCCGCCGCACGGGCGCCGGTGACCAGCCCGAGCCACAGGCAACCCGCCAGAAGCCACCGCCTCGGGAACAGAGATGGGTTGGGGATCATGGCGTTCCGGGCGTTCTGGATCCCGAACCGGTCGCCGCAGGCGAAGGTGGCTGGTCGGCAGGATTCGAGATCGGGAAGAGGTTACCGTCGTCGGCAGCCTCGACACCAGAGGTCTCTGCGATCGGTGGCGTCGCCCTTCGGCGGTGGGGATCGGTCGCGGGGATGGTCAATGGTCGTGGCCTCGGGCATGCTGCGCCACCGTTTCCACGACATGCCGCGTCGATCCATGCCGCCCGATGACCTTCCGGGGAACCCCTCCGGAGCCTTGCTCCTCATCCGCCGGGTCTGGTCGCTGGGCATCGCGCTGGGATGGACTGCGTGGGCCCTCCTGGCGCCGTGGGCCTTCGGAGCCGACGTGTCGCGCCCCGGATCCCGTGCGGTGACGCCGGTGCCGGGGGGCGCCGTCGGGTTCCGCGCGATGTCGCCGCAGGAGACCAGCCTGGCCTTCACCAACGCCATGACCGGCGACCTCTACCTGACCAATGCGGTGGCGCACAACGGGGCGGGCGCGGCCATCGGCGATGTGGATGGCGACGGGCGCGCCGATGTGTACCTCTGCAACCTCGAGGGCTCCAACCGGCTCTTCCGCAATCTCGGCCAGTGGCGCTTCGAGGCGAGGGACCTGCCGGAGATCGCCTGTGCCGACCAGCGATCCACCGGGGCGGCGCTGGTCGATGTGGATGGCGACGGCGACCTCGACCTGCTGGTCAACGGCATCGGGGTGGGCACCCGCCTGTTTCTCAACGACGGCCGGGGAGGATTCGCCGAGAAGAGGGACTCCGGGTTGTCCGCCACCGCCTCGGCCACGTCCATGGCCCTGGCGGACATCGATGGCGACGGCGATCTCGACCTGTACTGCACGCATTTCATCGATGTCATGCGGTTGGCCGATCCCACCACCCGCTTCGCCCTGACCCGCAAGGGAGACGGATGGGAGGTGACCAAGGTCAACGGCGAATCGACCCGCTCGGCCAAGTGGAAGGGCCGCTTCGAGGCCCTGCCCGACGGCAAGGTCCGCGAGTTGCCCGAGGTCCACGGATTCTACCGCAACGAGGGGCAGGGGAGGTTCCAGGCCATCGAGAACGAACCCGGGACGTTCTCCGACGCCGACGGCAAGCCCATCCCGCCCTACCGCGACTGGGGCCTGGCGGTGATGTTCCGCGACATCAACGGCGACGGGTTGCCCGACCTGTACGTGTGCAACGACAACACGTCGCCCGATCGCATCTGGATCAACCAGGGCCGTGGTCGTTTCCGCGAGCTGGAGACGCTCAAGATGCGGCACACCAGCCGCTCGGCCATGGGGGTCGACTTCGCGGATGTGAACCGCGACGGGTTCGACGATTTCTTCGTGGTGGACATGCTGGCTCGCGACCACCGCTTCCGCATGACCCAGCTGGTGCGTGACCGGCCGACGGCCGCCGAGATCGAGCACTCCGAGGGGCGTCCGCAGTTCAACCGCAACACGTTGTTCCTGGGCGGGTCCGGGGGCCACTTCACCGAGGTGGCGTGGATGGCCGGACTGGCCGCCTCCGACTGGACCTGGTCCACGCTCTTCCTCGACGTGGATCTCGACGGTTACGAGGACCTGCTGGTCACCAACGGCTTCGAGTTCGACGTGATGGACCAGGACAGCCACACCGGGATCAAGGACTCGGGCCGGCGACTCAGCGAGGCCGAGCTGAAGCGGTCCATGCAGCGGCACCCGCGCTGGCGGACCCGCAATGCGGCCTTCCGCAACGTGGGGCAGGCGCGTTTCGAGCCGGCTGGCCGCGCCTGGGGATTCGATCTCGAGGGCATCTCGTACGGGATGGCCGCCGGCGACCTCGATGGCGACGGCGACCTGGATCTGGTGATCAACAACCTCAACGCCCCGGCCACCGTGCTCCAGAACACCGGCCCGGGAGCGCGGGTGGCGGTGCGCCTGAAGGGACTATCCCCCAACACCCAGGGCATCGGGGCGCGGGTGTCGCTCATCTCGGCCGGCCGGACCCAGGCGCAGGAAATGATCGCCGGCGGGCGGTACCTGTCGGGCGACGAGGCCCTGAGGGTCTTCGCCTTCGATGCCCGGGCCGACGTCGGGGCGCGCCTGAAGGTCCGGTGGCGCAGCGGCCGTGAGACGGTGGTCGAAGGCATCAAGGGCGATCGGGTGTATGAGGTCAGCGAACCCGCCGAGCCGGCCTCGGTACAGGCCTCGGTACCTGCCCTGGCACCGGCCTCGGCCGGAACGGCCGCAGGATCCGCCCCCACGCTGTTCGAGGACCTGAGCGCAGCCCTTGATCACCGCCATGTGGACGAGGAGTTCGATGACGCGTCCCGCCAGCCCACGGTTCCGCGACGCCTGAGCCGGCTCGGACCCGGCGTCGCCTGGTACGATCTCGACGGAGACGGTTGGGAGGATTTGTTCATCGCCGGCGGCCGGGGCGGATCGCTCGGAGCCTATCGAAATCTCCAAGGTCGGGGCTGGGCCGCGCTGACCAATCCACCAGTGGCCACGGCGGACCAGGGGGCCATTCTGGGCTGGCCCGATGGGCGTGGCGGTCGGCGGATGCTGGTGTCGGTCTCCAACGGCGAACTGCCCCCGGGATCGCCCTCCCGGCTCGAGGTCCATGCGCCGGCGGCCGGGACACCGCCGGAAGTCCTGCCCGCCGGAACCCAGGCCGTCGGAGCCCTGGTGGCCACCGATGTCGATGGCGACGGCGACCTCGATGTCTGGATGGGCGGGCGGAGTCGCAGCGCCCGCTATCCGGAGGCGGTGCCCTCGCAGTGGTGGTTGAACGAGCAGGGACGACTGGTGCCCGACCCGCGCCGGAGCGCCGCCTTCGAGTCCCTCGGCATGGCCACCGGGGCCTGTGCGGTGGACCTGGACCGCGACGGCGACGCCGATCTGGTGGTGGCCACGGAGTGGGGACCGGTCCGTGTCTTCCTGAATGAAGCGGGCACCTGCCGCGACGCGACCGAGGCTTGGGGCCTCTCGGACAAACCCGGGCTCTGGTCGGGGGTGGCCACCGGCGACTTCAACGGCGACGGCCTGCCGGACCTGGTCTGCGGCAACTGGGGGCGCAATTCGCAGTATGAGCTGTATCGCCCCCTCGACCTGCGCCTCTTCCATGGCGACTGGGCTGGCGACGGCGTGGTGCAGATCCTTGAGGCCTGGCGGTCCGGGGACGACTGGTGGCCGGTCCACGACCGGGCCTGGCTGGCCCAAGGCATCCCCAAGATCGCCTCCGAGTTCGCCTCGCACGCCGAGTTCTCCCAGGCAACCGTCCCGGTCATCCTGAAGCGGATGGCCGCGCCCAAGGCTTCGTGGGTCGGCGCCTCGGAACTCTCGTCGATGGTGTTCCTCAACCGGGGTTCCCGCTTCGAGGCGCTGCCGCTGCCGGACGAGGCCCAGCGGGCCCCGGGGTTTTCGGTGGCGGTCGGCGACCTCGACGGCGACGGGGTGCAGGACCTGCTCGCCTCGCAGAACTTCTTCGGCACCGCCTCGGACCTCACCCGCGAGGACGGCGG
>VHCX01000145.1 GCA_016871615.1 Verrucomicrobiota bacterium
ATCATGCGCATGCCCGCGTTCCAATTCAGCCGCGCCGAGGTCCGGCGACCGATGGGTCGGTGGATCCATGGGTTCGGACCGCGATGGATGCTGGGGCTGTGGATGCTGGTGTGCAGCGCGGCCGCGGCGGCCGACCTGACGACCACCCTTCCCGACGGATCCGATCTCTGGTCGCTCACGCCGCCCCGGACGCCCCAGGTCCCCGAGGCCCGGGGATCCCTTCACCCCATCGACCGGTTCATCGACGCGACGCTGGCCGAGCAGGGGTTGCGGCGCGCGCCGGAGGCGGACCGGCGGACGCTGGTCCGACGTGCCGCGTGGGACCTCACCGGCCTGCCTCCCACGGTCGAGGAGATTTCCGCCGGCCTGCAGGGTTCCCCAGGGGATGACGGCGCGGCCTTCGACCGCCTCGTGGAGCGTTGGTTGGCATCGCCGGCCTACGGCGAGCGCTGGGGACGCTGGTGGCTCGACCTCGCCCGGTACGCCGACACCAACGGCCAGGACGAGAACAAGGTCATGTCCAACGCCTGGCGCTACCGCGACTGGGTGGTGCGCTCCTTCAACGCCAATCAGCCCTATGACCAGTTCCTGCGGGACCAATTGGCCGGCGACCTGGTCGACCGGACCGGCGTTGCCGAGTCGGTGGTCTTCGACCGGTGGACCGCCACCGGCTTCCTCGTGCTCGGGCCCAAGATGCTGGCCGAGCAGGACAAGCCGAAGCTGGTCATGGACCTGGTGGACGAGCAGATCGATGTCGTGGGTCGGGCCTTCCTCGGGTTGACCCTCCAGTGCGCCCGCTGCCATGACCACAAGTTCGACCCGGTCAGCGCCGCCGACTACTACGCGCTGGCCGGCATCTTCCGCAGTACCAAGACGATGGAGAACCTCGCCTTCGTGTCGAAGTTCAACGAACGCGCGGTCACTACGGCCGAACGCCTGGCGGCGATCGAGGCGCACCGGTCCGACCTGAAACGCCTCCAGGAGGAGCACGACTCGATCGAACGCCCGGCCCGCGAGCGTCTCCGGCAGGACTGGCGGGAGGCCCTGTCGGAAGGGCTTCCCGGATGGCTGCGCGACGAGCCGGGGGCCACGAAGGTGGCGGGTCCCGCCGAGGGTCCCGAGGCGAGATGGCGTGCCTGGTGGAAGGGCGGGACCGTCAGCCCGTCGGTGCGTCAGGCCGTCCTCGAACTGGCAGGCGATCCCGCGGCCCGACAGGCGTTGGTCACCGCATTCGGTGAGGGAACCCCGCGGGCGGAACTGCGGCTGGGACCCGGCCGGCTTGGTCAGGGATTTTGCGCCGGGGGCGACAACCACCTCGACCATCCGTCGACGCCGGCGCTCGAACCACCCCACTGGACGCTGCAGACGTGGGTCCGGGCCGACGAATGGCCCAAGGGAGGGGAGACCCGTCGCTGGCTGGTTTCCAAGAACGTCAACGAGTGGGTGGAGGGACATTATGCCCTCGGTCTCGACGGTGACCACGCCATGGCCTGGGTGAACATCGGGGGCGGGCGCGAGCACGTGACGACCGTCCGGGCGGCGAAGCCCTTGAAGCGGGACCATTGGCATCACCTCGTGGCGACCTACGACGGGCGGACCTTGGCCCTCTTCGTCGATGGCCTGGCCGCCGGCGGCACCGAGGTGGGCAAGGCCCGGGTGGCGGGCACCGGTCACGTTTCCCTCGCCCGCCGCCCCGATGGCTACGTGCGGTTCCGAGGCCTGCTGGACGAGGTGTTGATCGCCGGTGAGGCCTGGACCGCCGACCGGGTGCGTCAGGCATTCGAGGCTCCGGAGCAGGCGCGTGACTGGCCGGCGCTGCTGCGCTGGGATTTCGACCATCTCGACGCGTCCGGGCAGCGGGAAGCCCGGCGGGCCGAGGCCCGGGAGGCGATCTTCGGGGGCGATGGCCCGCTGGCGTTGCCCAAGGACGCCCGCCCCCTGTTCCCGGAGGCGACGCGGCAAGCCCTCGCACGCAACGGGCAGGAGCGGGAGGCCCTCCAGCAGCGGGATCCAGGCGCCCCCGCGCACGCGCTGGCGGTGGAGGAGGGAACCGTGGCCGACCTGCCGATCCACATCCGGGGGAGTCATCTGCAATTGGCGGCCCACCCGGTGCCGCGGGGTTTCCCCCGGGCGATCCGGGTCGCCGGTCCGCCGGCCATCCCGTCGGGTCGGAGCGGCCGCCTCGAACTGGCGCACTGGCTCACCCGGCCCGACCACCCGCTCACCTCGCGCGTGCTGGTCAACCGCGTCTGGCAGGCGCACTTCGGCCACGGCCTGGTGCGCAGTCCCGACAATTTCGGACGGCGTGGGGATCGCCCGACGCATCCAAGGCTGCTCGACTGGTTGGCCCGCGACCTCGTCGACCACGGATGGGACCTGAAGCGGCTGCATCGGCTCATCCTGACCAGCGCGACCTGGCGGCAGGCCGGTCGCATCCACGCCGACCCGAAGGCAGCCGGGCTGGACCCCGAGAATCGTTGGCTTTGGCACTTCCCGAGGCAGCGGCTCGAGGCGGAGATGATCCGGGACGGGGTGCTGGCCGTGGCCGGACGGCTCGACCGGACCTTCGGCGGAAGCCTTGTGACCTGGAAGAACGACGAATACGCTCCGAAGGATGAGGTCTCGGAATCGTCCCTGCGTCGGACCCTGTACCTGCCGGTGGTCCGGGACCGTGTCTACGACCTGCTCACCCTCTTCGATTTCGCCAACCCGAGCGTCGGCGTCTCCCGGAGGACGCCGACGGTGGTCTCCCATCAGGCGCTCTTCTGGATGAACAGCCCCTGGCTGAAGGAGCAGTCGCGGGCGATGGCGGTCCTGCTGGAGGGCCAGTCCGCCAGCCTGCGGCCTCCGGTGGCCGAGCGCGTGGTGCTGGCCTACGAGCGGGTCCTCGGGCGGCCGCCAACCACCATCGAAATCGACCGCGCCAGGGCCTTCCTCGAGGGGCCTGGGGTCACCGCTGCCGATCCCGATTCGCCCGGGCGATGGGCCGGTTGGTGCCAGGTGCTCCTGGCCAGTTCGGAATTCCAGTACCGCGAATGACTCCCCGATCCAACCTTCAAGGGCCGGGGGTTTCCCGGCGTCAGTTGCTGCGCCGGACGGCCCTCGGGTTCGGGCACCTGGCCCTGGCCGGCCTGCTGTCGTCGGCGGGACGGGCCCGGGCGGCCTCGGACGCCCCGGGGCAGAGGGGTCCGCTGGCGGCCCGGCCGCCCCGGTTCCGCCCACGGGCCCGCCGGATCATCTTCCTCTTCATGCACGGTGGGCCGTCGCACGTGGACACCTTCGACTGGAAGCCCCGCCTGCTGAAGGATTCGGGCAAACCGTTGCCCTTCGAGAAACCCCGCATCCAGTTCGCCAAGACCACGAACCTCCGGCGATCCCCCTGGGAGTTCCGCCCCTACGGCCAGTCGGGCGCGATGGTCAGCGACCTCTTCCCGAAGGTCGGGGCGATGGCCGACCACCTGTGCTTCCTCAAGGCGGTGCACGGCACCAACGAGGCCCATGGCGGGGCGCTGTTGAAGCTGCACACCGGGTCGGATACCTTCGTCCGGCCGAGCATGGGGTCCTGGATCACCTACGGCCTGGGCACCGAGAACCGCAACCTCCCGGGCTTCCTGACCATCAACCCCACCCTGGGGCATGGCGGGGTGGGCAACTGGTCGAGCGCCTTCCTGCCGGCGGTCCACCAGGGAACCCCGATCGGCGGCGGCGTGCCGGTCGACCGGGC
>VHCX01000146.1 GCA_016871615.1 Verrucomicrobiota bacterium
TCCGGAAAGGGCCTCGGGCTGGGCGTGATGCGCTACCGGGCCGGACTCTTCGGCGGAGAGCTGCGGGTCAAGTCCGCACCGGGGAAGGGGACTCAAGTGATCTGCTCGGTGCCGATGTCGACATGAGGAAGCCCTCCCGATCCACTCCGTCGCCGGCGCGCCGCCGGGTCTTCCTGGTCGACGACCATCCGATGATGCGTGCCGGCCTTGCGGCCCTGATCCAGTCCCAGGCGGACCTGGAGGTGGTCGGCGAGGCGTCCGATGCGCCGACGGCGATCGGGGCCGTCCCGGCGGCCAGACCGGACCTCGTGGTCACCGACCTGACCCTTCCGGGACGGTCCGGGCTCGAGTTGATCAAAGACCTGCTGGCCCAGTTGCCGGGCCTACCGATCCTGGTGCTGTCGATGCACGACGAGATGGTCCATGCCGAGCGGGTGCTGCGGGCGGGTCACGCGGCTACCTGATGAAGGAGGCGGGCGGCGAGCGGCTTCTCTCGGCGATCCGCGAGGTGCTCGCCGGCCGGGTCTCGGTGAGCCCGCGCATGGCCTCGCCGCTGCTGGATTCGCTCAGCGGTCCCAGGTCGCGGGCGGGGACCTCGCCGATCGGCCGTTTGAGCGACCGGGAGTTCGAGGTGTTCCAGCGGATCGGTCAGGGGCTCTCGCCGCGGGACATCGCCACGGCGCTGGGCATCAGTCCCAAGACGGTGGACGTGCACCGGGCCAACCTGAAGGCCAAGCTCTCGCTGCCGCACATGAGCGACCTGGTGCGCCATGCGGTGCAGTGGGTCGGTGCGCGGACCTCGGAGTGACGCACGTGGAATCGGGGTGCGGTTTCACCACTCGCCCGGGATCCCGGTCTGGGGCACCCTAGCCGAGATGAATTGGATGGAATGGATTCAGTCGCCGCAGGCGTGGATCGGCTTGGCGACGCTCTCGGTGCTGGAGATCGTGCTCGGGATCGACAACCTGATCTTCATCTCGATCCTCTCCGGCAAGCTGCCGCCCGAGCAACGGGACCAGGCCCGTCGCCTCGGCCTAGCCCTGGCGCTGATCACCCGGATCCTGCTGCTCTGCTCGCTCAGTTGGGTGATGAGCCTCAGCAACCGCCTGTGGGATGTCTCCATCGGCGGCCTGCCCCTGCCGAACACCGGCAAGGACCTAGTCCTGGCCGTGGGAGGCCTGTTCCTGATCTGGAAAAGCACCAAGGAGATCCACGAGAAGGTCGAGGGTCACGCCGAGTCCGGCCGTCCTGGCAAGGCGCCGGGCTTCGCCTCGGTCATCGTCCAGATCCTCCTGCTGGACATCGTCTTCTCGCTCGACTCCGTCATCACCGCCGTGGGCATGTCCAACCAGATCCCGGTCATGATCACTGCGGTGATCCTGGCGATGCTGGTCATGTTGCTCTTCGTGAACCAGATCGGCGCCTTCGTCGAGAAGTACCCCACGATCAAGGTCCTCGCCCTGGCCTTCCTGATCCTCATCGGCACCATGCTGCTGGCCGAGGGCTTCCACCAGCACCTCAGCAAGGGCTACATCTACTTCGCGATGGCGTTCTCGGTCGCGGTCGAGGTCATCAACATCCGGGTCCGAGCCAAGTCCGCCTGAAACCCCATGCCGCTCTCCCTCCCAGAGATCCTCGCCGACGAAACGCTCCGCCGGCACGAATTCCCGGTCGCCCAACGTCAGGCGTTCTTGGCGCATGCCGGCGTCTGTCCCCTGCCGAGGCGGGTGGCCGAGGCGGTCCGCGCGCATGCCGAGGCCTGCACGGCCGACGACCAGGAGGAGGCGCTGGCCCCGGGCGTCGTGGGCCAGGTCCGACGCCTGGCCGCGGGCCTGATCGGCGCCGGCCACGACGAGGTGTCGCTGGTGGGGCCGACCTCGCTGGCCCTCAGCCAGGTGGCAGCGGGCCTGCAGATCCGCCGGGGCCAGAACGTGCTGGTGTACCACGACTGCTATCCGTCGAACGTGTACCCGTGGATGGCCTTGGCGGATCGCGGGGTCGAGGTGCGCCTCATGAACATCCGCGAGCTCGGCAAGGTGCGGGTGGTGGATGTCCAGGGGCAGGTCGACGAGGACACGCGCCTGGTGGCCCTGGCCAGCGCGCACTACCTGACGGGTTGGCGCATCCACATCGAGGCCATCGGCCGGATGCTGCGCTCGAAGGGCATCCTGTTCTGCCTGGATGCCATCCAGACCCTCGGGGCGTTCCCGACCCCGGTCGCCAATGTCGACATCCTCGCGGCCGACGCCCACAAGTGGCTGCTGGGGCCTTGCGCGGCCGGGATCCTCTACGTGCGCAAGGAGGTCCGGCCCCAGATCCGGCCGGTCGTCCACGGATGGCACAATCTCCAGTGCCCCGACTACCTGACGCAGGATGACCTCGTCTTCCACGAGGGCCCGCGGCGCTACGAGGCGGGCACCCACAATTTCCTCGGGCTCCATGGCCTCAAGGCCGCCCTGGAGCTGGTCCAGGAGGTGGGGGTCGGGGCCATCGCGGCGGAGCTGGCACGCAAGCGCCTGTGGCTGGTGCCGCGCCTCCAGGCCAAGGGCTACACGGTCCTGCAGGGCGACGCCCATGCCGACAACGCCGGTGGCATCACCAGCATCCACCGCGAGGGAACCGACCTGAAGGCGCTGCACCGGAAACTCCGGGAGGCGGGCGTGACCACCTCGTTGCGCATCCTTCCCGGCGGCCAGCCCGTCTTGCGGCTCTCCCCGCATTTCTACAACACGGACGAGGAACTGCAGCGCTGCCTCGACCTGTTGTAGTCGGCCCGTCGGCCCGGGCGGCCGGCCCGGGTGGCCGGGCGCGGCTCAGACGACGGCCACCGGGTTCTCCAGGCGGCCGATGCCATCGATCTCGATGACCACCCGGTCACCCGCCTGAAGGGTGAATTCGTTCGGCGGCACGATGCCGGTGCCGGTGAGCAGCATGCTGCCGGTCGGGAATTTCTGGCAGCAATGCAGCCAGCGGCTCAACTCGGAGAAGGAACGCTTGATCTGCGACACCTGCGTGCCGCCGGCGAAGACCTGCCTGCCGTCGCGGAGGATTTCCATGCGGATGCCCCAGGAGCGGGCCTCGGCCTCTTCGACCCCGACGCGGATCCAGGGGCCGATCGCGCAGGATGCGCTGTAGGTCTTGGCCTGGGGCAGGTACAGCAGGTTCTCCCCCTCGATGTCGCGGGAGCTCATGTCGTTGCCGATGGTGTAGCCCACGTGGTCGCCCCTGCGGTTGTAGACCAGCACGAGTTCGGGTTCCGGCACGCTCCAGCGGGCGTCGTGGCGGATTCCCACCGGGCGACCGGGTCCGCTCGTCTTCCATCCCAGCGCCTTGAAGAAGATTTCCGGGCGCTCCGCGTCGTAGACCCGATCATAGGCGCTCGCGCTGAAGTCGGACTCCTCCATGCGGGCGGTCTTGCTGCGCAGGTAGGTCACGCCGGCGGCCCAGATTTCCTGGTCGTTCACCGGCGGGCCCATCAGCACGTTGGCGACCGGGATGCGCATGGAACTCCGTTTGGTCAGGTGAAGGATCCGGTCGACGATGTCGCCCTGCTCGAGCGCATCGGCCGGCGAGTGGATGCCGACGGAGGTCAGGTCGAAGATGTCGACATTGTCTACGGTGACCCCCGTGCGGAGGATGGGGTCGGTGGGCGTGTGGTAGTAGCCGATCTTCATGAGACCAAGCCAACACGCTTT
>VHCX01000147.1 GCA_016871615.1 Verrucomicrobiota bacterium
GTGAAACTCTCCTTCACGTGGCTGGGCGTTCGTAAGACCCTCGCCCCCGAACAGCGAACGACGGCCGCCCGAGCGTTCCATGCCGACCGCGACCTGCTCTCGGCCAGCAAACTCATCCTCGACACGAAGAACCCCGCCTACCGTGCCGTGGCTGCTGTCAGGTCCGAGGCTTCTGGCTACTGGCGCACGGTCACGCTGCCGTTCCCCGAGGCTGGCATTCGGCTTCTTCCGCAGAACTCGCTCGGGATGTTCGCCAGCACCATGGGAACCTACCGCGAGAGGCTCCAACAGGCCGCCCGGGAACTTTCCAGCCAGTACGACACGATCAAGAGCGAAGCCCAGCGCCTTGGCACGCTCTTCAACCAAGCCGACTATCCCTCCACGCTCGACGGACTGTTTGACCTCGAAGTCTCCTACCCGACCATCGAGCCGCCTGGGTATCTCATGGCCCTGCACCCCGACGTCTACCAGCAGGAGCAGGCCCGTGTCCGTGAGCGGTTTGAGAACGCCGTTGAGTTGGCCGAACAGGCTTTCGCCACGGAACTCCAGCGGCTCGTCTCGCATTTGGCCGAGAGACTCACCGGGCTTCACGACGGCCAGCCAAAAGTGTTTCGCGATTCGGCCGTCGAGAACCTTCGGGAGTTCTTCGAGCGGTTCCGGCGGCTGAACATCAGGAGCAGCCCCGAGTTGGATGCCCTCGTTGAACAGGCCCAGCAGACGATCAATGGCGTCGAGCCGCAGACGCTCAGGGACTCAAACCGGCTCCGGCAGATGGTCGCCCGGGACTTCGAGCAGATTCAGACCAGCGTCGGAGAACTGCTCGTGGATCGGCCCCGCAGGAACATTCTCAGGCGTGGCGGGGTTGGAGGTGCGGCATGACCAACGAGATGGAACTCGTTGTCGGCGTGGATGGTTTGGCCCGGTGCATCTACGACGAGGCGCTGGACCTGCGCGAACTCGGGAAACTGCAGATCACCCGGGCGAGCCACGTTGAGCCAGATGCCGAGGGATTCTGGTGGGCTGATATGGGGCCTGTTGATGGGCCTATCTTGGGGCCGTTCAGGAGCCGGACGGAGGCGCTGCGGGCGGAGAGGGAGTGGCTTGCAGCGAGGATGCCGTAAGCGCCAGCGGTCAATGGCTGGCAGACCCCGTTCCTGTCGCGTCAGCCTTCGATGCGGCCTTTGATGCCAGACGCTGCAAGAAAGGGCTCGTGTACCGATGCCCGTGGACGTGATCGAGCAACGCCTTTCCGGTCGTCGCCTCGATCTCTCGGTTCAGATGGTCACGAACGCGGCGGACCTGCGCGACCGCGGTCTCCTGATGCTGATGCGTCTCACTCATCGCCGATCACCTCCCGAGGATTCCGGATTTCAAGGACCGGATACCCATGCTTCAAGTTTACCGCGTTGAACGCGTGGATGCGACGCAGGTTCACGATGTGTTTGAAGTTCCAACTCACGAGGACGTCAACCCGGGCCGCCGTAGCGAGTGCAGTATGAAGCGCGTCGGCCCGCTCATTCTTCCCCACAGCGCCGTCACGGATGTATTGGGCCGCCAGTTCCTCAGCCTCGGAATCCAGTGCCAAGACCTCCACGAGGGACTCCGGGATGCGCTCCAGATGTGCCCTAACGGCAGCCGGAGCCTTCTCCAGTTCGAGCAGCGTCACCTCGGAAATCACCATGGCGTAGTCACCGTTGGTCATGGCGGCGACCAAGCGACGGGAATGCCCGATGAACTCGACGTCCTCGCAGCCCCCGAACACTGATGTATCGACGTAGATCCGAGGACGCATGATGCAGTTACCCATTCAGTCGTACGAGATGTGGTGTCGTCGCAATGACGTGGCCTGAGAATACCGTATAAGCCACCACGGCTCATCGCCACAACGCTACGCGCATCTGGTTCGTGCCGCCCCAGTACGTCTCTGTGGGTGGCCCTCTTCGTTCTCCCGTCGGCCCCTCTGGCTGTCGGGCGTGTTCCCTGTCCCGTTTCCCTTTCCCTAGGAGATCCCCTGCCATGAGTGACTCTGACCTGTTCGACGCCGTGGCCCAGAAGACCGGCGAAGACTCTCACGAGATTCGGCGCCGGGGTTTCGTGCTGACCGGCCCCGATGACTCTGGCTCTGATCTGGACCCGGAATGCCTGCTCGATGTGCTGCTGGTCGATCTCCCGGAAACGGGCACGGTCGACTGGGATGCTCTCCGATTCGGGTGCCGCGAGCCGTTCTATACGAGCACGCTGAAGGCCCGAAGAAAGAAGGCCAAGGTGAGTACGAAGAAGCAGGCGGCCCGAGCGGCGTGACCTGCTGCTGACCGGCTCGAAGATTCCCGCGACCCCAACAAGTGACGGGCGTGGAGTGTGGTGAAGGTGCCCAAGCCTCGCTGCACCCACGCCCGTCGCTTTTTCCACGTATCTCAGGCATTTCACGGTGGCGATGAATTCTGCGCCACCGTCCGGCCCCACTTCAGGATGGCGGAAACGAAATCGACACCGCCATCCATCCCCGCCCATCAACCCCAGAAAGAACCCACCCATGTTGAAACTCCATGCAGGCGTCTCGAGGAAAGTCGGCTTACCCGGCTTCTCCAGTGCCTCGGCTTCATGCACCGTCGAGGCCGAACTCGACAGCACGCTCCTCAACGACACCGACGGCTTTCAGATCGTCGTGCGCAGGGCATACCAGTCGTGCGAGAAGGCCGTACAGGACCAGATCGCCCGGCTGACCAGCGAACCCCAGAGCGAACCCAGCCAGCCGCAGGAAGTGATCGAGGTCCGCACCAGCCCGGCAATCAGCGGCCCCACAGTCACGCGCATTCCAGCCACGACCAACCATGCCGACCTGCCCGTGACCAACCGTGCCGCCTTCCGTGACGCTCCCAGCCCCCGTCCCGCCACGGCTTCGCAGGTCAAAGCCATCAGGGCCATCGCTGCTCGCCGGAAGATCGACCTCGTGGGCCTGCTGCGGGAGCGCTTCGGCCTGACTACCGCAGACCAGCTCGGCATTCGGGAAGCCAGCAACCTCATCGATGAATTGAAGTCCGACGAGCCGACCGCCAGCCCCAGCCCTTCGAACGGCAACGGGGCCTACGCGACGACTGGGGGTGCTCGATGATTGCCGGGGTAGGAGAAGCCCTGCTGCCGGTGCTCACGCCCGCCAGCACCAACCCCGCAAACGAGATCGCCAAGAGGCTCACCGGCCGGGACTACATGAGTTGGTCGGCACTCTCCACGTTCCGGACCTGCCCGCTCAAGTACAAGTTCCGGTACATCGACGGCCTGCCCGAAGAGTCTGTCTCCAGCGCGCTCGTGTTCGGCACCGGGATTCACACGGCCGTCGAGCAGCACTACCAAGCGATCCTCTCCGGCGATCCCAAGCCCGACCTCGACGCCTTGATGTTTGCCTATCGCTCCGCATGGCTGCCGCACGACCCGGACGCGATCCAGTTCGGCACCACAGAAACACGGGCCTCGCTGGATGCTCTGGCCGCGCGGATGCTCACGGCATTCCTGAGTAGCCCCGCGGCGAGCGTTCAGGGGCGGGTGCTGGGCGTCGAGGAGGAGATTCGCG
>VHCX01000148.1 GCA_016871615.1 Verrucomicrobiota bacterium
GCCCTGCGGGTGCTGGGCGGGTGCACGGTCGTCGCCGCCGAGGACACGCGTCGCACCGGCCAACTGCTCACCCATTTCGGCCTGCGCAAGCCCATGGTGAGCTTCTTCCGCTTCAACGAGGCGCGGCGAGGAGCCGAGATCCTCGACCGCCTGCGGGCCGGGGACACCGTCGCGCTGGTGAGCGACGCCGGCTCTCCCGGCATCAGCGACCCGGGCGAACGCCTCGTGGCCGAGGCCCTGGCGGCCGGGCTGCGCGTGGAGCCCGTGCCCGGCGCCTGCGCGCTGGTGGCCGGGCTGACGGCCAGCGGCTTGCCGACCGGATCGTTCCACTTCGCGGGCTTCCTGCCCCACAAGTCCGGCCAGCGGGCCCGCGAGCTGGCCCGGCTCGGTGCGATCCCGGGCACGTTGGTGCTGTACGAGTCGCCCTTCCGCGTCGAGCGCCTGCTCGGCGAGTTGCAGCGGCTCCTGCCCGGGCGCCGGGTGGTGCTGGCCCGGGAACTGACCAAGAAATTCGAGGAGTGGCTGCGGGGGACGCCCGCCGAGCTGGCCGCCGAATGGGCCCGCCGGCCGCGCAAGGGCGAGTTCGTGGTCATGGTCGGCCCTGCCGACGGGCCGGAAGCGCCCATCGGGGACGAGGCCGCGGACGCGGGGGAAAATCCCGGGGACGACGCCGGCAACCATCCCGGCAACGACACCGGGAGGGCGGACGGCCCGGGCTGACCCCGACATCGGGCCCACGGATCAACCGGCGGGCTTGAGGCGCTGGCGGACGAGCACCGCGGCGCCCGTGATGCCGGCCTCGTCGCCCAGCTTGCTGGCGAGGATGTCCACCCCCTTGAGCGTGCCCGGCATCGCGTAGTCGGCCGCCGTCTCGAGGATGGTCGGCAGGAGGTCGTCCTCGAGGGCATCCATCACGCCGCCGCCGAGCACCACCGTCTGCGGGCTGAGGATGTTCACGAGGTTGGCCACCGCGATGCCCGTGTGGCGGGCGGCATCCTGAAGCACCTTGGCCACGAGCTTGTCGCCCTTGCGCAAAGCCTTGCGAAGGTCGCCGCTCTTGAGGTCGGTGATGCCCTCGCCCTCCTTGAGCAGCTCGGTCAGCAGGGTCTTCTCGCCCTCCTTCACCCGGCGGGCCAGCTCGCGGAAGATCGCCGTCCGGCTGGCCAGCGCCTCGAAGCAGCCGCTGTTGCCGCAGCCGCATTTCGGGCCGCCGACCTGGATCACCATGTGGCCCACCTCGCCCGCCGTGCGGTTGAACCCCGAGTAGAGCCTGCCGTCGAGCATCAGGCCGCCCCCGACGCCGGTGCCCAGGAAGATGCCCAACAGGCTGGAGGGGCGTCCCTTGAGCTCCACCTCGTGGATGCCGAGGGTGCAGGCGTTGCAGTCGTTCTCCACGAACACCGGCACGCCCAGGTGCTTCTCCAGGGCCTTCTGGAGCGGCGCGTTCTTCCACTGGAGGTTCGGGGCGAAGATCACCTCGCCCGATTCGGGATCGACCGCCCCCGGGGCGCCGATGCCCACGCCGCGCACCTGCTTGAAGGTGAGGTCGGCCTCGTCGACCGCGTCGCGGACGCACCGCGACACCCGCTCCACCACCGACTCGAAGCCACGCGAGGCCTTGGTGCTCAGCTTGACCGTCTGGAGGAGGTTGAGCTGCGGAGTGAAGATCCCGGCGAGGATCTTGGTGCCCCCCAGGTCGACCCCGACCAGGACCTCCGGCTTGATGGCGTCGGACATGCGGTTTCCGAACTCATCAGGCTGTCAACCCCGCCCCGGCGGCAAGGAAAACATGGTGACAAATCATCCCCCGGAAGCCCCGGCCCGCCGGCCGGCCACTCAGCGCACCAGCTTGAGCAGTCCGTAGGCGATGGCGGCCGTGATCGGCAGGGTGAGCACCCAGGCCCACAGGATGCGCTCGACCACGCTGAAGTTGAGCGCGCTGAAGCGCTTGGCGCAGCCGACACCCATGATGCTGGTGGTGATCGCGTGGGTCGTGCTGACGGGCATGCCGAAGTGGGCCGCGACGCTCAGCACGGTGGCCGCCGTGGTCTCGGCCGCGAAGCCGTGCACCGGCTGCAGCTTCACCATCTTGTGGCCCATGGTCTTGATGATCTTCCAGCCGCCCGCAGCCGTGCCGAGGGCCATGGTCAGCGCGCACACGATCTTGATCCAGGTGGCGATGGACTCCTTGCCCGCCGCATCGGTCACCATGGGGTGCCGCAGGAACTCCAGCCACTGGGGGGCCTCCTGCAGGGTGCCAGCCTTCTGGGCGCCCACGAGGGCCAGGGCGATGATGCCCATGGTCTTCTGGGCGTCGTTGCTTCCGTGGCTGAAGCCCATGTAGGCCGCGCTGGCCAACTGGGCCTTGCCGAAGACCCGGGTGACCCAGCGGGGCGTCCAGGTGCGCAGCAGCAGGTACAGCAGCGTCATCAGGAGCAAGCCGACCAGGAAGCCCATCATCGGCGAGAGGAACATGGGGAGGATCACCTTGTAGAGCAGCCCGTCGAACTTGTACCAGGGAACGCCGTCCTTGGCCTTGGCGAAGATGATCACCGCCAGCCGGTCGCCGGAGGCCGCGAAGCCCGCACCGACCAGGCCGCCGATCAGCGCGTGGCTGGAGCTGGAGGGCAGCCCGAACCACCAGGTCACCAGGTTCCAGACGATGGCCCCGGTGAGGGCACAGATGAGCATCTGGGTGCCGATCTCGGACGGGATGAGCTTCGAGTCGAGCAGCCCGGAGCTGATGGTCTTGGCCACGGCCGTGCCGTAGAGGGCCCCGACGAGGTTGGTGAAGGCCGCCAGCAGGATGGCCAGGCGCGGCGTCAGCACCTTGGTGGAGACCACCGTGGCGATGGAGTTGGCCGTGTCGTGGAACCCGTTGATGTACTCGAACACCAAGGCGACCACGATCACCGTCAGCAGCAGGGTCATGGGAGAAGGGGGGGCTGGCGGGGTCTCAGGAGTTCTTGAGCACGATCTGCACGATCACGTTGCCCGCGTCGCGGCACCGGTCGATGACCTTCTCGAGCAGGTCGTAGAGGTCCTTCAGGGCCACCACCGTCACCGGGTCATGGTCGGCCTGGTACAGGGCCCGGATGAGCTCGACCATGTGCTTGTCGGCCTCGCCCTCGAGGTACTGGAGCTTGTCGTTGCGCTCCTTCATGCGGGGGAGGTCGGGCGAGTGGCGCAGGTCGCGCACCATGGTCAAGAGGGTGTCCATGGAGTCCTCGAGCAACTGGGTCTGGCGCGAGAAGTCGGCCCGCTGGACCCGGGCGGGGCAGATCAGGAACCTCTCGGTGAAGCGCTCCAGGGTGCGCGGGATCTTGTTGAGCGCCGTGGCCAAGGCGTCGATGTCCTCGCGCTCGAGGGGTGTGACGAAGGTGGTGATGAGGCGCTCCTGGAGCTCCTCGGTGATGCGCTCCTCCTTGCGGCGGACCAGCGCCGACGAGTCGAGGGCGGCCGCGCCGGGGCTGGCGAGGGTCTTGGCCAGCAGGTGGACGCTTTCCTGGGCCTCG
>VHCX01000149.1 GCA_016871615.1 Verrucomicrobiota bacterium
CAACTCGAACACCGACGGGACCCTGGATGCCGAAGCCGAGGCCCGGTGGCTCGACTCGGCGCGCGACTCGTTGCGCCGGAAGATCCCGGGCGATCCGTCCAGACCCCGGCTGAACCTGTGCATCATCACCGAGGAGAGCCTGGGATCGGAGTTCTGGGGCTGCCTCGGCCGCGAGAAGGACGGCCGACCCGACACCCTGACCCCCCGCATGGACCGCCTGGTGGCCGAAGGGGCCACCCTCTTCACCCACCTGCTGGCCGATGGCAACCGAACCATCCGCGGGCTCGAGGCCATCTATTCCAGCTTTCCGCCGTTGCCGGGCAACTCGATCCTCGCGCGAGACAAGACCGAGAACGTGGAGACCCTGGCCCGGGTGCTCAAACGGGACGACTACGCCACGCTGTTCCTGTATGCCGGCCACGGCACCTTCGACCACATCCGCAGCTATTCCCAACGGAACGGCTGGGACCGTCTGGTGGAGGAATCGGACTTCCAGGCCCCCGTGTTCCGGACAGCCTGGGGTGTGAGCGATGAAGACCTGCTCCAGCGGGGCGTCGAGGAGATGCGGGCGCGGCATCAGGCAGGCAGGCCCTTCCTGACCACGTTCATGACGGTGTCCAACCAACGCCCGTTCACCTACCCGACCGGCCGCATCCCGGAGGATCCCGGGGCCCGTCAACGCGACCACGCCGTGCGCTACGCCGACTGGGCCCTGGGCGACTTCTTCGAACGGGCCCGCAAGGAGGCCTTCTGGACCAACACCGTCTTCGTGGTCATCGCCGACCACGGGGCGCGCGTCTACGGCAGCCAGACCATTCCGTTGCGCAGCTACCAGATCCCGTGCGTGGTGGTCGCTCCGGCCCTGCGCGATCTACCGCGGCGCATCGACGCCGAGGCCTCGCAGATGGACATTGCACCAACGCTTCTCGGGATGGTCGGAAGGCCCTACGAGAGCCTGTTCCTCGGGCACAATGTGCTGGATCCGGTCAGCGCACGTCAGGCCCGGTGCCTGATGCATCACAACCGGTCGGTGGCCGTGTATCGGGATCATCGCGAGGTGGTCTTCGGCCTGAAGAAGGCCGTCGAGCACTGGTCCGGAGAACCCGGAACCGGAGCCATGACCCGGATGCTGGACCCGGATGCCCCCGCCCTCGCACTGCGCGAGGATGGCATGGCCTTGTTCCAGGTGGCCGACGAACTGCACACGGCCCACCGCTACAACCTGCCGATCCGGCCCCCTGCTGCGACGGAACCGGCGACCGGGCGACCGCCCGTCCGCTGATTTCTCTCTGCATCGTTCAACGCGTCGGTCGCCGCGCCGCCCACCGGATCACTTCCGAGTGATCACTTCCGACGAGCGGTCCAGGCGCGACTGATCGCGTTGCCGTCCATGGTGGTTTCCGACTTGCCCTTGATCTTGCCGTTCACCAGCCGGCCCGACATCGAATAGACCATCGTGTTCCCATCCGGCCGGTCGCGGCGCAGGGTCCACGTCAGGGAATCGCCCTGGACCTGGCCGTCGGCAATTTCGAGGAACTTGTCGGCGCCACGGGCGACGCGGCCACCCAGTCGGGCACCGTCCTGCTTCAGCGTCATGGGGATGTCCACCGGCTGGTCATCCGGCCCCGGGATGGTCAGCACCCACTCACCCGAGACATCATTGCCGGCCGTGCCCCCTGTTGAGTCCTGCACCGGCGCATCCCCGAGCATCCTGGCCACCTGGGCCTCGATGGATTCGGCCCAGATCTGGTAGCCCTTCTTGGAGAGGTGCAAGTAGTCGGGCATCAGTTCCCGGGGCATCGTGCCGTCGTCGTTGAGGAACTTGTGGCCGAAATCGGCCCAGAACACCGACGTGTCGTCGGCGACGCGGCGCAGGGCCTGGTTGATCTGGGCCAGCTTGCCGCGCTGGACGCTGAAGTTCTCGGACCTGGGGAAGATGGCCACCAGCAGCACCTGGGTCTCGGGGAGCTTCGTGCGCAGCTTCTCCACGATGGCGCGGACCCCGTCCACAATCTGCTCCGGGGTGTTGTCTTCACCGTTGGAGTTGTTGGTGCCGATCATCACCACGGCCGCCTTGGGCTTGAGCCCCGCGAGGTTGCCGTTGTCGAGACGCCACAGCACGTGCTGGGTGCGATCCCCGCCGATGCCCAGGTTGATGGCATTGCGGTGGGCGTAATGCTTGGCCCAGACCTCCTTGCCCTCGCCCTCCCAGCCCTGGGTGATCGAGTCGCCGATGAAGAGCAACTGCGCCTTGGAACCCATCGAGGCCACCGTCGCGTTGAAGGCCGCCTGGCGGTCCACCCAGCCCTTGTCGGTACGCGGGGCCGGTTCGACGGCGGAATGGGCGAAGGCGGAGGAGAGCCCCAGTTGGAGTCCGAGGACGATGGCCGCGAGGCGGGGAGTGTGTTTCATGGGAGTCAAGACACCCTGCTCCAACCGCCTCCAAGGGCGAGGATTTTCTTGGAACCCCCTCAGCGCCCGCCGAAGCAGTACAGACCGCCCTCGGTGCGCAGGTAGACGCGGCCCCCGGACACCGCGGGCGTGGCCAGCGTGTCTTCATTCAACTCGTTGCGCGAGAGCACCTCGAACTTCGGAGAGGCCGCCGCCACCACCGTGTTGCCCCGGCCGCTGGTGAAGTAGACCCGGCCCGCCGCCGCCACGGGCGACACCTTCACGTTCTCGGTGAAGAGGCGCTCCTGCCAACGAGGCTCGCCGGTCTTGAGATCCAGGCACGAGGCCATGCCATCGTCGCGGATGGAGAAGAGGTGGCCACCCACGATCACCGGGGTCGGGCAGTCGGCCGAATACCGCGTGGATTTCCACAGCGAATGGGTCGTGGTGATGTCTCCCCGGCCGCCGGCCTTGAAGCCCACCGTGTATCCGCGGTTCTGGAAGCCCGAGGCCACCGCCACCACGACGCCTTCGCCCGCGGTCGGACCGGCGATCGTCCGGCCGTAGGGATGCGGCACGTCGAGCCCGGACACGCTCCAGACCACCGCGCCATGGGCCGGATCGTAGGCGTTGAGCACCTCGGCCCCGGCCACCACCACCTCGAGCTTGCCTCCGTGCCGGTGGAACACCGGGGTCGAATAGGAATCCTTGCCCTCTTCGCGGGCCGTGTTGGAGCGGTCCTTCTTCCACAGGTCCTTGCCGGTCCGGGCATCGACCGCCAGCACATACGAGTCGGCCCCCTGATGCATGCGCACCACGAAGAGCCGGTTGCCGTCGAGCATCGGCGAGGAGCCGTAGCCATGGTTGGTCTTCAGCGGGCCGAACTCCTGGACCAGATTGCGCTTCCACACGATGCGCCCCTCGGCGTTCACGCAGGCGAGGTCGCCCGTGCCGAAGAGGACCCATACTTGGCGGCCGTCCGACACGGCCGTGGGCGTGGCCATGT
>VHCX01000150.1 GCA_016871615.1 Verrucomicrobiota bacterium
GAGCAGTCCCGCGGGCGACCCGAGGCGGCGCGGACGCACGCGCGCGCCCTGCGCGAATCGGAGCTGCTGCCCCCGCAGCGTGCCCGCCGCGAGGCCGTGCTGGCCACGGGCGGTGCCCCGGGCAAGCCGGGTTGATCCTGGCCGGCGATTCTCCCCGGGGGTTGTCCCCGGCCCCTGAAATCCTGCGGAAGCGGTTGCGTCGCGCCCCATCGCGTCCACGCTGTAGGCCGCATGAGCATTGCCACCCGCACGGGCGACTCCGGAACCACCGGACTGATGTACAATCGCCGCGTCTCCAAGGCCCATCCTCGGGTCGAGGCCTACGGGTCGGTCGATGAGTTGAATGCCGCCATCGGCATGGCCCGCGCCACCGCCACCGATCCCTTCATCGGCGACAATCTTCTGATCATCCAGAAGGACCTCGTGATCCTCATGGGTGAGCTGGCCACGGCCAAGGAGGACACCCGGCGCTACTTGGCCGACGGGTTCCAGGCGGTCACTCCGGCGCTGACTGCCAAGCTCGATGCCCTGGTCGCGCAAATCGAGGCGCAGAGCATCACCTTCAAGGGGTGGGCCACCCCGGGCATGACCCTGCATTCGGCCGCCCTCGACGTGGCCCGCACCACCTGCCGTCGTGCCGAGCGCCGCGTCTTCGTGCTGCGCGATTCGGGCGAGGTCGAGAACCGCGAGATCCTGATCTTCCTCAATCGCCTGAGCGATTTGCTGTGGCTCATGGCCCGCTGGGTCGAGACCCACACGCCGGAATCACCGGCCGGCTCACCGGCCGCCTGAAGAGGGGTTGAGTCCACGGTGGGGTGGGGACGAGTCCTTCGGAACCCACACTGCCTGGACGATCCGGCGACCGCTCGGTCGCTTGGGCTCGACCGGCGTTACTCTCCGATCCCGCACGACACTCCTACAGCGTCACCGTGGGGCAGGGGGCATCCTGCGAGGTGTTCTCCAGCCGGACGTGCGTGGCCCCCACCGCATCCAAGGCCGCCCCGACGGTCTTGCGCGCCAGTTCCGGGGTGTTGCAATCGCGGCTCAGGTGACCCAGGTAGATGCGGCTCAGTCGGTCATGCAGAATGGCCGTGGCCACCTCGGAGGCCGCGTGATTCGAGAGGTGACCATGGCGGCTGGCGATCCGCTGCTTGGTGCTCCACGGGCGCCGGGTGTCTTCCTGCAGGAGCTTCACGTCGTAATTGGCCTCGAGCACCAGGAGGTTCGACGGCTTCACCCGTTCGAGGATCAGCTTGGTGGCATGCCCCAAATCGGTCAGGAAGCCGATGTTTCCGTTCGGCGTGGCCAGAAGGAAACCCACCGGGTCGGCCGCATCATGCGGCACGCTGAAGGTGCGGACCTCGACCTCTCCCAACGCGAAGGTGGTCCCCGTTTCGAAGGTTGCCGCCTCGAAGCGCACCCCGGAGAATTCCTGCCGGATGGCCTCGTGGGTGAAGCGGTTGGCGTAGATGCGCGTGCCGGTCTTTTCTGCCAAGGTGCCGAGCCCCTTGATGTGGTCGCCGTGCTCGTGCGTGACGAGGATTCCGGTGAGTCCTTCCGGAACCCGGCCGATGGACGCCAGCCGTTCCCGGATTTGCTTGGCGCTGAAGCCCGCATCGATGAGCAGGCGAGTTTCTCCGACCTCGAGGTAGGCACAATTGCCGCCGGATCCGCTGCCCAGAATCGTGAAGTGAACCGCCACCCCGCGATCGAACCGTCAATCCGCCCCGCGCGACAGCAGAAATCGCCCATGGGGTCTTCATGATTGAACCTAAATCCGGCCGTTGACGCCAATGCTCCGTCGTTGCCGGCGCTGTGAGCGGCGGTTGGTTGGAGGTTTTCAGGCCGTCCGAGGCCTTGGTTGAGGGCTGAAGTGGTCGGATCACCCGCTTCTGGCCGGTATCCATGCCCGAGGACGTAGGTAAGGCTGGAGGATCCTCGCCCAAATCCGCTCCCAACAACCCTCCGGGCCCAACGGCTCCGCAGTATTCTTCAACCCGCTCAGGAACAGGCTCAGGTTGGTCAAGAGATCCCGTGCTCGGGCGGCCTCACCGTGGGTGCTGGTCAACGTCCGTCGCAGTTGCCTCCCGCTCTGGGTCATGCGACCCACCGCGCTCAAGAACAATGGCCTGCTCGTGATGGCCTCCCGACCCCGCACCGGATCGGCGCAGGACACGAACAGTTTCCACCAGTTGTACACCAGCGCGACGTTCCGCGCCGCCACCTGGCACCGCAGCAGGTCTTTCGACATGAACCCGTCCCAGCCCCACTGGTTCTTGAGTTCGTCGTAGGCGTTCTCGCTGTCGGCCCTCTGCCGGTACAGGTCCGCAAGGCTCAGCGCTTCCAACGTCAGGTTCGTCACCAGGATCTGGTGCTCGTGGCTGGGGGCCTGGGCTTCGGAAATCAGTTCAGGCGGGTGCTTCTGCTCCGGACCGGCCAGAGCCGTGGGCCTTCGGCCTTCGGCAACCTTCGTCCGCCGCAGCACCACGATGCGCCGGTTTCGGCTCCATCCGCTCAGCCGCAGGGTGCCCTCAAGGGCCTCCCACCGATGGATCGTCGATCGCCACCCGCCCTTGGCCTCCAAGGCCCGGATCAACTGCTTGACCCCCTGGGTCTGTCGCTGGCGAAAGAGGTACTTCTGCCCTCGTGCCTCGCAGTCCGCCAGCAACGCCTCCTGCCCGTAGGCGGCATCCCCGCAGAGCAATGCCGGCCTGCATTTCGCCGGCAGGCCCTCCCACAGCCGCCACAGGTTCGAGCGCCCATGACCCGCCGCATGCTCCTTGCCCGGATGCAACTCCACGTCGAACACCAGCCTCAGATGGCGGATCATCAGGGTGTGGTAGGCGTGGCTCGGTCGGCCTGGCTTGTGGGGGTTGTAGCCAAGCTCGGCCCCGTCTTGATGACCGAAGAGCGGCTTGACCGTCACATCCAGATCCAGCACCCAAGGGTGGCGCAAGGCCGGCAGCCAGGTCTTGGTCAAAGCCTCGATCTGCCAGCGTGCGCAGGCCTCCGCATCGGCTCCGGCAAAGGCGCGTCACACGCTGTCCTCGCTGCACACCTTGCTCATCCCCAACCCGACCGGATTGACCGTGTCGGCGCGCAAACCGGTGTTGTGTGCGTAGCGGAACTGACCGGCCGGCACCGAAAGGGTGATCGTCCCCAAAAGGTTGGTCAGGGTGGGAGCGTTCGGACTGGAGAAACGCAGTGGACATCGCTCAACCCATTGACTGAAAAGGCCCGCAGTCGCCAGGTGTGGCTGAAGAAGACCAGTTGACCCAGTGGCGTGACCGGCGAGGCCGGATCCCACTCCACGTGGATGCGCCGGCCATGGGTGTCCACCGCCAACCCATCCAGATCCCCCTTTTCCACCTCACC
>VHCX01000151.1 GCA_016871615.1 Verrucomicrobiota bacterium
CCGTGTTCGTGGGCCCGAACGACCTGCATGCCTCCCTCGGGGCGATGCCGGCCTTCGACAGCCGTCTGCCCGGGTTCAACGACGCCCTGGCGACGATCCTGGCGGCGGCCCGCCGGCATGGGGTGGCGCCGGGCCTGCATGTGCCGGATGCCGCCCAGGCCGCGCGGCGCATCGCCGAGGGCTGGAGGTTCGTGGCCGTCTCGAGCGAGGCGGGCCTCATGCTCTCGGCGGCCGGCGGGATCGTGCGGGAGTTGGGCCTGGGGGGCGGCACGGCCGCCATCAAGTACTAGAGGAAGCCCCATGGACAATCCCCCCAACCCGAGGATCTGCGTCCTCGACGGCCATACCCTGAACCCGGGCGACCTCTCGTGGGAGGGACTGCGGGCGCTGGGCCCCTGTGAGATCCACGCCCGCACGCCCGCCGCGGAGGTCGCCGCCCGGGCGGCCGGAGCGGGGGTGGTGCTCACCAACAAGGCGCTCCTCGGGGCGGCCCAGATCGCGGCCCTGGCGGACCTGCGGTTCATCGCGGTCACCGCGACCGGGGTCAACGTGGTCGACCTGGAGGCGGCCCGGGCGCGCGGGATCGTCGTCTCGAACGTCCCCGGCTACGGGACGATGTCGGTGGCGCAGCATGTCTTCGCGCTGCTGCTGGAGCTGACCCAGCGGGTTGGCGACCACGCGCGCGCGGCCCGCGGGTCGGGCTGGCCCTCGGCGCGCGACTGGTGCTTCTGGGAGGGCCGGCTGGTCGAGCTCGACGGGCTGACCCTGGGGATCGTCGGGTTCGGCGAGATCGGTTCGGCCGTCGCCCGCATTGGGGCTGCCTTCGGGATGCGCGTGCTCGCCACGCCCTCCCGCCGTCGACCCCTGCCCGGCGACGTCAGGGAGGCGGGGATCGACGAGATCTTCGCCCGAGGCGACGTGGTCAGCCTTCATTGCCCGCTCACGCCGGAGACCCGGGGCCTGGTGGATGCGGCGCGGCTCGCCTCGATGAAGCCGACGGCCTTCCTCATCAACACCGCCCGGGGACCGCTGGTCGACGAGGCCGCCCTGGCCGCGGCCCTCGACGCGGGCCGCCTCGCTGGCGCCGGTCTCGATGTCCTCTCGCAGGAGCCGCCGGCCCCCGGCAATCCGCTGCTCACGGCCCGCAACTGCCTGCTCACGCCCCACCTCGCCTGGGCCAGCCACGCGGCGCGCTCGCGCCTGATGGACGCCACCGTGGCCAATGTGCGGGCCTTCCTGGCGGGGAACCCGGTCAACGTCGTGTCATGAGCCCGTTTTCCTACGGCCTCAACGCCAGCACCGTCCGGGGGACGCCCGTGCTCGACCAGGTCCGGATCGCCGCCCTCGCGGGCTACCGTGCGATCGAGCTGTGGTATGCCGACACCGACGCCCACCTGACCGGCGGCGGCAGCCTCGGCGAGATCCGTCGGGCCGTCGCGGACGCCGGGCTCGTCGTGCCGAGCCTGATCTACGTCGCGGGGTGGTTCGACTGCGCGCCGTCGGCGTGGCCGTCCGTCCGGGACGTGGTGGCGCGGCGGTTGGCCGAGGCGGCGGAGATCGGCGCCCGGCATGTGATCTGTTCGCCCCCGGCCGGCCGGGCCGACCTGGTGACCGGCGCGGGCCGCTACGCCGAGTTGCTCGGTCTGGGGCGTTCGGTCGGGGTGGAGCCCTCCTTCGAGTTCCTCGGGTTCGTGGAGCAGTACCGGAGCATCGACGATGCGCTCGCCGTGCTGGCCCATGCCGGGGGCGGCACGACGGTGGTCGATCCGTTCCATCTCTTCCGCGGAGGGGATTCCCTCGACTCGCTGTCCCGGCTGCGGGCCGACCAGATCGCCGTGTCCCATTTCAACGACGTCACGGGCTCGGTGCCCCGGGACCTGCAGGGCGACGGCGACCGGGTCCTTCCGGGCGATGGCATCCTCGACCTGCGCGACTATTGCCGGCGCCTTCGGGCCACGGGCTTCGGGGGCGTGCTGTCCCTGGAACTCTTCCGGGAGGACCTGTGGGCGCGGGACCCTGCGGAGGTCGCCCGGGTCGGCCTCGAGAAGATGCGTGAGGTGGTGGAGTCATGAAGGCCGAATGCATCCTGGAGGCGCGGGCCGTATTGGCCGAGGGGCCGGTGTGGCATGACCGGCGGCTCTGGTGGGTGGACATCGAGCGGCACGAGATCCACGCCCTGGAGGTCGCCTCGGGCACCGATCGGAGCTGTCGGCTGGCGTCGCGGGTCGGCTTCGTGGTTCCGCGGGCCACGGGTGGTTTCCTGGCGGGGGTCGGCGGCGAGATCGGCACCTGGGCGGAGGGGCTCTGGGAAGAGGGGCTCTGGGAGGGGCGGGTCCGCCCGGAACCCGATCGCCCGGGCAACCGTTTCAATGACGCCAAGTGCGACCCGCAGGGACGGCTCTGGGCCGGCACCATGGCGACCAGCGAGGTTCCGGGGCAGGGCGCCCTGTACCGGGTGGACGGGTCGGGCGCGACACGCGTGCTGGACGGCGTGAGCATTTCCAACGGCCTGGCGTGGTCGCCCGACGGGGCCACGATGTACTACATCGATTCACCGACCCGCCGCGTCGAGGCCTTCGATGTCCAGGGCGGAGAGATCACCCGGCGACGCCCCGTGGTGACCTTGGACGACGGGTTCCCTGACGGCATGTGCTCGGATGTCGACGGGAACCTGTGGATTGCCCTGTGGGGCGGTGGCTGCGTGGCCTGCCACGACCCGCGCACCGGCCGGCGGTTGGCGCGCATCGACATCCCGGCCGAGGCGGTCACCTCGTGCTGTTTCGGCGAGGGCGGCGCGCTGTTCATCACGACGGCCAGCCGGGACCTCGACGCCGAAGGGCGCAGGCGGCAGCCGCTGGCCGGAGGCATCTTCCGGGCGGAGACTGGAACCCGGGGCGTGGCGGTGTCGCCCTACCTGGGGCCATTGCCGCCGCGGACGACGGCCTGATCCCATGCCTGGCCCAGTTGGGCTCAGGTCCGTCCAAGGTGGGCCCCGGCCCTCACCAGTAGCCGTAACACCCGTCGGCCCCCCAGATCTGGGAGCCGCGGTAGCGGTTCATCTGGCGGATGTCCTTCCATCGCACCGATCCGTCGAGCAGCCCCACGTTGCCTCCCTTGGCACCGAGGTCGGCGGGGCGCTGGTCGTAGGCCTCGGGATGGGCGTCGAAGTATTCGTCGTCGGCGATGCGGGGACCCCGTGCGGTGTGCGGCACGAGGATGCGCTGGTAGGCGGGCGAATCGACGTTCAGGTCGGCAAGCAGCACCAGGCCGGGGTCTTCGGTGGCCTTCTGCGGCGACACCCAGGTGTTGGTCACGCCGTCGATGAGGCC
>VHCX01000152.1 GCA_016871615.1 Verrucomicrobiota bacterium
TCGTCAGGATGCTGGCCCATCCCAACGGATGGGTCCGCTCCACGGCGAACCGACTGCTTCTTGAGACCCAGCCGAAGAAGGTCGGCAATCCGCTCGCCGACATGCTGAAGTCCAATCCGAGCCGCTTCGCCCGGATCCAGGCGCTCTACTCCCTCAACAACCTCCACGGGCTCAACGACGGCCTCCTGCTGGCTGCGCTGAAGGACAAGGACGGCTCCGTCCGCAAGAACGCCGCCCGCGTGGCGGTCGAGCAGCCCAAGATCGGCGCCGACGCCGTGAAGGCGATCCAGGCGCTGCTGGCGGATCCGGACGGCCGGGCTCGCCTGAATGCCCTCGTCGCCCTGGGTGGCCTGCCGCCGTCGCGGCAGAGCGCCGATGCGGTCGTGGCTGCCTGGCCGGGTCTCAAGGACCCGTGGCTGGAGTCGGCCGCGGTCGGTGCCGCCGCCGCGGATCCGCTGCTGTTCCTGCAGGCCGCGTTCGAGTCGAGGGATCCGGCGTTTGTCGCCGGCTACGTGCCGCACCTGGCCCGTCTTGCGGCCCAGCAGACGGACGGCGACAGGGCGTCCCGCTTTGTCGCTCTGGTCGCGGGCGCTCCTTCTGGCGCCGATGCCCTCAAGCCGATCGCGCTCGCCAGCTTCGCCGCCAACCTGAAATCGGGGGCCAAGCCCGCCGCCGGGGCCCCGCTTCTGGCCGGACTGAAGACCCTCCTGGCCTCGGAGCGCACCGCGGGATCCGCGCTTCCGCTGGTTGCCCGATGGGATGCCAACAGCGAACTGGCCGCCTCGGTGAAGCCGGCGGTTGTTCGGGCGGAAAAGCAGCTCGCCGACGCCTCGCTCAGCGACGAGGCCCGGGGTCAGATCGCGGTGAACCTGATCGGGGTCCGCGCGGTCGATCCGTCCATCGTACCCTCGGTCGTGGCCCTGCTGGGAGGGAACACCGGAAGCGCCCTCCAGAAGCGACTTGTCGACGCGCTCGGCTCCCAGCCCGACACCGCCCTGGCTCTTGTGAAGGCTTTCCACAAGCTGTCTCCCGAGCTCGTTGAACCGGCGTTCGGACAGGTCGTGAAGCGTGCCGATGCCACCGCGGCATTCCTCGACCTCATCGCCGCGAAGCAGGTGGACCTGCTCCAGCTTGGGCCGGCCCGCCAGCATCGGCTTCGCACCCATCCCGATGCCGCCGTCGCCAAGCGGGCCACCGCGGTGATCGAGGAGCTGAAGGGTCCCGAGGCCAAGCAGAAGGAAGCCCTCATCGCCCAGCTGACCCCGGAAATCCACAAGGCCGGCAACATCGAGAACGGCAGGAAGGTCTACATCGCCAACTGCGCCGGCTGCCATGTCTTCAAGACCGAGGGTCGTAATCTCGCCCCGAACCTGACCGGGATGGGCGCCCATGGACCCGAGGAACTTCTGGTCCACATCATCGACCCCAACCGACTCGTGGAGCCCAACTTCGTGTCGACGCTCATCGAGAACCGTGACGACCAGGCCTACGACGGGATCGTCGACCGCGAGAACGCCCAGGAGGTGGTCCTTCGCAATGCCACGGGCGACTACACGCTCAGGAAGGCCGACATCAAATCGCGCTCGAGTTCGGGTCGGTCCCTGATGCCGGAGGGCTTCGAGCAGCTGGGGGCCGAGGGCCTGCGGGATCTCCTGGCCTATCTGTGTGCCGACGAGAACCGGTTCCGAATGATCGATCTCACCAGTGCCTTCACGGCCAACAGTGGCCGCGGTCTCTACAACGAACCCGAGGTGATCGATGAGACGGTCACGTTCCGGAGCTACGGCCTGAAGCGGGTCGATGATGTCCCCTTCACGGTCGTCAGCCCGACCAAGGCCGTGGCCAACGTGGTGGTGCTGCGCGGTGGTGCGCCCAATGCGTGGTCTCGGAAGAACCTGCCCAAGCGGGTCGAGGCCAAGGTGGGGGTGGCGGCCAGTCGACTGCACTTCCTTGGCGGCGTTGCGGGCTGGGGATACCCCGCCGTCGGCGACGACCATCTGCCCGTGCTCAAGGTCACCCTCCACTTCGCCGGAGGGGCCAACGAGGAGCTCCTGTTCCGGAACGGACAGGAGATTGCGGACTACATCGGTCAGTTCGACGTGCCAAAGTCGAAAGGACTGCCCCAGTGGACCCGGCGCGGACAGATCCGGTGGCACAGCGCGGAGGTGCAGGGGACGAACGTGATCGACCGGATCACGCTTCAGAGCTTCGGTAATGAGGTGGCTCCCACCCTCTTCGCCATCACCGCCGAGAACGGGCCGCGGTCGGCGACCCCTGCCAAGGGGGCCGCAGCCCACAAGACCGGTGCCGACGCCGCGGAAGTCCTGTCGAAGGCCGCTCCCGGCAGCCTCCGTATCCTTGTCGTGGGCGGCGGCAGCAGCCATGACTTCCAGCGTTGGTTTAACCTCGAGGATCTCGAGGTTCTTCGGAAGCTGCCCAAGTCCGTCGTGGTCTACACCGAGAACACGGCCGACATCGCCGATGCCGCACCACACTGCGACGTGATCTACCTTGCGAACAACAAGCCGATCGGCCGACCGGAGTCGCGACAGGCGATCTTCGATCACGTGAAGACGGGGAAGGGGCTCCTGCTGGTCCACCCGGCGCTGTGGTACAACTGGGCGGATTGGCCCGAGTACAACCGCCAGCTGGTCGGTGGCGGTTCGAGGAGCCACGACCGCTACGGAGAGTTCGAGGTGACGGTCCTGTCGGACGTCCAGTCCCCGGTCTCCGCCGGCCTGCCGGCCTCGTTCAGGATCACCGACGAGCTCTACCACGACGTCCGGGATGACCAGGGCATCGCCCGCAAGGTGCTGGCCACGGGCAAGTCGCCGGACGACGGACGCGTGTTTCCGGTGGCCTGGGTGAGCCAGATGGGGAGGGGACGTCTGGCCTGCATCACCTTGGGCCATGACGGACAGGCCCACAGTCATCCGGCCTATCAGCGCCTGCTCCAGCAGGCCACAACCTGGGTGGCGGATCGCGAGGAGTCCAAGTAGGTCGAAAGGCAGGAAGGGAGTCGACGTAGGCCGGGGTCAACGACCTGCGGCCTGCTCGGCCAGGATCCAGGCCGCCGCCGCGGGAAGATCGTCGACCACGACCGTCTGCCCGAGGTGGGCGGCCTGTTTGCGTTCCGTTTCCGCGCCGTAGCCGGTCCGGACCAGCAGGCTCCGCAGGCAGCCGGCGTTGCGGCCCGCCTCCACGTCGGCCCACTTGTCGCCGACCATGAAGCTCCGGGACAGG
>VHCX01000153.1 GCA_016871615.1 Verrucomicrobiota bacterium
ATAGATCAGGGCCCCCACGCAGGAAGCACCGGTGTTGCGGGGGTAGTGGAACCAGGGATCGGTGAAGCCTTCCACGCGGTTGGTGCGGGTGAGGGTCTGCAGGCCCGGCCCGAAGACCTTCGGCCACCCGAAGTTGGCGCTCGGCACGATGCGGTTGATCTCGTCGTGGTCGTCGTTCAGGTCACCACCGTTCTCGGCCACCAGGATCAGCCGGGTGGGGGCGTCGTAGGAGAGCGACCACGGTTGACGGTGGCCCCGGGTGAAGACACGTGGGTCGGCCCCGGCGGTCTTCACATGCGGGTTGTCCTTGGGCACCGAGCCATCGAACCCGATGCGCAGCACCTTGCCGCGCACGTCGCCCAGGGCCTGGGCCTTGTTCTCGGGATCGTCGCAGTACTTGCGCAGGTTGGCGTTTTGGTTGTTCTCGCCGGTGGTGACGTAGAGCACGCGCTCGGTGGGGTGGGCCAGCAGGGCGCCGCCCACGTGCTGACCGGCCTGGTCGCCCTCCCAGTCCACCAGTGCCTTCTCGCTGGTCGGGTCGAGGCGCGAGGCGGCCCCGGTCCCGGTCACGGTCCAGCGGGCCACGCGGGCCACATACTTGCCCTGCGGCGCGTTGGTGAGGTGGTAGGCCAGGAACACGTGCGGGGTCTTCGGGAAGTCCGGGTGGAAGGCGATGCCGTGCAGGCCACGGTCGCCGCTGACCTCCGTCGGCACCGATCCCACCGGCTGCACCGCCCGAGTGGTGGCGTCGATGCGCCAGACCTGGCCGGCACGCCCCGTCACCCAGGCCGCGCCGTCCGGGGCGAAGGCCAGTTCCATGGGTTCACTGACGGCCTCCGAGCCGGCGATCGTCTCGATGGCGAAGCCCGGCGGGAGGTTCACCGCGGCGGACAGGGTGGAGGAGCAGGTCAGGGCGGCGGCCAGGGCCGCGAGGAGGCGCTTGGGCAGGGGCATAACGGGTAAGATGTAGTATTAGGCTGGCCCGATTGCGGGGCGGACGCAACCTCCCAGCCACCCCAATCCTCCGGGGACGGTGGCATCCGCGAGGGCGCCCGCGGGGATTTCCGAGGATCGGTGCGGCCCCGGGATTGACGGAGACCCTCCGACAGGGGCATGACGAGGGACACACCCCGTCCACACCATGACTCCCGCCCCGTCGCTTCGTGCCGCCCTGGCCCTTTTCCTCTTGTCCTCGTCGAGCCTTCTCGCCGCCGAGGTCGCCACCCCGAAACGCACGGTCCATTCCCAGCCCAGTTGGATCGTCGCCACGCCGCAGGTCGAGGTGGCGTTGACGCGGGTCGGGGGGCACATGGCCCCGGTCACCTTCTTCCGCGACTCCGACCGTCCGGTGAGGCCTTACCACGTCTCGCCATGGCAGGACGAGAAACCCTCGGCCATGCCGGCGCCGGTGCTCGGGCCCCTGCGCGGCGACTTCTTCTGCGCGCCCTTCGGCGGCAATGCCGAGGCGGTCGCCGGCGAGAAGCACCCGCCCCATGGCGAGATCGTGGGCGAGCCGTGGCGCCTGGTTGGCACCCGGCGCTCGGGCGGCGTCACCACGCTCACCGCCGAGACCCGCGTGCGGCGCGGGAAGATCACCAAGGAGATCTCGCTCGTCGATGGGCACAACGTCGTCTACTCGCGCCACCTCCTGGCCGGATACTCCGGGCGGATGCCGCTGGGGCACCATGCCACGCTGGCCATGCCCGAGACCGAAGGCTCCGTGCGCGTCGCCACCAGCCCCCTGCGCTGGGGCATGACCTGTCCATCCCTCTTCAGCGATCCCCGCCAGCGTGAGTACCAGTCGCTGCTGCCGGGCGCGCGCTGGACCGACCTGGCCCGGGTCCCCGTCGCCTGGAAAGGGACTCCAGATGCCGACCTCACGCGCCTGCCCGCCCGTTTCGGCCACGCGGACCTGGTGCAATGCGTCAACGAGCCGTGGGAGAAGACTGGCGGCCCGGCCTGGACCACCGCGACCTTCACCGACCGGGGATACCTCTGGTTCGCGCTCAAGGACCCGGCCGTGCTCAACAGCACCGTGTTCTGGATCGAGAACCACGGCCGGCATGGGCATCCTTGGAATGGCCGCAACCACTGCCTCGGCCTGGAGGACGTCACGGCCTTCTTCGCCGACGGCCTCGCCGCCTCCACCGCCGACAATGGGCTCTCCCGCGACGGCGTGGCGACCTCGGTCGCCCTGAGCCCGGATCGCCCGACCGCCGTGAACTACCTCCAGGGCGTGGCCCGGGTGCCCGCCGGCTTCGATGGGGTGCAGCGGGTCGAGTTCGCCCCCGGCACCGCCACCTTCGTCTCCGCCTCGGGGCAGCGCGTGACGACCCCGGTGCGCCATGAGTTTCTCAAGACCGGCACGCTTTGAACCCCGGACGAGCCTCGACCGTCTTCCCGAAACCCGATCCCATCCCACCTGACACCTGCCATGAACCCCCTGCGCCGTCTCCTCCTCACCGGAATCCTCGTCGCCCTGGTCGGAGGCTGCGGCGACCAGCCCTCCGGATCGACCGGAACATCCGCCCCGCCCGCCAACGCCCAGGGCCTCATCGGCGTCTCGCTGCTCACGCTCGACAACCCCTTCTTCAAGGTCATCGGCGACCACATCACCTCCGAGGGAAAGAAGCACGGCTACCAGACCCTCGTGGTCAGCGGCGACAAGGACGTCGCCAAGCAGGGCAACCAGATCAAGGACTTCATCGTCAAGAAGGTCAGCGCCATCGTGCTCAGCCCCTGCGATTCCAAGTCGATCCTTCCGGTGATCCGGGAGGCCAATGCCGCCGGCATCCCGGTCTTCACCGTGGACATCCCCTGCAACGAGCCCGGTGTGAAGATCGTCACCCAGATCGCCACCGACAACGAGGGCGGTGGGCGCGAGGCGGGCCGGGCCATGATCGAGGCCCTTGGCGAGGCCGGCGGCAAGGTGGCGGTGCTGCACTTCAAGCAGGCCGAGTCGTGCCAGTTGCGCGTGAAGGGCTTCCTGGAGGTCGTCCGGGCCCACAACGCGTCGGGCAAGGGCCGGATCGACGTGGTCACCGAACTGGAGAGCGGCGGGGCCAAGGACCTGGGCTACAAGGCCGCCGAGGATGCCGTGCAGGCACACCCCGACCTGCGCGGCATTTTCGCCATCAACGACCCGGCGGCCCTCGGGGCGCGCGCGGCGCTGGAGAAGGCTGGCAAGACCCAGATCCTGATCATCGGCTTCGACGGGCAGCCCGAGGGCAAG
>VHCX01000154.1 GCA_016871615.1 Verrucomicrobiota bacterium
AGTGGCCGATCGCCCGGCCAATCCGCCAACCCTCCCGAGTTGGGGTTCGCCTCGAAAATGGACCGGGCTGATGGACGGCTCAGGGTCGGGTCGCCTTCTCGATCACCTCGGAGAGCTTCACCTCGGTGCCGCCTCGCCGCCTGCTCTCGTCGGCCGCCTCCATGAAGGCGAAGAGTTCAAGGGTCTCCTCGATGGGCACCGGGGACACCTTTGTCTGAAAGAACCTCACGGCCTCGGCCACCAGGGGGGCGTACCCGTCGAAGGCCCCGACCTCGGCCGTGCCTTGGGTTCCCTGCGCCTGGCCCTTGTAGCCCTCGATCTCCCGGAAGGTCCCGGTGCGCCCGCCCTTCCAGGTGCCCACCACCTCGATCTTGCCCTCGGCGGTCGTGCCGCGGCGGACCGACTCGCAGCCCCGGCCCATCACCGTGAAGAGCGACTCGCACCCGTGCACCCCGTACCAAAACAGGTCCGGATGGGTCTTCTCCAGGCTGGCGGGGCTGCCGCACCACGCGTTGGTCACCGTGCCGACCGAACCCTTCCGAACGGCCTGGCTCGACTTGGCGAAGCGCAGCGACGAGGAACTGAAGAACGGCGTCTTGGACTCGGCCGCGAGTCGGGCCAGCGTGTGCACGTCCCGCAGGGTGCCGGCCATCGGCTTGTCGATGTACAACGGCTTGTGGGCGGCCAGCACGGGCCTGGCCTGCGGTAGGTGCGGCCGTCCGTCGACGCTCAGCAGCATCACCGCATCGACTTGCGTGCAGAGTTCCTCGATCGAGTCCACGATCCGCACCCCGTGCTTGTCCCGCAGGGTGGCCGTGTAGCCCTCCACGCGCGTGATGCTCGACTCGATGTCCGGGCTGCCGCCCTTGAACGCCGCCACCACCTTGGCCCCGGCCACATGATCCTTGGCCTGCGAATGGTTGAGGATCTCCGTGAACGCCGTCGCATGCGACGTGTCCAGTCCGATGAGGCCGATCCGCAGGTCGGCAGCGTGCAGCAACGAAGTCATGGTCAAGAGGCCCAGGAGCAAACGAACCCGTCGGGGAAAAGTCATGCCTCCATGCTGCGCCAATCCCGCCTCCGAGGGAAGCCCCACGCCCCATGGGGTCGGTCCTCACTATTGACACAAAAGGGGCCACTCCTACACAACGTGGACAGATGATCCCCATGCTGGACACAACCTGATCTCCAAGGCCTGTACTCAGGGGTTCTCAAGGCTGCGACCCAAGGTGTTCGGTCAACCTGCCTGCGGCCGTTCGAACCCTGCAGCGTCGCTCAGGGTGGAGCATGCGCCCCGATCCCACCGAAACCCGGCCCGCAAGTCTCACGGTGGGATGGGTTCTTTCGGACCGGGTTCCGATCCATGGAACCGAACCTGCCGGCCTTTTCAGAGAACGTGCCTTACCCCCCGGAGCGCCTCGACCTGAGGAGCAAACGAACCCGGGCGCCCTTCGCATGCCATCCGGAACGCTTCATGCATCCGCGCGGATCGCCTCCCCCTTCGGTCGGAACTTCTCCTCGACCATTGAGGTGGGTTCGCGCATGTCTCGTCCCATGGCACGGCCGCATCGACTCGTCCCCCGGCGTCAACGCCTGCGCTGGGACCTGATATCGCTGGGTCTGTTCGCGCTGGCGGTGGTGGGCACGGCGGTGTGGGTTCGGTGGCCGAGGCCGGTTCCCGAGGGGCGGGTGTTCCTGCGGGCCCGCGACCGGATTCCAGGGTACCATTTCCAGCCCGTGATGCTGGGCACGGCCGTGCCCGAGACCTTGGCCACCACCAACCTGTTCAACGGCCACTTCTTCGACGCCCAATCGAACCGCGTGTCGGTGTTCAGTGCCGCTTGGGATCCGGGGCAGGGGACCGGCGGCAACGTGTTCGGTCACACGCCTGAGATTTGCTGGGTTGGTGCCGGGTTCCGGACGGTTCGAACCGGCGAACCGGATCAACTGGCCCTGCACGTGGCGGGGCAATCGATTCCCTTCCAGTGCCGCGTCTTGCAGCATCCTGAGTTGCCCACGCCGGAAATCACGCTGTGGGCGGCCTGTTTGGATGGGCGGTGGGATTCTTACCTTTTCCACGCAGGGCCCGACATGACTACGGAATCGGCGTCGATCTTGTCCTACGTTCAACAAGCCTGGGGTTATGCGACCGCTCGGTGGGTAAGTCTTCGGCGCCTCATCCAGCAACCGTTCACCCAGAATGCCCGAAAGCAGTACCTGCGGTTTTCAAAGCCGCTGACCACCGACCCGCAGACCGCGCTGAAGGATCTGGAGCGGTTTGCCGGCCTGTGGCTGGAGGGTGAAGACGGTGGGCATCGCACCGATCCCTGATCGCCATAGGACCCCGAGTCACCGCGACGCCATTTGCCGCGAAGGGCCGACGGGTGGCCGACAACGATCCTTGTCCCGGGAAGGATGTGCCGTTGAACCAAAGGGGCCAGCCCCCGTGGACTGAACACCCCGACGCCCCTTACCACGATCGCAATCCCTTTCGGCCTGTTCCGGCCTGCGGTCCAGACGCCGGCCGCAACCCATCGTCTGGTTCAGCGGTCCTCGGAGCGTTCCTCTTCGGCCCGGCTCGCGTCTTCCACCCAGCGGATGGTCTGGTAGATCAGCCATCCGACGCCCGAAAGCACGACCACCGCAAAGCCCATGCCGAGGATCACCTCGAGCCGTTTGTCGGGGCTTACCAGCCTCAGCGGGAACAGAAAGCAGCCCACCGCCACCAGGATCAACACCCCGGCCGCCAGCTTAAGTCGGCCGCGCAGCTGATCGCTGCCGCCTGAATCAAGGCGAAAGATGAGTTGCCAGAACGCCACCGCGGCGCCGGCGCCTGCCGCGAAGAGCACCGGCACCGACCAGTGGAACGAGAATCTCAGCCCGTTGGCGTCGCGACCTGCCACGCCGAGCGACGCCAGCATGCCACCAAAGGCCAAGGCCGTGGACACCATCAGGAGTCGCCGGAAAAAGGGGGAGGAGGCCGTCGTCATCGAAGTCCCGTTACGGTAGGCCGGAACCGGGCCGCCGCGCAAATGATCAACGCCAGCCGAATCGTCGGCGCGGGCAATCCCATCAACCCTTGTGAGCCCTATAAGCCTGTGAGCCTGTG
>VHCX01000155.1 GCA_016871615.1 Verrucomicrobiota bacterium
AGGGCAACAGCCAGGGGGCCATGCGCCACGGCAACAACGGGTCGCCCTGGGTGGAACCGGGCTGGTTGTGGGCGTCGGCGGGATCCACCCACGGCGCGGGCCTGGTCGCCTTGGATCCGGCCACCGGAAAGGTCCGCTGGAAGTCGGGCAACGAGGTCGCCGGCTACGCCGCGCCGATGGTGGGGACCCTCGGCGGAGTGCGACAGGTGGTGGACTTCATGGCCGAGGCGGCCGTGGGTTTCGAGGCCCAGACCGGCCGTGTCCTGTGGCGACATCCGCTCAAGACGGCCTTCTCGCGGCACGTCATGACCCCGTTGCTCCTGGCCGACCGGGTCATCCTCGGGTCGCACCAGACGGGTCTGCTGTGCCTGCAGGTCCGCCGTGAGGGCGACCGGTGGTCGGTGTCCGAGGCCTGGAACTCCAAGGAGGCCGCCCCCAACTTCTCATGCCCGATCGTGGTGGGCGACCGCATCGTGGGCCTGGGACCGCAGCGCGAGGTCGTGTGCATCGGGCGCGACGACGGCACGGTGCGCTGGACGCAGACGGGCTGGATCACCAGCGCCGCCGACAAGGCCCACGCGGGCTTCATCGCCGCCGGGGACGCGCGCGTGCTGATGCTCACCGACGGGGGCGAACTGCTGCTCTTCGACACCGGAGGCGCGGCCGCGCGGGAACTGGGCCGGGCGCAGGTGGCGGGAGTGAACTGGTGCAATCCGGCGCTCGCCGGCGGGCGCCTGTACCTGCGCGACGGGTTGCGGGACACGGGGCGCTGGAAGTGCCTCGACCTGGGGCGGAAATGACGAAACGGCCGGCCGCCAAGCCCACGCCGACCTGCGGATTCAAGGCCCGGAACCACCCCCGGATGGCCTCTTGCCGAAGCCCTCCGTCCGCCTATCCTCGCCAAATCGGTTTCGATCCCGCTCCCGCTTGGCCATGAAGATCCACCGTGTCCTGAAGGGGTTCCTGAAGGGGTTCCTGATTCTGCTTCTGCTCGCCACTCCGTCCCTGGATATCCTGCGGGCGCAGGCGCCTAGGCCCGGCGCTCCGGCGATCTTCTTCACGGCACCGGCCTCCGGCACCCGATGGCCGATGGCCCCGCTGACCCTCGAGGCCGTGGCGGTGGACCCCCAGGGCGGGCCGATCACCGTGGTCGAGTTCCTCGCCGACGGCGAGGTGGTGGCGAGATCGGACCGGAGTGGCGACCTGTTCGCGACGGTGATCGGCCTCAAGGTGCCGCACCGGGTCGTCTGGGAAAAACCCACCCCGGGCATCCGGGTGCTCGCGGCACGGGGACTCCGGGGCGGACTTACGGTGGCCCAGTCGGAACCGATCCGGGTCGTGATCGGCGACCCAACCCCGCCCGTCGTCCCGCCCGTCGTCCCGCCCGTAGACCCGCCCGTCATCCCCATCATCCCGCCCAATCCTCCCGCGGGCGGCGACGCCACCGTGACCCTCACCGCCCTCGACCCGGTGGCCGTCGAGTCCGATCCGGGCGACCTGATGACGGTGGAATTCTGCCGCACGGGCGACCTCTCCCGGCCGCTGCGGATCTACTTCAAGGCAGGCGGGTCCGCCGATTGGGCCACCGATGTGGCGGTCGTGGCCGGCGGCCTGAAGCCCGAGTCGGTCGACGACCCATCCCTCGGGCCCTGGCTTCGCAGCGTGGTCATCCCGGCCGGAACCGCGGTGGCCAAGCTGGCGCTTGCGCCGGTGGCCGACGACAAGGCCGAGGGGGACGAGATCCTGTATCTGGCCGTGACGCCGCGTCCGGAGGGCACGGGGGGCGGAGCCGAGCCGTCCGACTACCAACCCGGCCTCCCCGGCGAGACCCGGGTGATGATCCGGGATGCGATCCGACAGGCGCCACCGGGCGCGCCGCTGGTGCGGATCGTCGGGGAGCAGACCGCCACCTCCGAGCCCAACCCGCGCATCCGGGTCCGCCCCGGACGCCTGCTCCTCCAACGCTCGGGCGACACCGCCGAACCGGTCCGGATCCGCTACGCCGTGGGCGGGAGCGCCGACAACGGCGGGGACGTCGACCTCCTGGATGGCGACCTGACGCTGGGCGCCGGCGAGACGGAGGCGGAGCTGCTGGTGATCGCCCGCCCCGACGACCTGGTCGAAGCGGAGGAAACCGTGGTCCTCAAGCTGCTGGATGACCCGTCCTACCGCATCGATCCGTCTGCAGCCTGGGTGCAGGTCACCGTCGCCGACGCGACGGAACCGGCCGGGGCGTCGCTTGAGCCCCGGTCACCGGCCCAGGGCCAGGCGCTTCGCGTGGGCTCCGAGGTCACGCTGAGCTGGTTGGCCGTGGACCCCAAGGGCTACCTGCCGAGGGTGGCGTTCTGGGCCAATGGGAAACCCATCGGCGAGTCCCGCCGGGAATTCTTCCGGGCACCGGACCCGGGCAGCCCCATCGGGCACACGCTGGTCTGGAAGGTCTCGGTCGAGGGCCGGATCCGCATCGACGCGGCCGCCTACGACGCCCAGGGGATCAAGGCCGCGTCCGACACGATGACGATCGTGGGCCTGCCGGCGGTGGAACCCGGTGAAGGCCCCCTGCGCCCGGCCGACCTGCACCCGGCCGACCACAACCCGGCCGACCGGCGGATCTCGGACGACGAATGGATGGGCTACGCCAAGCACTGGCGTCATGGCGTGGCCTGGGGTGACCCCGGGGCGACCGTCGTGCCGATCGGGCACCTCACCCGGGCCGGGTTCCTGTGGCGCTCCGGGGGAGCCTACCAGTTCGATCCGTCGATGGGCCTGCCGATGGGCTGGATGGAGGCCGAGGCGACCGCCCCCGGTACCGCCAACCGGATCGACGGCCTGCCGGGCGCGGTGGGCCCAGCGGCGACGACTCCGGGTCCCAACGGCACGCCCGGGCGGTTGGCCGATTCCTACCTGCTGCTCGACGTGCGGCCCATGGAGGCATCCCGGGTGGGCCTCGTCGTCCATGTCGGTCCCGCGCAGAACACGCGCTGCCACGCCCTCGAGGTCCGCCTCGGTCCCGGGGCGTCCGTCGCGGCCGCCTCCGACGAGGGCCGGTGGGACGCCCAGTCGGGCATCCTGCGCTGGGGCCCCTTTCCCGACGACC
>VHCX01000156.1 GCA_016871615.1 Verrucomicrobiota bacterium
TTCCGGCCGGGCGATTGCTGAGGGTGCTCTATCCCATCGACCCGCCCTCGGTCCTGCCGTCCCCTGCCCGCCCCTGGGGCTCTCCGTTCCGCCTTGGGTTCTGCGGACGACTGGCCCATGAGCAGAAGCGGGTCGACCGGATTCCCGACCTGGTGACCCGGCTGGAGGCGGCCCGGATCGACTACCGGCTCGAGTTCCTCGGGGACGGCCCGGAGCGTTCCTGGCTCGAGGCGCGCCTGCCGGATCGAGCCCGCGTCCTCTTCCACGGGCGCCGGTCGGGGGCCGAGTACTGGAATCTCCTGTCGGGCTGGGACGCGCTGCTCTTCGTGAGCGACTACGAGGGCACGCCCATCGCGCTGCTCGAGGCCATGGCGGCCGGGGTGGTCCCGATCCATCCGGCCATCGGCAGTGGCGGCGACCGGTACGCCGCGGACGTGCGGCCCGAACTGGCCTACCCCGCCGGCGACCTCGAGGCGCTCTCGGCGCTCGTCGGACGGATGGTCCATTGGCCCGCGGATCAGGTCGCCGAATGTCGACGGCGATCCATCGAACGGGTCGCCGGTCACGCCGCCTCCGCCTACCGGGCCAGCGTCGCGCAATTCGCCCGGCAAGTCGCGGCCATGCCTCCCCTTCCCCGCCGACCGTTGCCGCGACGGCCACCCGGCACCGATTGGCTGTCGTTCGCCGCCACCCGGCGGCTGTTGGATCTGCGCCGCCGTTGGTCGGGCCGGACGGCCACCGCCTCCGGTCCAGGGACCTGAGCCCCCGCTGGGTTCAGGCGGCGACCGGCCTGCGGTAGTGCGCGTGGAGGCTGCTGCCCCACGGCAGGTAGTGCCGGCACAGTCCGGCCCGGTACAGGAAGGTCACGCACTCGGTCCACAGCCGGCCGGGCTTGGAGGGACGACGCCCCAGGAGATGTTCCAGGTCGCCTTGCGTCCGGAGGCTCAGCCGCACCTGGACGCCCCGCAGCGGATCGGCACCCAACCAGACCGCCTCCAGGCCGTGCTGCCGCCCGAGGCGCTCGAGGTCGGCCCGACGCCAGTGGGTGATGTGGTGCGGCGGCCACTGGCAGGGCTCGAGGGTCCACCACCGGTAGATGCCCCGTCCGTTGGGCACCGACACGACGAGATACCCTCCCGGCGCCACGAGACGGGTCGCATCCCGGAAGAAGGCCACCGGGTCGGGCACGTGCTCCATCACCTCGAAGGCGGTCACCAGCGAGAAGCGTCGATCGGCATGCGACCGGGCGTACTCGTCGGCCGTCGAGGCATGGACGTCATGCCCCTTGGCCCGGGCCGCGGCCACGGCCTTGGGATTGAGATCCAGGCCATGGGTCTCAAGGCCGCGGGACCGCGCAAGATCCAGGAAGCCCCCATCCCCGCAACCCAGGTCCAGGCAGTCGCGGCTGCCGGCCCGGGAGGCCAGGTCGATGGCGTGGAGGAACGACGGGCTGTCGGGCGGGTAGTAGCGGGCGACCTGGGATTGGAGGTCGGCATAGAACGCCCCGTTGCCCGGCAGCACCGGGTCGAAGAACTCGAACCCGCAGGCCAGGCAGCGATGCTCGGTCACCCGATCCGCGCCCTGGAAGGACACCAGGGCCTCGGGGCCCAGGGTCACGCCGAAGTAGGCCCACAATTTCCCGATCTCATCGGGGGTCAGCGCGTCGACCACGGTCGTCTGGTCATGACGGCACAACAGGCATCGGACGGTCTGGGCCATGGGGCGGTCGGAGGGTCGTCGATGGGCGAAGTCTCAAGGCCGGTGCCCTGCGGCCCCGGCGGAGGATCAGCGGCGGTCCTCCCGGAACTGGAATGGAGACCCGCCGGTCAGGTCCGCGCTGGTGAAGGAGGGGCACCAGTAGCGCTCGACATGCGCCACCACCCGGTCGGTCCCGGTGAAGTGGTCCACCCCCGGCGGGCGCTCCGGGTTGTACATGGTGTCGGTGAGGTCCCGGATGAGCGCCACCTGCTTGCCCATGCGGACCATCTGCCGGATGGCGAAAGGGCGCCCGAGCACGCACATGTTGAGGTGGACGCCGCAGAGGATGACGTGGTCGATGCCGCGTTCGGCCAGCAGGTTCCAGGTCTCCTGGCCGTCGTCGGTCAGGGCGTCGCCCGGCTCGATGCGCAGGCCGGGATGCTGCCGGGTCCACGCCTCGCGGATGGTGCACTTGGTGCCGGTGCAGGAGCACCCCATGTCGGAGTCGTCGATCGGAAGCACCCCTTCGCGGGACGCGTCCGGCCAGCACCAGCGGGTGCCCCAGCGTTCGGCGGTGGCCAGGGGCCGGGGTGTCGGCGCATGCGGGGCCCGCCGGGCCAATTCGCGGGCCGGCGTGCCCTGGTAGAAGGCGCTCACGCTGCTCGGGGCATGGAGGATGAACACGCCCCGTTTCCGGGCCGCGTCCAGGGTCCGGTTCAGCGGTTCAATGAGCTCCCCGACCCGGGCCGAGGCGCTCTTGCACCAGTGGTCGTCCCAGACGTCGCAGACGATGATGGCCGTGCGCCGGGGATCCCACGACTCCACGCGCTCGGTGGCCACCGAGGCTCCGCCCGGACCGGCGGTCCGGGAACGCAGGTGCAAGGTCATGGTCGAGGCGGTCCCGGGACGCTCACCGGACGTGGCACAACCGACGAGGCACACCAGGACGATCCACCACCAGGCGCGGGGGTTCATGGTCCGGAGGCTCGCCGAAACGGGGGACGATGGAAAGCCCCGAGCCGTTCACCGAGTCGTTCACCGGAGACCGCTCCCTCCGAGGCGCACCAGCTTGGCGTCGCTGCGGACGAAGAGCGAGCCGGCCGCCAGGGACGGCGTCCCGATCACCGTCTGGCCGAGGGCCAGCTCGCTGACCACAGCTCCCTCGGGCTTCGAGGGATCGACCACCTGGACC
>VHCX01000157.1 GCA_016871615.1 Verrucomicrobiota bacterium
TCCGCTGCGGGGCGTCCAGGTGCGGCTGAGCCTCCGGACGCAAGGCGACCTGGAACATCTCCTGGGGCGTCGTCCCTCCAAGCCCGGCCGTCTATGGACCGAGTGCGTGACCTTCCTGTACCGGGCCGGACTGTGCCGGCACTACCTGCCGTGGGGCAGCAGCCTCCACGCGCACTACCGCAGGCCGGTCGCCGCCTGAACCCAGCGGGGGCTCAGGTCCCTTGGCCGGAATCGGTGGCCGTACGGCCCGACCACCGGCGGCGCAGATCCATCAGCCGACGGGTGGCGGCAAACGACAGCCAATCGGTGCCGGGAGGCCGTCGTGGCAACGGTCGGCGGGGAAGGGGAGGCAGGGCGGCGATCTGCCGCGCGAATCCCGCGACGCTGGCCCGGTAGGCGGCGGCGGCATGACCGGCGACCCGTTCGATGGATCGCCGTCGACATTCGGCGACGCGTTCCGCGGGCCATCGGGTCATCTGGCCCACGAGGGCCGCCAGGGCGTCGAGATCGCCGGCGGGATAGGCCAGTTCCGGCCGCACGTCGGCGGCGTACCGGTCACCCCCGCTGCCGATGACCGGATGGATCGGGATCACACCGGCCGCCATGGCCTCGAGCAGCGCGATGGGCGTGCCCTCGTAGTCGCTGACGAAGAACAGGGCATCCCAGCCCGACACGAGGTTCCAGTACTCGGCTCCGGATTGGCGACCGTGGAAGACGACGCGGGCCCGGTCCGGCAGGCGCGCTTCGAGCCAGGCCCGCTCCGGGCCATCGCCCAGGAACTCGAGGCGGTAGTCGATGCCCGCCGAATCCAATCGCGACACCAGCCCTGGGATGCGGTCGACCCGCTTCTGCTCGTGGGCCAGTCGTCCGCAGAATCCGAGGCGGAAGGGGGAAGCCCACGGCCGGGCAGGGGAGAGCGTGGCCAAAGGCGGGTCGATGGGATAGAGCACCCTCAGCAATCGCCCGGCCGGAAGGTCGGGACGAGCGGCAAGCACGCGCTCGACGATGCGGTCATTCACGCAGGCGAAGCCGTCGGCCCAGTGCGCCCGGGTCTGCAATTGGGCGTCGAGGCCCGGCGTGTCGCTGTGGAGATACAGGATCCGGCGGGCCGCCGCCGGGAGCAGGTCGTCGAAGTAGGCCCAGCCCCAGGTCGTGTGGTAGACGACCAGGTCAGGTTGCCATCCCGGGAGGGCCTCGGCCACCCGGCGGCGGGCCGCCCGGATCGAAAGATGGTCCCGGAATCCCAGGAACCGGGCGCGAGGCCATCCCGGGGCCGGATCTTCCCAGAAAACCAGGAAGCGGGAATCGATGCCTTCGGCGGCGTCCGTTTCGTGGTGGTGCCTCAGCACCGATTCGACGCCACCAAGTCCCGCGAACTGGGTGCCGATCGACAGGACCCGCAAGGGGGGGGAACCCGACGGCCCGTCCGGGCTCATGCGGCCGACCCTTCCGACGGCCCGGGACCCAACTCGATCCAGACCCGGCCCTCGGCGACCTTGGTCGGGAACGAGCGCAGGGGTTTGTCCGGCCGGGTCAGCCCGGCGCCCGTCCGCACATCGAAGGCCCATCCATGCAACGGGCAGTGCAGGGTGCAGCCATCGAGGAAGCCGGAGCCCATGGAGGCCCCGCGGTGGGGACAGGTGTCCTCCACCGCGTGGAAGCCCTCCTCCACCCGGACCAGCGTCACCCGGAGCCCGCGGGTTTCCACGGTCCGGCAATGCCCCGGAGACAGACTCGACGCGTCGGCAACCTCGCACCAGGAATCCATGGCCAGAGAAGGCCACCGGAGGGCCTCCCATGGCAAGCTCCCGAAGCTCGGCCTCGCCCGGTGGGGCGGGACGCCGGGTTGCCCCCCGGAGGATCCCCCCCCGGGGCTCGCGCGGAGGATGCACTTGGCATCCGGCGATGCCGGAGTAGGTTCACCGAGTAGATCGACCATGATGCGCCAAGCCCTGACCGGACTCTGTCTCGGAATCCTCACCGCGGTTGCCCAGAATGGCGACAAGCCGGGCGAAACCCAGCGCGAGGTGGTGGCGGCCGACCGCATCCCGCCCGCGCCGGTGTTGGCACCCGCCGAGCAGATCCGATCCTTCCGGCTCCCGCCCGGCTTCACCGTGGAATTGGTGGCAGCTGAGCCGCTCGTGCATTCGCCGGTGGCCATCCAGTTCGATCCGCAGGGCCGCCTCTGGGTCGTGGAGATGACCGGCTACATGCCCAACGTCGAGGCCAAGGGCGAAGCCGAGCCCACCGGGACGATCGCCATCCTGTCCGACACCGATTTCGACGGCCGAATGGACACCCGCACGGTCTTCGCCGACCGCCTGGTGATGCCCCGGGCGCTCCACCTGACCCACGGCGGCGCCCTGGTCGCCGAGCCTCCGAGGCTCTGGTGGATGAAGGACACCGACGGCGACGGCAAGGCCGACCAGAAGCTGCTCGTCGCCACCGACTACGCGACCCAGAACGACCCGGCCCTGGGCCTCAAATCCAATCCCGAGCACGCCAGCAACGGGTTGCTCCGCAATCTCGACAACTGGATCTACTCGGCCAACCACACGGTGCGCTTCCGCAATGCCGCAGGATCGCCGCCGTCCTGGATCCGCGAGGACACGGTGACCCGCGGCCAGTGGGGCATCACCCACGACGACGTCGGGCGGCTGGTCTACAATTCCAATTCCGACCAGATCCGGGGCGATCTGGTGCCCGCGCACTACCTCCTGCGCAACCCGAACCTCAAGGCCCCGACCGGCGTCAATGCGCAGTGGGCCAAGTCCCAACAGGTGTGGCCTTCCCGGGTGAATCCGGGGGTCAACCGGGGCTACCAGCCCAACACGTTGACGGCCGAGGGCAGGCTGGCGAGTTTCA
>VHCX01000158.1 GCA_016871615.1 Verrucomicrobiota bacterium
CGGCCGGGATTCGGTCGACGGAGCTCTGGGCTTCACGGGACTCTTCGTGGGCCTTTTGGCGGCTTCTTCCCGACCTTCCCAAGGCGGCGGGGCGGGTCCACCCTTGGGGCATGAAACTGATCGGTGTCATCCCCGCGCGGTACGCTTCGACCCGGTTCCCGGGCAAGCCATTGCACCCCATCGCGGGAATTCCCCTGGTCCAACGGGTGGTGGAACGGTGCCGGTTGTCGCCGGCCCTGTCGGAGGTGATCGTGGCCACCGATGACGAACGGATCGCACGGTTCGCCCAGGCATTCTGCCGGGTCGAGATGACCCGGGACGACCATCCGAGCGGCACCGACCGGATCGCCGAGGTGGCTTCGAGGGTGCCGGCCGACGGGTACATCAACATCCAGGGCGATGAACCCCTGATGGACCCGGCGGTCATCGATGCCGTGGCCGAGGCGCTGCGCGACAGCGACATGAGCACGGCGTCCACCCCGATCCGCGACCTCGCCGAGTTCGACAATCCCAACGTGGTGAAGGTGGTCACCACCACCGGGGGCCGCGCCCTGTACTTCTCGCGGCGGACCATCCCCTACCTGCGCGACGCCGCCCAGAAACCCCTGACCGAGCAACTCGCCGGCTACCCCTTCCAGAAGCACCTGGGCATCTATGGCTTTCGCCGCGACACGCTGCTGCGCCTGGTGGGCTTCCCGGTGTCGCCGCTCGAGGCGGCAGAGAAACTCGAGCAACTCCGCGCGCTGGAGAACGGGTTCTGCATCGCCGTCGCGCGCGTGAACCACGACAGCGTGGGCGTGGATGTGCCGGCCGACGTGGCGCGGGTCGAAGCGCTGCTGCAAGCCGCTGAGGCCTCGGTCTCGGCCGCGGCCTCGGCCGCGGTGCCTCACCGCGCATGAAGTGGCTGGTCCCCACGCTGCGGATCTACCGGCCCGAGGCGCTCCGCTGTGCCGGGGCGCTGGGGTTGGTCGGGCTGACGACCACCGCGGCGGTGATCAAGCCGTGGCCGCTGGCCTGGATCCTCGACGCGCTGTCGGGCCGCTCCGACGCGACCGACTCCATCCCGCGCTGGACGCTGGCGCTGCTCGGGGCGTACCTCCTGCACGCGGTCCTCGGGGCCGCCCAACAAAGCCTGGTGATCACCCTCGGCCTGCGGGGCCTGCAACGCATCCGCCACCAGGTTTTCGAGCGCCTGGTACGCCTGTCCCCGCGCGAGGTCCAGGGCACGGCGGCCGGCGACTGGATCTACCGGGCCACCTGGGACACCTACGCCTTCCAGACCCTGTTCACCCACGGGATCTTCACGGCGCTGACCGCCGGGGCCGGGGTCGTCGCCATGACGGTGGTCATGGCCCGCATCCATCCGCCCCTGACCGCGGTGGCGCTGGCCACCGTGCCGCCGCTGATCGGGGTGATGCGGTTCTTCGGCCCGCGACTGCAGCGTGCCGCCGCCGGGGCGCAGTCGACCGACTCCGGCATCGCCGCGGCCGTGCAACAGGCGGTGGCCAACCTGCCGCTGATCCAGGCCTTCACGCGAGAATCCTCCACCACCGGCGCCTTCGACCGGCAGTCGGGCGAGGCCTTCGCCGCCCGCCGGCACCAGCATCGATCCGAGGTGCTGTACCTCGCCTCGGTGGCCGCCATCCTGGCCGCCGGGACCGCCGGAATCGTGGCGCTCGGATCGCGTGAGGTCGCCGGCGGTCGCCTGACCTTGGGCCAGTTGCTGGTCTTCCTGGCCTACCTGGCGCAGCTCTACGAACCCTTGAACCAGCTGTCGCACCTCGGCGGCACGGTCGCCACGGCCCAGGCCAGCGCGCAGCGGGTGCTGCAGTGGCTCGACACGCCGCTTCCCGGCACCGGCGGCACGCCCCCGCCCCGCCCCGACGCCGGCGTCGCGTTGGAGTTCGCCAAGGTCGGCTTCGCCTACGAACCCGGGCGGCCAGTGTTGCACGCGCTCGACCTCCGCCTCGAACCCGGCGAGATCGTCGCCGTCGTCGGCCCCAGTGGCGCAGGCAAAACCACGCTGCTGCAGCTCATCCCACGCTTCCTCGAGCCCGACACGGGCGCGGTGCGGTGGTGCGGAGTGGATCATAAGGCCCTCGATCGGGACGCCCTGCGCCGGCAGGTGTCGTGGGTGTTGCAGGAACCCCTGCTCCTGCCCACCACGGTGGCCGAGAACATCGGGTTCGGACGCGAGGGCGCGACACGGGCGGAAATCGAGGCCGCCGCCCGTGCGGCGCAGGCCCATGACTTCATCGAGCGACTGCCAAAGGGCTACGACACGCGCGTGGGCGACGGGGCCGCGCGATTGAGCGTCGGCGAGAAGCAGCGCATCCATCTGGCCAGAGCCTTCCTGAAGGACGCACCGGTGCTGCTGCTTGATGAACCCACCAGCGCCCTCGACGGCCAGAGCGAGGCGGCGGTCCTGGCGGCGGTCCAGCGCCTGACGAGGGGCCGGACCACGCTCATGGTGGCCCACCGACCCGAGACCTTGCAAATCGCCCACCGCATCCTGCGGCTCGAAGGCGGTGCGCTGACCGAAGTCTCCGCGCGGCCGCGACCTTGAGGCGGTCCGGCGGATGCAAGCCCCGGCGGAAGGGTCGCGCCCCGCACCCGGCGACCGGACTACCGCTGCACCACGAAGCCGGCGTCGACCCAGTCGGCGAAGTCCTCGCGGCTTCCATCGCCCGCATCCATGGCCACGAGGCTGATGCGGCGGGATCCCTCGGGGATGGGCACG
>VHCX01000159.1 GCA_016871615.1 Verrucomicrobiota bacterium
CCGAAGGTCCGTGGCGTCCGATGACTGAAGCCGTGATTGACCCTGTGTCCGTGAACCCATCCGTCAACGGTGGGGCCCACGGGATCGGCCCCGAGGAGGATTTCTCGGTGCCCGTGCCACGTCCCAAGACCTCGATCTTCAGGCTCGTCGGCGAGGTGCTCGACCATGGCGGGCCCGGCTACCTCCAGTTTGCCATCACCAACATCTGCAACGCCGACTGCGGCTTCTGCGGGTTTGCACGCAGCCAGTTCGACCCCAAGAAGCGCCGCTCGGTGACGCTGAAGGAGGCCAAGGACGTCATCGACATCGCCGTCCGCAACCACATCGGCTACCTGCTCTTCGTCGGTGGCGAACCCTTGGTCCACCGCGACCTGCGCGCCATGGTCCGCTACGCGGCCCGGCAAGGCATCAAGCCGATGATCTGCACCAACGGCGGCCTGTGGACCGAGGAGAACATGCGGGCCCTGGCCAGCGACGGCCTGAGCAGCGTCATCATGTCCATCGACGCCCACGACATCGCCGCCCACGAGAAGAACCGCGGCCTCAAGGACGTCTGCGCCAAGATCCGCCGGGCCAACGAGTTCTTCCTGAGCCTGGGGGTGCAGACGACCGCCAGCATCACCGCCAGCAAGCTCATCGAGGACTACGACAAGCTGCCCGCGTTCCTCGAATCCCTGGGCTTCGAGAACTGCACGTTCAGCTACCCGCTCACCGACCTGAAGAGCAGTTACCTGAGCTTCAGCGAAGGCGGACTGGTGAGCTTCACCCAGGACGAGCTCTTCGAGGTCTTCGAGAAGATCAAGCGGATGAAGCACCGCAGCGGGTACCCGGTGGTCAACCCCACCGAGTCGCTCGACGAGATGCAGCGGCACCTGCGCGGCGAGACCGAGCAGTTCGGCTGCCTCGGGGGCTTCAAGTACTTCTACCTCGACTGGCACCTCAACCTGTACCGCTGCCACTTCTGGGAGACCCCGATGTGCAACGTGTACGAGTGGGACGACTCGAAGCTCGTGCGCGACGGGTGCACCCGCTGCATGATCGACTGCTACCGCGACCCCAGCGTGCTGCAGTTCGTGGCGGTCAACGCCATGGACACCTGGAAGGCCCTCAAGCAGGGCCAGTTCCTCCGCGCCGCCCGTCACGTCTTCGACCGCCGCAACCTCACGTCGATCAAGGCCGTTGCCGAGGATTTCAAGTGGGTCACCAAGGTGTAGGTGGCTGGTCCAGCGATCTCCGCGGGCTCCGCCGACCCGGTGTCGGCCGCCGGAGCAGCGCCGACCGGAGCACCGGTCCATCCCGCCGTGCCAGAGCCCGCCGCTCTCCCACGGGCCCCGAAGATCCGGATCGGATAACCGGCCGAATCGGCCTGCAAATCAGGCTTGTGAAGCCGGGGCTCATGGCCTATCCAACTGGCCCGCTTCGCAAGGAAGCACACGCCAGGGTAGCTCAGCGGTAGAGCAGGGGACTCATAAGCCCTTGGTCGGGAGTTCGATTCTCCCCCCTGGCACCACTTCGGTTTCATTGGGGTCTTCGCGATTTCTACAGTTTGGTACTAACACCAGTGCCAACCAATCCTCCGGAATCCACCCTCGTCTGCTGACTTCCAAGGATGGTTTCTGGCCTTGGCCAGCCGGCCCGGATACCAAGGCGTCATCTGCTGATCGCGTCGAAGAGGTTCCATCGATCGGGGGACAACCCGCTTTCGGGTTGGACGGTTCCTCCAGCATGGACACTCGGGGGAGGGGGTCCTGGGGTGGAGGTCGACGTCCGAAGGCGACGGATTTCCATGGGGAAAAAAATCAGCAAACCGCGCAAAGGTGATGACAGATCCGGTGGCTCAGGAACCTCGGGCCGTCAGAATGTGCACGAGCCGCTGGGGGAATCACGCCTGATAATTACCGCCTCGACTGCCGAGATGCTGGCGGTGCATGAGGCGCTGGACTGTTTGGCTGCTCACGATCCGCAGTGGGCCGACCTAGTCAAGTTGCGCTATTTCGTCAGGATGAACATGCCCTAAGCGGCGGCGGCGCTCGGCGTCCAGCAGCGCACGGCGGAGCGGCTCTGGACGTTCGCCCGCGCGGGGCTGCGTGAGATCTTTCTCAAAGCCTCGGACATGACGACGCCCGCGGAACGCGCCGCTGCAGAAAATCGGTGAAGGCGGTTGCGGCGTGGTCTACAAGGCCGAGGCGATCGCGTCTTTGATCTGTGCCGGACTGACGCCCCACGGCGTTTCTGTTCAAGCCAGTGATGGTTTTGTCCAAGCCGTGGCGGACGCGCGGGTGTTATTGTGGCCCCACGATCAATGCTCGCATCGCGCACCGGCCGCTGCGATGACCCTTCGCGTCCATGAGCCAGCCCAACATCATCGCCCGCTACCGCATCGAGACCTGCCTGCCGTTGGAGCAGGTTGCAGAGACGATTGCCGGCGAGCAGTCGTCCGGCACGTTCCTTCCGGTGCCCGGGGAGACGGAAGAGTTGAAGGCCAGGTCGCGCGCCAAAGTCACCCACATCACGCTCCTCGACACGGTGGATGCACCGAGCTTGCAGGGCGGGCGCAAGCCGAAGGGCGCGTCGGGTCCGGTCGAGTATCAGCGCGCGGAGATCACTTCGGTACTGGCGGACTTGCACACATTCCACAAGACGCGCAAGCGTCCGCTCGGCGAAGTGCAAACCTTCGCCAAGGCGGAGGCGAAGATGAAATACGCCACCTACCGGGTTCAGACGGACGAT
>VHCX01000160.1 GCA_016871615.1 Verrucomicrobiota bacterium
CGGTCCTCACTATTGACACAACCACCCGGATCCCGAAGCCTCGCCCGTGGGCCGGCCGCCGCCGTGTGGATGACACGATCCCTATGCGGCCGGAGTGCAATCCCGGGAACACGCACGCGGACACGTCGACGGCACCACCGCACCCATCGTGGAGAGTGACCCCATGGATCGACAGGTGCTGATCGACCGGCTGACGGAAAGCCGACAGTGGGACCGCCTGCTGGAATCCGCCCGCGACTGGCTGGCGGAGGACCCCGAGGCACATGCCGCGCACTTCGCGGCGGGCCACGCGCTGCTGTCGCTCGATCGCCCCGCCGAGGCCCTGCCCCACCTGGAGCAGGTGGTCACGGATCTACCTTGGCATGGCTCCGCCCACCGGCTGCTGGCGACGGCGCACTTCGACCTCGGCAACCACCGGCAGGCGGACCGATCGATCGTGGAGGCCATCCACCTCAAACCGGACGACTTCCGCCCTTGGTACGAGCTGGCGCGCATGTGCCACGAGCAGCACGACGCTCCGAACGCCCTGAAGTGAGCGACCCGCGCCCTCGAGCTGGCCCCGGGCGACCCCGATGTCGTGAACCTGTATGCGGTGTGCGGCGGAAAGACCGGGACGACGGGCGCGCCGGCCGAGGCGGTGCTGGCCCTCGATCCGGAACACGCGCTCGCGCACGTCAATCTCGGCAGGGACCATCTCCATGCCGGCGACCACCGGAAGGCCGAGGCATGCTTCCGCCGGGCTTTGGCCATCGAGCCGTTGATGCGCGTCGCCCGAGAAGACCTCCTCCTGGCGGTGCGCCGGCGAGACCCCGTCTACCGCACCCTTTGCGCCCCGGCCGACGCCCTCTCGTGGATCACCCGGAAGACCTACGGAGAGGAGGGTCGCAAGCGGAGCGTCTTGGCCGCCGCCGTCGGCCTCCTGGCCTGGCTGTGCCTTTTCAAGTTCGTCATCGCCGGATGGATCCTCTGGCTGATCTTCCTCTGGCCGATGACGAAGTACTACGAGCACCTCGCGATCGGCGACCTCCGCTCCGAGGCCGGCGAGATCGGCGTGCGGCGCGGAGGATTCCTCGGCTACCGGGGGTGGCCCCGGTGGCTGCGAATGACCCTGTTCGCCGCGGGCCTCGGAGGCTTCTGGTTCGGGGTCCTCCGGAGGATCTTCACGGAAGACGCAGTGGATGGGGGCCCCGGCCCGGCCGGCCTGGTGGTGATCAGTCTGGTCGTGGCCGCGGTGCTCGCCCTGAGGGTGGTGGAGAGCTCCCGGCGCCTTGAGGGTCGACTCCGCTCTTGGCGACGGGAGCGCCTGTTGAAAACCATGAGCTACAACCCGCGATGAGCGACATCAATCCTGAATCAGCCCCTGATCCCAACCCGGATTCGAACCCGGATCTGTCGGCTGGCCGGCAACCGGCACCGACCATCGACGACATCGCCCGGCGACTGCTCGAGAAGGCCCTGCGGGCCGACCCCGGCGACTGGGAGACCCGTGGATTCCTGCTGAGGCACTCGATCGCGACCGGAGACTGGACGCGGGCCCGGGAACTGCTGTCCGGGGCGACCCGGCCGCCGGAATCCGAGGACAACCTCCTGGCCAAGGCCAGAGTCGAGGCCGAGGACGACCCGGAGTCGGCGATCCGGACCCTCGCGTCGCTGCTTCAGCGCAACAAAGCCTGCGCCCGCGCCTACCTCCAGTGGGCGCAAATCCTCCGGCAGCAGGGACGGCGCGACGAGGCATCACGCAAGTACGGCGCGGCGACGCTGCTCGACGAGACCCTTGCCGATCCCGGTTGGGAAGCCTGGCTGCACGCCCCCCCCGCGCAGGGCAATCCGGCCCGCACCCCAGCCAAGGCCCCGGCTCCCATCGCACCGCCCATCCTGCACGCCCAATCGTCCGCCACCCCAGTCCCGCCGCGACCCGCCAATCCATCCGACATCCCCTCCGCCGAGGAGATCGCCCGGGCGGTTGGGGACGCCACCGGACCGGTCCTGCCACCGCTCACCTTCGCCGACATCGGGGGCATGGCGGATGTGATCGAGCGGATCCGTCTCCAGATCATCCACCCGTTCCGAAATCCGGAGGTGTTCCGGAAATTCCGCCGCGGGGCCGGGGGTGGCATCCTCCTGTACGGGCCGCCGGGATGCGGCAAGACCCACATCGCCCGGGCGACGGCGGGCGAGTGCCGGGCGACCTTCCTTTCGATTGCGGTCACCGACGTTCTGTCCAAATGGGTCGGGGAGAGCGAGCGGCGCCTGCACGTGGAAAATTAGGGGTCGGTCCTCACTATTGACACAACATCACCCGAGGCAGGCTTGGCGACAGATCCTTGCTAAGTTGTTGTGTCAATAGTGAGGACCGACCCCTTTGTTGTCCCTGCCGACCAACCTCTGCTAGCTTGGCGTGATAAACCGCTCCCATGGCCCTCAAAGCGACCATTCACAAAGCCCAGATCCAGCTGTCGGACATGGATCGCAACGTCTACCGCGATCATCCGGTGACCATCGCGCGGCATCCCTCCGAGACCGACGAACGCCTGATGGTCCGCATGTTGGCTTTCGCGCTCAACGCGCCGTCGTCGCAGGACGAGAGCCC
>VHCX01000161.1 GCA_016871615.1 Verrucomicrobiota bacterium
CGCCCAGGCCGTCGAGCCAGTCGATGGGCTTGCCCCGGCCGATGACCACGTTGCGCACGATGCGGTTGTATTTGGCCCGGGCGGGCTCGTCGTCGAGCAGGTTGGCCAGGTGGGGATAGCGCTCCGAATAGGGGGGCCGGTCGTAGGGCACGGCCCGCAGGCCCTGCATCAGGAAGGGATCCTTGCCGTTGAACCAGAAGGCGGCCCAGCTCGTGCCCCGGGCGTCGACATGGATGGCCGGATGGCAGTCGATGAAGAGGTTGGCCTCGATGAGGTTGTCCCGGCCACCCCCGATCATCGCCGCCCGGCCGGAACGCTCGAACAGGTTGCCGACGACGCGGGTGCCGCTGTAGCAGTCGTCGAGGTAGACGGCCATCACGTCCACGAAACCCTCCTTCGAGCGGAGCGTCGGCCCGATGTCATGGAAGTGGTTGTGGCGGATCTCGGTGCCCCGCATCGTGAGGTCGCGCCCCATGTAGATGGCCCCGGCGTCGCCCGTCTGGGTGCAGACCCGGAAGATCTCATTGAAGGCGATGACGTGGTCGTTGCCGCCGAGCAGGATGGCGTTGTGGGGGGCGTCGTGCAGGCGGTTGTGGCGCACGTGGTGGCCCACCCCCTGCAGGCCGATGGCCGGCCGATAGGTGCGGCAGAGGCGGCCGTAGTGGTGGATGTCGCAGTTCTCCACGACATGGCCGGCCGGCTCGAGGGTCTGCCGATCGCCCCCGGAGACCATCACCCCGGCCTCGGCCAGGTCGAGGAGATCGCAGGAGACCACGCGGTGCGCGCGGCCGCCCTCCAGGGTGACGGCGGCGTTGCCCAGGGCCCGGAGCGTGCACCCGGCGATGACGACCCGCGCACCGCCCTCGACCCGCAGGCCCTCGCCACGGGAGCCCACGAAGGCCAGGCGCTCGAGGGTCAGGTCGGAGGCGTCCCGGACCCGGACCATCGGCGTCTCGAGGACGGACAGCAGGGTCTGGCCCGGCCCGGGAAGCCACGCCAGCAGGCGGCCGGCCTTGCGGTCGATCCAGTACTCGCCCGGCGTGTCGAGTTCCTCGACGAGGTTCAAGGCGTAGAACCGCTGACCGGCCTTGTACCCGTAGACGCCGTGCGGCGGCTCGGTGGCCAGCGTCCGCGCCGACGGGTCGACCGAGCGGACCCGCTCGTGGGAGTCGGCCCAGTCGTAGGTCCAATACCCGTGGACCCAGGGCTCGTCGGCCGCGGCCCAGCGGGCCAGCCGGTCGGCGTCGACCGGGACGCCGAAGCGGCCCTCGGCGGCGGAGGACAGCCGGCTCCACTGGTCGCCATCGGGCCAGCGGGCCAGCGTCTGCGGCGCGCCGTCGACGAGCAGCTCGGGCGGCGCCGGACTCGGGGCCGGCCCGAAGCCGCGCCGGCCCAGCGGGCCCGTCGCTCCCGGAATGCCCGCGAGCAACACCTCCTGGACCCGGCCTCGGGCCGCCTCGGGCAGTCGCGGGTCCGTCGAGGGGGTCCACCCGTCGAGCCGGCGGGCGCCAAGGATCCGCGCACCGGGTTCGCCACGGACGGTGAGTCCGGAGTCCCGGGCGTCGAGTTCCAGGGTGCGGTCGCGGACATGGTCCCCCGCGCGGACGACGATCGTGCGCCGCGCGCGCGACCCTGGGCCCTTGGCCCCGGGATGCACCGAGGCCTCGGCCCGGAGACGATCCCGGGCGGCCTCGAGCGTGGCCAGCGGGCGGGCGCGGGAGCCGGGATGGGCATCGTCGCCGCCGGGACTCACGTACACCTCCCGGGCCCGGGCCGGCGGGGCGGTCAGGAGGATCGAGGCCGTCAGGGCGGCGACCGCCAGCCTGCGGGAAGGGAAGAACGGGGATATCATGGGAGGACGAGGCGATCCGGGGCACGCCATTGGGGGGCCAGGGAACCGTGGGCGACACGGTGCGCCGCGCCGGAGGACTCGACAAGGCGGTCCTGCGGGCCCAGCGTCCTCTGGCATTCCCATGGATCGCCGGCATTTCCTCGCGCAGGTCAGCCTTGGCGGGCTCGCCACGGCCTCGGGCTGCACCCTGCTTCCGGGCCGCCCTCCCGGGACCGATCGGCTCTTCTTCACCTCGGCCGGACGGACCTGCCTCATCGACGCCCGCGGTCGCGGGTTCCGCGACCTGGAGGTCTCCGCGCCCGGGCAGGTGACCTGGCAGCCGACGGGTTTCCTGGAGGACGGCCGTGTGCTGCTGCTCAGCCTCGAGGCACGTCGCGACGGCCCGGGTCGTCCCTTCGACGAGTACTACCATCAGACCCCCACCCACGTCTGGGCTTACGACCTCGATCGGAACCACCTTGAAGAACTGGCCACCCGCGACCGGATGGCCCCGTTCTATGCGCCGCAACTGGTGCTGCGGGACGGGCGCCTGCTCATGCAGGTGATCCGCACCCGTCCCGGCCAGACCTTCAACATGCGCCTCGACGGCTCCGACGCCCGGGAATGCACGGGGCCCGACGAGGGACTTCCCTACGGCCACAGCCTCAGCCCGGACGGACGGCGCGTGGCCTTCCACCTCGCCAGCCGCGACGGCTACCAGATCTGGACCAGCGACACCCTCGGTGGGGACCGC
>VHCX01000162.1 GCA_016871615.1 Verrucomicrobiota bacterium
TTGGACGGCACCCGACGCAGGGCGGGTGAGGTGCAGAAGGCCGCCCGCTGGAGGTCGGGGTCCTGGGTCTCGCGCCAATGTGGCAGGTAAGTGATCCACACCAGCATCGCACCGGCCATCGCCCCCGTCACTTGCGCCGCCACGTAGGCCGGCACCTGGGCCCAAGGGAAGGCTCCCACCGAGGCGAGGCCGACCGAAACGGCGGGGTTCAGGTGACCTCCGCTGACCGAGCCGACCGCGTAGACCGAAAGCGCCGCGGCCAGTCCCCAGCCCAGCGTGATGACGATCCAGCCGCCTCCCTGGCCCTTGGATCGGCCGAGGAGCACGTTGGCGACGACCCCGTTGCCGAGCAGCACGAGGAGGGCGGTTCCGACGAATTCGGCGAGGGGGGCGGACAGTGTGGTGCTCATGGGGAATCCTCCGGGCGCGGTCCAGCGCCGGACTTCTTCGGGGAATGTGGGTGAAGATGCCGCCCGGACCGGATGGTTTGAAGCGTTTTCTGGGCGGCGTGGTCCCTTATGACAGGATCTCCCGCACCACGCGGCCGGCGAGGTCGGTGAGGCGGAAATCGCGGCCGCCGTAGCGGTAGGTCAACTGCTCGTGGTCGATGCCCATGAGGTGCAGCAGGGTGGCGTGGTAGTCGTGCACGTGGCAGGGATCCTTCACGATCTCGGCACCGAACTCGTCGGTCTGGCCGTAGGCCGTGCCGCCCCGCACGCCGGCCCCGGCCAGCAGGCTGGTGAAGGCCTTGGCGTAGTGGTTGCGCCCCTTGCCGTTGCCGCCGTCGCTCCACGGGGTGCGGCCGAACTCGGTGCAGATGGCCACGAGCGTGGAATCGAGCAGGCCGCGCTGGCGCAGGTCCTGGAGCAGGGCCGTCAGCGCCTGGTCCACCCGCCGGGCCTTGGGCCGATGGCCCTCCATGTCGCCGTGCGAATCCCAGTTGTCGTGCGAGCCCGTGTCGATGAGTTCCACGACGCGCACCCCGCGCTCGACCAGTCGCCGGGCCACCAGGCACTGCCAGGCGAAGGACTTGCGGTCCCCGGCACCCACGCCGTAGCGGGCGTGCACCGCGTCCGATTCGTGCGACAGGTCGAACACCTCGGGCGCCTCCCGCATCATGCCCCGGGCGATCTCGAAGCTCCGGAGGCGTGCCCGGAGGTCCGACGCGTCGGGCCGATCGGCGGCGTGCGCCTCGTCGAGGCGTCGGCGGAGCATCGTCTCGAGGTCCCGCAGGGCGGCCGGTCGCGGGGCCGGATCGAGGTCGGCCACAGGCCGGTCGCCGGGGATGATCCGCACCCCTTGATGTTCGCCGGGCAGGAAACCGCAGTCCCACACCTGTGCGCCGGCGTAGGGCAGGTGCTCGGCCAGGACCACGTAGGCCGGCAGGTTGGCGTTGAGCGTGCCGAGCCCGTAGCCGAGCCAGGCGCCGAGGCTCGGCAGGGGCACGGTCGCCGAACCGGTGTGCATGGCCAGGGTGGCCTGGAAATGCTCGACGATGTCGGTGTGCAACGAGCGGATCACGCACAGCTCGTCGGCCACCTCGCGCAGCCGCACGAACAAGTCGCTGATGGGCAGCCCGGATCGACCCGAGGGCTGGAACTCGAAGCGGGATCCCAGGAGCGGCAGCGGTTTGGCCTCGTCGGGGCGGAGTCCGAAGGCCGGGATGGGTTGGCCGTGGCGCTTCCGCAGCTCCGGTTTGGGATCGAAGGTGTCGACGTGCGAGAACCCGCCGGTGAGGAACACCATCACCAGCTGGGTGGCCTTGGGCCGGAACCGGGAGGGCCGGGGTCCCAGGAACTGCGCGTCGCCCAGCGCGGCCGCCTGCGCCCAGAGGCCCGGACGCCCGAACGCCCAGCCGGCCCCGCAGCCGGCGGCCAGGAAGGTCCGTCGCGAGTGCCTAGTCGACATGGAGGAATTCGTTGGAGGTCAGGAACACTCGGGCCAGCAGCACCCAGGGATCGCCGGAATCCGGCCCGAGGGCCCGGGCCTGGGTCAGGCCATCGCGCAGGAGGGTGGATTCGCCGGGGACCCTCAAGGGACGTTGCCAGCACCAGGCCGAGAGGGCCGCAAGCCGCGCGTCGTCGCCGGGGCCGGCCTCGGCCAGCCGTCGGGCCAGGGCGCGGGCGCGCTCGTCGATGAAGGCGTTGTTCATGGCGAAGAGCGCCTGCTGGGGCACGACGGACGCGCGCCGGGCCTCGGTGGAGGTGTTGGTGTCGGGACCGTCGAAGAGGGCGAGGAACGGGTGCCTCTGGAAGCGCTGGGTCATGAGGTAGACGCTGCGGTGCCGGGAGTCGTAGCGCTCCTGGAAGGGTGTGTGCTGCGTCCAAGTCCAGCGGTCGGGCCCGGGGAACGGATGCGCCCCGGGACGATCCAGCCGCAACTCGCCGCTGGCCCACAGCCACGCGTCCCTCAGGGACTCCGCGTCGAGTCGCCGGCGGTTGAAGCGCCAGAGCAGGCGGTTGGCCGGGTCGCGCTCGCGTCCGTTCTCGAGGTCGGCGCTGGAACGCTGGTAGGCGGCGGAGGTCATGATCAGAC
>VHCX01000163.1 GCA_016871615.1 Verrucomicrobiota bacterium
TTTCCGGGGGATGGATGGACCGCGGGATGACACTTCGCACTCTTGGCTTGACGCGAGGCGCAAGTCAACTAGACAGTGTCTACATGCAAGATCCAATTGAGGCCGTTTTGCGGTCGTCCGGGCCTGCAGGGCCCCCCGGGGCGTCCGCCCGCGAGGTTGCGCCACCCCGGTCCTACGATGCGGCGCCGCCGTCGGGGGCGCTCGTCGTGTACGCGTGGCTGGCCGTGCTGGGAGCCCTCGTCACCGGGCTCATGATCCTCCTCGATCCCAGGGAGGTGGCCGGCGAGCCGTTGTGGCTCAAGCCCACGAAGTTCTTCCTGTCCTCGGCCATCGCCACCGCGACGGTCGAGTGGATCCTTCGCCGGTCGGGCCTGCGCTCCCGGCTTCAGGACGTCTGCCAGGCCATCATCGCCTGGGGCATGGGTGTCGAGATGGTCATCATCTGTGCCCAGGCGGCCCGGGGCGTCCGAAGCCATTTCAATTTCGCCACATCGCTCGACGCCGTCCTCTTTTCGGTCATGGGCCTGGTGATCACCGGTGTGGTCGTGGCGATGGGCGTGGCGGTGGTCTCGGCCATCGGCGCGGGGTCCCGTCTGACGCGATCCGAACGCATGGCCGCGCGCTGGGGCATCGGCCTGTTCGTGGCCGCGGCCTTCTTGGGAAACCTCATGGTCCGCGTGACGCCGGCCCAGCGGGCGGTGGATTCCGCCGGCGGCTGGCCGGCCGAGCGGGGCTCGCATTTCGTCGGCTCGGTCGAAGGGGCGACCCGAACCCTGCCGATCACGGGCTGGAGCCGTGAATCCGGCGATCTGCGCGTGCCACACTTCGTCGGCATGCATGGGATTCAGGTCCTGATGATCGTGGTGGCCTGGCTGCGATGGCGTGGATGGTCCATGGACGACGCCTCCACGGCCCGCCGCGTGGCGGCCTTGGGTGTGTGGATGACCCTGTTCTGGGGCGTGACCCTCGGGCAGGCCCTCGGCGGTCGCAGCCTGGTGGAGCCGGGAGTTTGGCGTGCCATCCTGCTGGTCACCATCGGTGTCGGCCTGGGCATTGTCGCCTCGCTGGTCAGCACACGTCGTGGAAAGGTGGTGGTCGCATGAACCTCCCGGGTCGTCTCTTCGAGTGGGCCAACCTGCTGGTGCTCCCCTGTTGGGCGCTGCTGGTGTTCCTTCCCCGCGCCACCGTCACGCGGCGGCTCTTCGGCCACCCGCGGTGGGCACCGCCCCACCTGTTCGCGCTCTTCTACGGCTTGGCCGTGGTTCCGGCGGTCCTTGCCGATCCGGCCGTCCTGTCGGTGCTCCTGCGGCCGACCCTGCCCGGCGTGCAGGCCCTGCTGGGGTCCCCCCGGGGAGCCTCCGCCGGGTGGATCCACTACCTGTGCTTCGACCTGTTCATCGGCGCCCTGGTTTGGCGGACCGCCCTCCGGCGCGGCCAGAGTTTCGCCTGGGTCAGCCCGTTGCTCATCCTGGTGTTGATGGTGGGTCCCTTGGGCTGGCTTTCCTACGAGGCCGTGTCCTGGATCACGGCCTCTCGCACGGATGGGCCGGACGATCCCGGTCGGGCCTGAGCCCTTGGCCCGCAACGCTTCCCGGGGGCTGGGCTGGCCTTGGGGAAGCCTTGGGCTGGACGACCCGTCCGGAAGCCGACCGCGACGGCACCCGGACCGCGGGCGTCACGGCGCCGCTGCCACGCGGACGATGCGGGCATCCTTGTTGTTCTCCCAGCCGCTGCCGAACTCCACCACATACAGCCCGCCATCCGGACCGAACTTCAGGTCGGTGGGGCGATGGAAGGTCAATTCCGCGGCGAAGCGGTGCATTTCCACCCGCTCGCCCTGGGCATCGAGCTTCACGGCCACGATCCAGTTCCGCATCCATTCATAGAGGAACACAGAGTGGTCGTATTCCACCGGCAGTTTGGCCGTGGACTTGAGGGAGGCGTCGAAGTGGTAGACCGGGCCGGCCGCGGCCGAACGACCGCCGCTGCCGAAGGCCAGGAATCGGGAGGACGGACCCGCCGGATGGGACATCCAGGCCGGTTGGGCGGGCGGGAGTTCCTTGGGCCCCGTGTTGTTCGAAGATGAATTGACCGGCTTGGCCGGGTCTTGCGTCGCGCCGGATTGTTTCGTGGCAAAGTCGTACTGCCGGTAGGGCCGATTTTCGGCCAGCAAGAACGGCCAGCCGAAATTGCCCGCGGTTTTGGTGCGGTTGAACTCGTCGAATCCGGCCGGCCCCCGTTGTTCGGTGGCTGCTTGGGCGTCCGGGCCCACATCGCTGAAGTAGAGCGTCCCGGTCTAGGCATCCACCGAGAACCGCCATGGGTTGCGGCAGCCCATCACGTAGATCTCCGGACGCGTGTGGGCCGTGCCGGGCGGG
>VHCX01000164.1 GCA_016871615.1 Verrucomicrobiota bacterium
ATGGTTGGTCCCGAGCGTGGACAACTCGTCGAGCGTGCCGTGGCCGGGAACCTCGCCTGAGACCACCATGGCCCGCCGCAGCCCGAGGGCCTGCAGCGTCCGCGCCATGGGCTCCACCCAGTCGATGCGCGAGACCCCGAGCAATTGCGCGCTGGGCCGGGCCGGATTGAGCAGGGGGCCGAGCCGGTTGAAGACCGTCCGCTGGCCCCGTTCGGCGCAGAGGGCCCGCACCGGGGCGATGCCCTTGAAGGCCGGGTGGAAGCGCGGGGCGAAGAGGAAGGCGAAGTGCACCTCCTCGATGGCCCGGGCCGCCGCCTCCGGGGACAAATCCACCCGGATTCCTAGCGCTTCGAGCACGTCGGCGCTGCCCGACTTGGAGGTGATGGCCCGGTTGCCGTGCTTGGCCACGGGGACGCCTGCCGCCGCGCAGACCAGCGCCACGGTGGTGGAGATGTTGAAGGTGTTGAGCCGGTCGCCACCGGTGCCGCAGACATCGAGGATTTCCCGCGACTGGCGGAACGACTCGCTCAGCGGCACCGCCACCGAGCGGTTGCGCAATTCGGAGGCCAGCGCCGCCACCTCGGCCGGCGTCTCGCCGCGGATGGCCCAGGCGATCAGGAAATCGGCCCGTTCACCCACCGGTTGCGCCGCATCCCCCAGGGCATCGACGAGCCCGGGCATGCCTTCCGGGCCCAGTTCTTGGCCATGGGCCACCGCCCGGGCGAGTTCGCTGAACATGGGCACAGGCTAACGGACCCACCCGCGTCCGGCCAGCCTGCAGCCGGGCAGGGGCCATTCGCGCCACGGTCTTCGAGGGCTTTGGGTTCAGACGTCCTCTTGAAGTTGTGTGTCCTGACCGGCGTTGGCTCGGCCGCTACAGTTGGCTTCAGCGGCTGCGCCGTTCTCCTCTGCCGTGGTTATTCCCCAAATCCCTCGGCGCAGGACTCCTCCAGAGTTTCCGGACAGCACCAAAAAAATTCAAAAATCTGAGACCCAGGACTTTCATGCATTGAACTGCGATGCATAGTAGCATCATGAAGATCAGCAAAGACCTCAACGCCGCCTCCGCCAGCGCCATCGTCCTCGGCATCCTCCAGGCCGGCGAAAGCTACGGCTACGCCATCATCCAGAAGGTCCGCGAACTCTCCGGTGGGGAGGTCGAGTGGACAGACGGCATGTTGTACCCAATCCTCCACCGCTTGGAGGCCGATGGACTCATCACCGCTCGATGGGGCGAGTCGGAGACCGGTCGCAAGCGAAAGTACTACCAACTCACCGCCCAGGCCCACCCCGTGATGGAAGACGACCGCAAGCAATGGCAGACCGTCCACGCGATCCTCCATCGCTTGTGGACCGCCGAAGGCGCGCCGAGCACCGCGGCACCGGTGACGGTGCCGGTGCCGGTGCCGGTGCCGAGTCGCTGAGCTGCCTCCCTCCAACACCATCCCCAATCCGCTCCCCCCCGATGAATCCCAACCCCTTCGCCTCCGATCTCGCCGGTCTTCCTTCCGACCTCGCCGCCGAATTCGAGGACCATTTGATGGAGTAGTTGGAGGCTGGCCTGCGCTCCGGCCAGTCGGCCGAGGAGGCCCGTCAATCGGCCCTCCGCTCGCTCGGCTCACCTCTGGAGGTCGCCCGGCGCTGCCTGCGGGAGTCCGACCCGCGGGAACCCCATCGCGTGCCCATGACCCCGCAGCATCGGGTCGCGGTCGCTGGTTGGCTCTTCCTCGCCGTGGGTTTCGCCTCCCGCGTCTGCGAGGCGAACAACCCCAGCCACGAATCCATCGCCGCCTGCCTGGGGCTTTCGGCCGGTTCGCTGGCCATGGCCTTCCTCATCCGGCGAGCGCAGATTCCCCAGCGCTTGGCCATCGGCCTGTCGCTGGGATTGACCGGTGCAGCCGTGGCCGGGTTGCTGCAGGCGGCCTGGCAGCCGTGGATCCAGGACAGCCTGGCCCTGACTCCTGCCGCCTTGGCGGTGCTGGCGCTCTTCGGGGCGTTGTCCGGTGGTGCCCTGACGGCAGCACCTCGGCGGACCGCCTGATCGCACCGCCGAATCCCCAAGCCACGTCCGCTTTTTGACAGAAAGACCCCAAGGGGCCCTTCTGGCTTTTTTTGATAAGATAAAATGTTACAAACAATCAATAAATCGAATCACACTGACTTGAACCTCCCCCTCGCATGAATCCCAACAATCCCAAACTCCAAGCGTTCCTGAAACGATTCACCGTCCCGACACCGTTTCGCCTGCGTGTGCTGTTGGCTGCCGCGCTCTGGCTGAACGTGCCTCTGCCGGCCCAGCTGATCCTTTTCCCGGAGATACCGAAGGTGAGCTCGGCCACCGAGGCCCT
>VHCX01000165.1 GCA_016871615.1 Verrucomicrobiota bacterium
CCTGCGACCGGAGACGGCACAGGCGATCTTCGCGCAGTTCAAGAATGTGCACGAAACGTCGCGGCAGAAGGTGCCGTTCGGAATCGCACAGATCGGCAAGGCGTTCCGCAACGAGGTGACTCCGCGCAACTTCATCTTCCGGTCCCGCGAGTTCGAGCAGATGGAGCTGGAGTTCTTCATCAAGCCGGACGAGGCGGTCGAGGCGATCCACGGCAGCGTGGCGACAGTGGCCGAGTCCGGGCACCCGGGCGAACCACAGCCGAATTGGGGTTGGCAGGCCTGGCACCGCTATTGGGTGGAGGAACGGGTGCGCTTCTACGAGGGCATCGGCCTGTCCAGCGAAACGCTGGGCTTCCACCACCAGACGCCCGAGGAGTTGGCCCACTACGCGCGGGCCTGCACGGACATCCTGTACAAGTTCCCCTTCAGCAAGCGCGACGAGTCGGGCGAGTTGAAGGGCGACGAGCTGGAGGGCATCGCGGCACGGAGCGATTTCGACCTGAGCCAACACGAACGGCACTCGGGCAAGCTCATGGGGGTGTTCGATGAGGAACTGCGCACGGCGTGGGGCAAGTTGTCGCCGGAGAAACAGGCGGAGCTTTCGACGCGATATCACAACGCCCGCCTGAAGTACCTGACCAAGTCGGGCGTGCCACAGGCGAAGGCCGAACTTGAGGCCAAGGAGGACGCGGAAGGCCTCGCGAAGGGGCAGTACATCCCGCATGTCATCGAACCGTCGGCCGGCGTGGATCGCCTCATCCTCGCCCTGATCTCCAACGCGTTCCAGGAATCGACCTCCACCGACGAGAAGGGCAAGTCCGAGACGCGCACGGTGATGAAGTTCCATCCACGGGTGGCCCCGGTGAAGGTCGGTGTGTTCCCGCTGCTGAAGAACAAGCCGGAACTGGTGGCCAAGGCCCGCGAGGTGTTCCAGTCGCTGCGCGGACAGATGATGGCCTTCTACGACGACGCCGGCGCGATCGGTCGTCGCTACGCTCGCCAGGACGAGGCAGGAACCCCCTTCTGCGTGACGATCGATTTCGACACGCTCGGCGAGAAGCCCGAACTGCTGAACACGGTCACGGTGCGCCACCGCGACGACGGCAAGCAGGAACGGATTCCGATCGCCGAGTTGCCCGCCTGGTTGCTGGCCCGTGTGAAATGATCGCCCCCCGGGATGGGGCATGAAACCAGGCGCCCGGAAGCACCTTTCAGCGCGTCTTCCAGGGCATCTGCCCGAGCGGAGACAGGACACCTGGCACGCCGCACGGTCGGGGACTCGCCCCATCAGCCCGTGATGTTCGGCGATGCCCCGAAGGCGGGCCGCTGGTCGTGGATGCCCCGAGGACGCGCGCGGCATGCGCAGCCCGCCGGGATCAGGACCGCCGCTCTCGCTGCCCTGGCCCGCCTCACCCCCGGATCCAGGCACTCTCCGCCGATGCTGTCCTCCGCTTGTCAACCGATCGGCGGGGGCGATGATTCCGAGGCCATGATGCGTTCACCCATCTTCCACGGACCGACGCTGGCCAGGCTGGTCCCGCTGCTGGCGTTGGCCACCGGGCTCTGCGGTTGCTCATCGTTCCAATCCCGATGGGACCAGGCCCCGCCCAACCCAACCGACGGGGTCTCAGGCCGTTGGATCGGCACCTGGCAGAACACCAACAACGCCCACGGCGGCCCCCTGAAAGCGGTGCTCGTCCCGCAAGGCAGCAACACGTTTTCGGCGCATTTCCATGCGGGCTGGGGCCGGCGATCGGGAAGCTTCCGGATGCCAATGCGGGGCGAGCGCGCCGGGGACGCTTTCCGTTTCGGGGGCTCCCGGCGGATCCTTGGCGTGCGCATCGACACGGCAGGCTCGATCCGGCCCGACGAGTTCCACGCGACCTACCACAGCCGCTTCGATACGGGCACTTTCACGCTCCGCCGACCCCAGCCGATGCCGGATGACTCCTCCTCCGCCCCCACCCCGCAGCGCTGACGAGCCCGATTTGTCTCCCCCGTCCAACCGTCGACTTCCGAGACGCGCATTCCCCATGGGCAAGCGCCGGGATGGAAGGGACGGTTCCACCGAAGATTCCCGGACAGGCGTCAAACGGGGTACCGGGGTCACACGGAGCCTCCCACGCAGACGGCCCCTGCCCCCCGGCAGGCACGAAAAAGGCGGTGGATCCGGGGCGAATCCTCATCCGAGGCCCATCACCCGAAACCACCGCCTGAAAGAAACCCCACCATGGCCGTTGGAGACGGGCCCCTTCTTACCGAAGGAACCAGGTGGGAGCAGCGGGTGCTTCGCCGCCTTCCTGTAATGGAGGCATGGCTTTGTTGCAC
>VHCX01000166.1 GCA_016871615.1 Verrucomicrobiota bacterium
TGGGCATTCCGATCGCGATCTATCTGGGGTTGATCTGGATGTTCACCCTGCCCTTGATCCTCGACCAACGGATGGGTTTCTGGGAGGCCATGAAGCGCAGTTCCCGGCAGGTCCGACGCCATGGGTGGTCCTGTCTCGCTCTGCTGATCGTGCTCGGGATCCTGAATTTCGCCGGGATCCTATGTTGTCTGGTCGGTGGGATCGTGACATGGCCCCTCTCGATGTTGGCCAGTATGGTCGCCTATGAAATGGTCATCTTCGGCCGGAAAACCGGCTAGCCGCTCGATCGGTTGGACGGCGTTGGTCATCAACCAGGGGGCCACTCCCGGGTTGGGGTCATTCTTGGCGGGCCATCGGTGGGTGGGTGTCGCCCAGATGACCGTGGCCGTGGCGGGCTTCCTGATCTTCATGGGCTGGTTCTGGGAGTTGGCCCAAGGGTCCTGGGAGAGCCTGGATACGGGCCACCCGGCACCCTTCCCCCCATGGCGAAGGCTGGTGCTCGGACTGAGCCTCTTCGGGGGAGCGTGGTTCTGGTCGCTGGCGACTTCGCTGAGGATCCTCCGGGACCTTCGCGCCTCCGTCCCGCCGTTGCTGCCCGAGCCCGGGCCGGCGGGCGATCCCCCGGATCGATCCGGATCCGTCGGCCCTGGATCGGCTCCGTGAGGAATAGCCGTGACGTGCGGCTTGCGGTGGCGGTGCATCGGCGGTTCCATCACCGCATCCACGTGTGCAAGCCATGACCTCGTTCGCCCAATCCTTGTCCGCCCTGCTGCTGTTGCTGGGGTGCCTGCCTCCCTTGGCTGCCGTGCCCATCCGATGGACCTTGCAGACCCGCGACCCGCAGTCGGGCGAGGTGCGGATCACCCATGAGGTGGTCGACTCCTCCCGTGTCGGCGTGGTGGCGGTGGACATCTGGAACTACCACTGGTGCAAGACGGCCACCATGCGGGTCGACGCCTTCGTGCCACGCCTCAACAAGGCCTTGGCGGCCGCGCGCGACCTCGGCATGCCCGTGTTCCTGTGCCCGAGCGACGTGGTCGACAACTACGTCGGGTTCCCGCAGCGAGAGCGGGTCTTCAACTTGCCGGCGCTCACCGTTCCCGCCGCCGTCAACGTGACCTGCCCGCCCGTGCCGGATGCCGGCGGATGCGCCTGCGGGGCCGAGCGTTGCGGGGGCAACTACGGGTGGGACGGCATGCACCCCGACCTGGTCATCGGCCCGGACGACTGGATGCCCGACACGCAGGCCGAGGTATACGCCCTCTGCCAGAAGTACGGCCTTACGCACCTGCTCTACGTTGGCTTCCACACCCAGGTCTGCCTGCTGGGCAAGCCCATGGGCCTGCGCGCCATGAAGTCGGCCGGCCTGAAGTGCATGCTCGCGCGCGACATGACCGACGCGCACCCGGGCTACGACCCGGCCCGCGGATTCACGCCCGACCTCAACACCGAGCAGGTGGTGGCCCACTTCGAGAAGCACCTCGCGCCGACCGTCCACCTCCAGGAGGAACTGTCCCGACTCGGGCGCTGGCGAAAGGACTGGGTGGTGGATCCGGTGCGCGTCGCGCCTTGGGGCACCCGGGTCCGCCCGCACCTCTTCGAGAAGCCCATCACCGTGACCCTCTCGGCACCGCTGCAGCCCGGGGCGGAGATCCGCTACACGCTCGACGGTTCGGCGCCGACGGCCAAGTCCCCGAGATACACCCGGCCCTTCACCGTGTCCGAAACCACGCTTTTGCGGGCGAGCGGCTTCCTCAGGGGACGGGCCGTGTGCCTCGAGTCGGAGGGGTTCTTCGCCAGGAATGGCCCGCTGCCGCCGCAGCCCGACGTGCCGCTCTCGGCCCTCAAGCCCGTCCGCAGCGTGGGCTTCGGGCACACCTACGGCGGCACCGTGCGCTACTCGGGCAACACGCAGCCCCCGCAGACCGACCGGGCGAACCTCGGCGGCCCCCTGCGCATCCACCGCACCACCTACGCCCGGGGCCTGGGCGTGCATGCACCGTGCGAGGTGGTCTACGAATTGAAGCCCGAGTTCCGGCGGTTCGTGGCACTGGCCGGGGCCGACGAGAACCTCGTGGAGATCAGCAACGGCTCCAACCTGGCCAAGTTCCCCAGCGTGGTGTTCAAGGTGCTGATCGACGGGCGTGAGGTCGCCGTCAGCCCGGTCATGCGTGTGAAGACCGCCGCCTGGCGCTTCGACGTGCCCATCCCCGAGGGATCCCGCCGCATCAGCCTCGTGGCCATGGATGCGGGCGATGGAAGCCGCGAGGACTTCGCCGACTGGGTCGACGCCGGCTTCGTGGTGCAGCGGTAGTCCGGTCGCCGG
>VHCX01000167.1 GCA_016871615.1 Verrucomicrobiota bacterium
CGTTCCAGCTCCTTCAGCCGTTTGGCCTCATCCACCCCCATCAGTCCGAACTGCTGACGCCACCGGTGGTAGGTTGCCTCAGAGATGTTCCTCTCCTGGCACACCTCGCGGATCGGCTTCCCGCCGTCCGCCTCCCTCAAGGCTCGGATCTTCTCCTCTGTCGTGTGTCGCTTTCCTTTCATGGTCTGGTCCTTTTCTTGGTCGCCCAGACTCTCACTCCCTCTGGATCGGTTTTGCGAGGTCACGTCAGGCCGGCTCGTCGAGGCGCCCCTCGAAGTCGCTGAGCTTGCAGACGGCGAATCTCAGGGTCAGGCCGTGGTCGGCGAACCCGCCGATGCACCGGTCCGGCCGCCACGTCGGCCGAGTGTCACCCAGCACGGCCAGCGAGAAGACCGGGAACCGGAACCGGCTGTGGATGCGGCAGCAGTAGTCGAAGAGCCAGCGGAGCAGATCCGGGTCGTAATGCATCTGCACCTCGATGTGGATGAGCAGCCACTGGTCGGTGCCGTCGAGCAGGCGCACCTTCACCAGCTTGTCGGCGCGCAACGGCCCCAACTCGGCATCGTGGGCGATCTCGCGGAACTCCTGCTCGAGGGGGATCGGGTCGACCGCCCAGCAGATGCGACAGGCGACCTCCGGAAAGGCCAGTTCCAGGAACGGCCGAAGGAAGCGGTCGAGGGCCTCCTTCCAGGGGCTGTCGTGCTGGATCGTGTCACGCATCTACCAGAGGATTCGCTCTGGCATGGCCGGTTCTCCCCGGAAATTTTGGAAAACTCAGGCCGGTCGGGGCAGCGGGCCTCACCTACGGGAAAAGATGTCTACGCGGCGGCCCGCGGATACCGTCATCCCGCTGCCGGCGGGGCCTGGGTGGAAGGCGCGCTGGGCACCTTGGGGTACACTCGGCCGCTTGGGCACATTTTGTGTCAATAGTGAGGACCGACCCCTCTTGGGTCTTGGAATCCAGGGGCGGTTTCTGGTGGAGTCGGCCGACGTGAAATCGCAGAAAGCTTATGCGGCTGCAGGCGTGGACATCGACCTGGGCAATTCCCTCAAGAGCACCCTCCCGGCGCTGTTGGCCTCGACGCACCGCAAGGAGGTGATGGGCAAGGTGGGCGGGTTCGGCGGATTGTTCGCGCTCGACCTCAAGAAGCACCGTCAACCCGTCCTGGTCAGTTCGGTGGATGGGGTGGGCACGAAGCTGAAACTGGCCTTCGCGATGGATCGGCACGACACCATCGGCGAAGACCTGGTCAACCACTGCGTGAACGACATCGCGGTGCTCGGGGCCGAGCCGCTGTTCTTCCTCGATTATCTGGGCACCGGCACGCTCAAGCCACACGTGTTCACCGAGATCATCCAGGGCTTCGTCCGCGGCTGCGCGGCCAATCGCTGCGCGCTGGTTGGCGGCGAGACGGCCCAGATGCCGGGCTTCTACCAACCCGGCGAATACGACGTGAGCGGCACGATCGTCGGCGTGGTGGAGAAGTCGCGGATGCTGGTGGGACAGAAGTCGGTGAACGCCGGCGACCTGATCCTGGGCATCGGCTCCAGCGGTCTGCACACCAACGGCTATTCGCTCGGGCGCAAGATTTTCTTCGAGACGCTGGGCCTGAAACCCAAGAGCAAGGTGGCCGAGTTGGGCGGAACGATCGGCGACGCGCTGCTGGCGGTGCACGTGTCGTATGGGCCGTTGATCCAAGGCCTGCTGAAGAAGTTCAACCCGGCGAACAAGCCCATGGCGGCGGGGGCCATCAAGGCGCTTGCGCACATCACCGGCGGCGGGTTCGTGGACAACATCCCGCGGGTGCTGCCGCCGAAGTGCGATGCCGTGGTGCTCAAGGGCTCGTGGGAAATGCCGCCAATCTTCCAGCTCCTCCGAGACCGCGGCAGGGTGGACGAGGCCGAGCTGTATCAGGTGTTCAACATGGGCATCGGCATGACCGTGGTGGTGGATGCCGACCGCGCCAACGACGTGCTGCGGGCCATCCGGGCGGCGAAGCATCCGGCGTGGATCATCGGGCAGGTCACCAAGGGCACGGGTATTTGCCGGGTGGATTGAGCAGGGCCTCGGGGGCGGGACCGGGGCGTCTGGCGAGTGGGGGTGCATTCTTCCGAAAACGCGCGAGTCGGCGGAGGTGTCTTGGGAATCGATGTCGGCACTTCGGTGGTGCGCACCCTTCGGGCCACTCGAGGTAGCGGTTTTGGCCGGAGAAACGGCGGCATGGGCATGAGGCGACCGGATCGGCGTTTCGGCAC
>VHCX01000168.1 GCA_016871615.1 Verrucomicrobiota bacterium
GCGGTCGATCGTCCATTGCGAGGCGATGTCGTCGGGGGAACCCCAGAAGCCGACGGCGAGACCGGCCAGGTAGGCCGCCCCGAGGGCGGTGGTCTCGGTCACCTGAGGCCGGACGACCGGGCATCCGAGGAGGTCGGCCTGGATCTGCATCAGCGGGGCGCTCCGGGCCGCGCCACCGTCCACCCGCAGCTCGGGGATGGCCACGCCCGTGTCGGCCTCCATCGCCTCGAGCAGGTCGGCCACCTGGAAGGCGATCCCCTCGAGGGTGGCGCGCGCGACATGCGCGGCGGTGGTGTCACGGGTCATCCCGATCATCAGGCCGCGGGCGTAGGCGTCCCAGTGGGGTGCGCCGAGGCCGGTGAAGGCGGGCACCAGGAAGACCCCGCCCGAGTCCGGGACCGAGGCGGCCAGCGTGTCGACCTCCGCCGAGGAACGCACGAGGCCGAGGCCGTCGCGCAACCACTGCACGGCGGCCCCGCCGATGAAGACGCTGCCCTCCTGCGCGTAGTGCAGGGGGCCGTCGCCCAGACGCCATGCCACGGTGCTGAGCAGGCGATTGCGCGAGGGCCTCGCGCGCGTGCCGGTGTTCTGCAGCAGGAAGCATCCGGTGCCGTAGGTGCACTTGGTCGCCCCCGGCCTCAGGCACATCTGCCCGAAGAGGGCCGCCTGCTGGTCGCCGGCGATGCCGGCCACGGGCACGCCCCGGAGCGCCGGGATCGATGCGACCTCGCCGTACACCTCGCTCGAGGCGGCCACCTTTGGCAGCATCGATGCGGGCACATCGAACCGATCGAGCAGCGTCGGGTCCCACGCGCCGCGTCCGAGGTGGAAGAGCATCGTGCGCGACGCGTTGGACACGTCGGTCAGGTGGGCCCGGCCGCCCGTGAGGTTCCACACCAGCCAGGTGTCGATGGTGCCGAAGGCGAGGTGTCCGTCCCGGGCGAGATCGCGGGCGCCCGGCGTGTGGTCGAGGATCCACGCGACCTTGGTGGCCGAGAAATAGGCGTCCACGACGAGGCCGGTGCGCTTGCGGATCGACGTGGCCCCACCTCCGGCCCGAAGGCGGTCGCAGTCCGTCGCCGTCCGCCGGTCCTGCCACACGATGGCGGGGGCGATCGGCGTCCCGGTCCGGCGGTCCCAGACCACCGTGGTCTCGCGCTGGTTGGTCAGCCCCACGGCGGCGATGTCGCCAGCCTGCAGGCCAGCCGTCCGGAGGACGGCGGAGGCCACACGGCGCGTGGATCTCCAGATCTCCCCGGCGTCGTGCTCGACCCAGCCTGGCCTGGGGTATCCCTGTCGGATTTCCCGTTGCGAGACCCCGGCGATCCGGCCGCCGGCATCGAAGAGGATGGCTCGGACGCTGGTGGTCCCGGCGTCGATGGAGAGGATGTGGGCCATGGGAGTCTTTGGGAGGTTTTCAGCCGATGAACAGCAGGCGATGCAGCGCGGCCCCCGCGATGCCGCCGACCACCGGTCCCATCACCGGGATCCAGGCGTAGGACCAGTCGGAGCCTCCCTTTCCAGGGATCGGCAGCAGGGCGTGGACGATGCGCGGGCCGAGGTCGCGGGCCGGATTGACGGCATAGCCGGTGGGGCCGCCCAACGAGAGTCCGATCGACAGGACGATCAATCCGATCAGGAGCGGTCCGAAGCCCTCGCTCCAGCCCGGTGCCTTGAGATTGGACGCGGCGGGCACGGCCCGGGCGCAGAAGACCAGGACCGCAGTGCCCAACGCCTCGCACAAGAAGTTGGACGGCACCCGACGCAGGGCGGGTGAGGTGCAGAAGGCCGCCCGCTGGAGGTCGGGGTCCTGGGTCTCGCGCCAATGTGGCAGGTAGGTGATCCACACCAGCATCGCACCGGCCATCGCCCCCGTCACTTGCGCCGCCACGTAGGCCGGCACCTGGGCCCAAGGGAAGGCACCCACCGAGGCGAGGCCGACCGAAACGGCGGGGTTCAGGTGGCCTCCGCTGACCGATCCGACCGCGTAGACCGAAAGCGCCGCGGCCAGTCCCCAGCCCAGCGTGATGACGATCCAGCCGCCTCCCTGGCCCTTGGATCGGCCGAGGAGAACGTTGGCGACGACCCCGTTTCCAAGCAGCACGAGGAGGGCGGTTCCGACGAATTCGGCGAGGGGGGCAGACAGTGTGGGGCTCATGGCGAATCCTCCGGGCGCGGTCCAGCGCCGGACTTCTTCGGGGAATTTGGGTGAAG
>VHCX01000169.1 GCA_016871615.1 Verrucomicrobiota bacterium
TGGCGATCTCGTTGGCGGGATTCGTGCTGGCGGGCTTCTCGGGCGTGAGCACCGGCAGCAAGTCAGCCCCGGCGATCATCGAACACCCCCAGTCGTCGCGTAGGCCCCGTTGCCGTTTGTGTGGCCGTTCGTGCTAGGGCTGGCGGTCGGCTCGTCGGACTTCAGTTCGTCGATGAGGTTGCTCGCCTGCCGGATACCGAGTTCGTCCGCGGTGGTCAGGCCGAATCGCTCCCGGAGCAGGCCCACGAGGTCGATCTTCCGGCGGCTGCAGATGGCCCTGATGGCTTTGACCTGCGAAGCCGTGGCGGGACGGGGGCTGGGCTGGTTTGTGAACTGCGTGGTCGGAATCCTGCTCACGCTCGCCCCGGAGACAGTCGGAGCCGTACGGACCTCAATCACTTCCTGCGGCTGGCTGGGTTCGCTCTGGGGTTCACTGGTCAGCCGGGCGATCTGGTCCTCGACGGCACGCTGGCAGGACGCATATGCCCTCGCGACGACGATCTGAAAGCCCTCGTGGTCTTGGAGGAGGCTGGAATCAAGTTCGGCCTCGATGGTGCAGGAGGCCGAGGCACTGGAGAAGCCGGGTAAGCCGACTTTCTTCGAGACGCCGGCATGGAGTTTCAACATGGTTGGGTTCTTTCTGGGGTTGATTGTGGGTGAGAATGGCGGCGTCGATTTCGTTTCCGCCATCCTCGAAGGGCATCCGGACGGCGGCGAAGAATTCATCGCCACCGTGAAATGCCTGAGATACGTGGAAAAAGCGACGGGCGTGGGTGCAGCGAGGCTTGGGCACCTTCACCACACTCCACGCCCGTCACTTGTTGGGGGTCGCTGAGAGTCTTCGAGCTGGTCAAAGCCAGCAACAGGTCACGCCGCTCGGGCCGCCTGCTTCTTCGTACTCACCTTGGCCTTCTTTCTTCGGGCCTTCAGCGTGCTCGTATAGAACGGCTCGCGGCACCCGAATCCGAGAGCATCCCAGTCGACCGTGCCCGTTTCCGGGAGATCGACCAGCAGCACATCGAGCAGGCATTCCGGGTCGAGGTCGGGGCCCGAGGCCTCGGGTCCGGTCAGCATGAAGCCACGGCGCCGAATCTCGTGGGAATCCTCGCCGGTCTTCTGGGCCACGGCGTCGAACAGGTCAGAGTCACTCATGGGTTCTCGATCTCCTGAAAAGTGGGAAATGGGAAACGGGAAACACGGGGACACAGACATGGACACGAACACACACACCGGCCGCCAACGCAGCGGGCCGGAAGAAGGGAAGCACGCCCGACAGCCAGAGGGGCCGACGGGGAAGACGAGAGGGGCCGGCGGCTGGGAACGATCAGCCACTGGCGGAGAACGGCGGCTACTTCAGCGGCACGTGCTTGTAGAGCCGCCTCTACGGTACGCTGGCGAGTCGAGACCGTCGGATTGATTGCCCGCCGACGAAGTCAGTAGTGACGGACCGCACATGAAAAAGGCCCGGCAAGAAAGGACGCTGTTGCGGGAATGCGGCGTGCTACTTGTGCTCATTGTGTATGTCTGCGCCGTGGCCGTGTGGACGCCGATCTACCTGCTGTTGCCGTTGCCGATTCCCGGACTCACATACCGTGAAACACTTGCTTGTCGTTGGGGCCTCGTGCGGTATCTCTGGTTGAATATCGCGAGTTGGTTTCGGTAAGAGAGCCGCGATTGCCAGCCACCCCCTCTCCGCCTCCAACGCCTTCGTCCGACTGCCATAAGGCCCCAGCACCGGCCCACCTGACGGCCCCATATCAGCCCACCAGTAGCCGTCCCTATCTGGCTCGACGTGGCTCGCCCGGGTGATCTGCAACTGCCCGATCTCCCGCAGGTCCAGTGCCTCGTCGTAGATGCACCGGGCGACTCCATCCACGCCGACAACGAGTTCCATGTCGCTGGTCATACTCCCGCTCCCGTCTGCCCGCGCCTGAGAATGTTCCTGCGGGGCCTATCGACGAGCAGGTCGCCAACACTGGCCTGAATCTGCTCGAAGTCCCGGGCGACCATCTGCCTGAGCCTGTTGGAGTCCCTCAGCGTCTGCGGCTCGACACCATTGATAGTTTGCTGGGCCTGTTCGACGAGGGCATCCAACTCGGTACTAGACCGGATGTTCAGCCGCCGGAACCGCTCAAAGAACTCCCGGAGATTTTCCACGGCTGAGTCCCGGAAGACCTTG
>VHCX01000170.1 GCA_016871615.1 Verrucomicrobiota bacterium
GGGGCGGTCCGTGCCGGCGACCGCGTTCCAGAGGATGCGGTTGAGCACATCCTCCGGGGCCTTGTCGACCTCGCGGAAGTTGAGGCGGGCCGAGACCTCCGCGTCGCGCCGCAGCACGGGGTTCAGGAGGGCCTTGGCCGGCGGGTTCATCTGGTCGAGCGGCACGGTGTTGGGCACCGCCGTGTAGGGCGTGAGGTCGGGCGTGTCCTGGAAGCAGTCGGACATCGGCGTGGCGCTCGCATCGAACTGGTTCATGGGCTTCATGCCCAGCACCTGCTCGGCGGTCCGGATGAGGCTGGTGGTGTTGTACTGGGTCGAGACCACCGCGCCGCGCCGGGTGTAGGGGCTGATGCAGAAGGCGGTGGTGCGGTAGCCGCTGACATGGTCCCAGCCCGCCTGCGGGTCGTCCTCGATGGCGAGGATGAGCGTGTCTTTCCAGAAGCGGCTGTGGCTGACCGCCTCGACGATGCGACCGAAGGCTAGGTCGTTGTCGGCGACGCAGGCGGCCGGCGTGGGCTGGCCTGCCGAGGTGCCGCTGGTGTGGTCGTTGGGCAGGCAGATCAGGGTCAGGTTGGGGAATTCGCCGCGAGCCTCGAAGGCCTTGAGCTCCCGGATGAAGTGATCGGCCCGGTACTGGTCGGGCACCGACATCTCCCAGCCGACGTAGTCGGTCGGCGTGTAGGGGACCAGGGTCGGCACCATCGCCCGGCTGGCGAAGACCACCTCGTCGGACTCGCCCTTCCAGGTCCGGTAGCAGGGCAGGAACGGGATGGAACCTTTCTTCTTCGGGTCCCGCCAGCGGACGGTGGGTTCGGCGAACTCGCCGTAGTTGCGCAGGGTCTTGCCGTGCTTCAGGGCGTTGTCCCAGATGAAGCCGGCCGGCGAATAGGCCAGGGCGTCGGCCTCGTCCTCGCCCATGCCGTCCGGGTAGCTGCGCGGGAAACCCGCGAAGGACTTCTCCATGTAATCGGTGGAGAAGGCCGTGGTGGACCACTGGTGGCCGTCGGCGCTCAGGATCCCGGCGCAGTAGGTGTTGTCGAGCAGCACGAACTCGCGGGCGATCTTGTGCAGGTTGGGGGTGATCTTCTCGCCGAAGATGCACAGGTCGGCACGGCCGTTGCCCCGGGGCTCATCGCCGAAGACCTGATCGTAGGTCCGGTTCTCCTTGATGATGTAGATGACGTGCTTGAAGACGCTGGGCTCGCCGATGCGCTCGGGCACCGGCCGGGGCTTCACCCCGCTTCGCGCCGGGAGCCGCGACTCCAGGATCGCCTCGCGGCGCAGGTTGCGGGAGACGGTCTCGGAGAGCTTGGGCAAGGTCCGGCGGCCCGGGATGGGCACCAGCGAGACGGTGCCGTTGTACTGGTGGGTGTTGAAGCCGTCGGCCCCGGTGTCGGCCTTCTTGGCCTTGGAGGCCATGCCCTTGACGTTGGCGACGATGAGTTGCCGGCGCGCGGTGTCGTGCACCAGCGCGGCGGGAAACCAACCCACGGGGATCAGGCCCGCCAGGCGCGATTCACGATCGGCCGGATCGAAGCGGATGACCGCCACAGCGTTCTGGGAGCCGTTGGCGACGTAGAGACTCTTGCCGTCGGGGGCGAAGACCAGGGCGTTGGGCGACGCACCGAAGAGGTCGGCCGGGTTGATCTTGGCCCAGATCGTCTCCACCACGGAGCGGGTCCGGGTGTCGATGACGCTGAGGGTGTCCGAGCCGGCGTTGGCGCAGACGACGTGGCGGCGATTGGGCGACACCGCCAGGGCCGAGGCGTGCAGGCCGGTGATCACCTCCAGCGGCACGGCGTCCGCCGGGGCCTTCAGGTCGATGATGGAGACCGAGCCCTCGCTGGCGATGTGGCGGACCGGGTCGACCCGGACGGTGGTGCCGCGACCGGCGGGTCCGCTCAGGTCGTCGGGACCGGGGCGACGC
>VHCX01000171.1 GCA_016871615.1 Verrucomicrobiota bacterium
AGCGGCTTGAGCCGCGACAGCTCCAGCGTGTCGTCGAAACCGTTCTCCCCGTCCCCGTAGGTGGCCGCGCTGGAGGCGTACAACAGGCGGGCCCCGTGCGCCGCCGCCCAGGTCCAAAGCCTCTGCGAATAGCCGAGGTTGTTGTCGGCGAGGTAGGTCCAGTCGCTCTCGGTCGTCGAACTGCAGGCCCCCAGGTGGAAGATCCGCTCGGGCCGCAGGATGCCGGCCTCGAGCGCCGCCAGGAACTGCGTGTGGGTGAGGAACCTCACCCCGCCGAAGAGCGACGCCTCGGTCCCCATCCCCGGCTTGAGCGGATGATCCACCGCCAACAACTCCGAGGCGGCGTGCAAGCCGCGCAGCGTCCGGAGCAGTTGGCCGCCGATGAATCCGGCCGCCCCGGTCACGACGATGCGGATGGGCGGCAGGCCGGTGGGCGTCGGCGGACTCGGGCGATCGATGGCGGAGGTCATGGCAGGGAGGTCGGTTGCCGTGGGGAGTGTGGAGCTTCAGGGCCGCGTCGGGAAGTCACGATCCGAAGCACGATCCGAAGCATGGTCCTTCAGAGGCCCCAATACCGGCCCTCGCCCCAGTCGGCGGGTGGCTTCGGGGCCAGGAAGCCCTTCACGTCGATGAGCACCGGAGGACGGTCGCCCCCGAGGCGGCGCAGTTCCTCCACCGGGAACGACTCCACCAGGTTGCGGTGCTTCACCGCCAGGATGACCGCCTCGTAGGGGGCCTCAGCCCCGGCATCGGTCAGCAGGTCCACGCCGTACTCGTGCCGGACCTCCTCCGGGTCGGCATGAGGGTCGAGCGGCAGGCAATCGACCCCGTAGCTTTGGAGTTCCTTGAGGATGTCGATCACCCGGGTGTTGCGGACGTCGGGGACGTTCTCCTTGAAGGTCCACCCAAGGATCAGGACCTTCGCACCCTTCACCGGACGGCCGTCCTGGATGAGCAGCTTGACGGTCTTTTCCGCGATGAACTTGCCCATCGAGTCGTTGACCCGCCGGCCGGCGAGGATCACGTCGGGATGATACCCGAGGCTCTCGGCCTTGAAGGCCAGGTAGTAGGGATCGACACCGATGCAATGCCCACCCACCAGGCCTGGGCGGAACGGCAGGAAGTTCCACTTGGTTCCCGCCGCCTCCAGCACCTGGAGGGTGTCGATGCCCTGCCGGTCGAAGATCAGGGCCAGTTCGTTCATCAGGGCGATGTTCAGGTCGCGCTGCGTGTTCTCGATGACCTTGGCCGCCTCGGCGACCTTGAGTGTCGGGGCCACGTGGATGCCGGCGGTGATCACCGCGCCATACAGGGCCGCCAGCAACCGCGCGGTCGTGGGCAGGTCTCCGGCCACGACCTTGCGGATCTTCTCGACGGTGTGCTCCCGGTCGCCCGGGTTGATGCGCTCCGGCGAGTAGCCGGCGTAGAACTCCCGCTTCCAGGTCAGGCCGCTTTCGCGCTCGATCACCGGGATGCAGTCCTCCTCGGTGCAGCCGGGATACACGGTCGATTCGAACACCACGGTGGTGCCGGGCTCGAGATGGCGCCCGATGAGCGTCGAGGCCTTGACCAGCGGGGTGAGGTCGGGCCGGTGGTGCGCGTCGATCGGGGTGGGCACGGTGACCACCACCATGCGCGAACGGGCGATGGCCGCGGGATCGGTGGTGAACCCGATCGTCGGGTGCCGGCGCAACTGCTCGCCGGTGAGTTCCAGGGTCCGGTCGTGCCCGGCCTGCAGCTCTCGGACCCGCACCGGGTTGATGTCGAATCCCAGCACCCGGAACCGCGAGGCGAAGGCCACGGCCAGCGGCAACCCCACGTAGCCGAGGCCGACCACGCAGATCGATTCGGTGTGGTTGGCAAAGGCCTCGGGCGGCGG
>VHCX01000172.1 GCA_016871615.1 Verrucomicrobiota bacterium
TGCCCTCGCGCAATCGCCTGCTCAGCACCGTGGCATGGCGTCTGGGCGACGGCCCCCTGCACTACGCGCAGGAGGGCAGCGTCTTCATCGGCGGGGCCGCCGTGCAGTGGCTGCGCGACGGCCTCGGCCTCGTGCGTTCCTCGGCGGAGGTCGACACGCTGGCCGCCTCGGTCCCGGACTCGGGCGGGGTCTTCATGGTGCCCGCCTTCACCGGCCTCGGCGCACCCCACTGGGACGCCTACGCCCGCGGCCTGATGATCGGGATGACCCGCGACACCACCGCCGCGCATGTCGCGCGCGCCACCCTCGAGGGGATCGCCTTCCAGGTGGCCGACCTGCTCGAGGCGATGGAGGCCGACACGGGCGTGGCCATCCCCGAGCTGCGGGTGGACGGCGGCGCGGCCCGGAGCGCCCCGCTGATGCAGATCCAGGCCGACCTCCTCGGATGCCCGGTCGTCCGGCCCCAGGTGACCGAGACCACCGCCCTCGGGGCGGCCTACCTGGCCGGTCTCGCCGTCGGCTTCTGGGGTTCCCCCGACGACATCGCCTCGCAATGGACGATCGACCGCGTCTTCGAGCCCCGCATGCCCCGCGGACAGGCCGACGAGTTGCGCGGACGCTGGCGCGAGGCCCTCACCCGTTGCCGAGCCTGGGAAAAGCCGTCGACCGGCACGACCGGCCGTGGCCGGTCCAAGCGCCGCTGAAGGACGGTCCCAAGATGCGCACCGCCCGCAGGAACGGGGATGGGAAGACCCGTTGGGCATGGGCGCCTGGGCCGCATTTGTCGCTTGGCAGCGGGCGGGGTGTCGGTTTGTCTCAGACCCAAGCCCCCCTCTGCCGTCATGACGCCGCACCGTCTTCCCTGCCGGGCCCATGCCCGTGCCTTCACCCTGATCGAACTGCTCGTGGTGATCGCCATCATCGCGATCCTGGCGGGCATGCTCCTGCCGGCCCTCGCCAAGGCCAAGGCCAAGGCCCAGGGCATCCAGTGCCTCAACAACCTGCGGCAACTGAACCTCGCGTGGATCATGTATTCGGGCGACCACTCGGACGCCCTGGTGCCGGCGGCGTGGCTGCGCGCCCCGGGCGGTTGGTGCCAGGGGTGGCTCACCCTGGGAACCAGCGAGACCGACAACACCAACGTGGCCAACCTCATGGCACCTCGGGGCAAGCTGTGGGTCTACAACCAGTCGCTGGGCATCTACAAGTGCCCGGCCGACCGGAGCACCTCCCGACACGGTGGGGCCAACCTGCCGAGGGTCCGGAGCGTCGCGCTCAACCAGAAGATGAACTCGCCCGAGAGCTGGCTCTACGCGCCGAACGAACGGTTCGTGAACTTCGTCCGCCAGGGCCAGATCCAGAACCCGGCGCAGACCTTCACCTTCGTGGACGAGCGCGAGGACAGCATCGACGACGGGGCCTTCGGGGTGAACCTGATCGACACCGGAGCCAAGGCCCAGCTCGTCAACTGGCCGGCCAGCTACCACAACCGCGCCGGCGGCGTGGCCTTCGCCGACGGACATTCCGAGGTGCATCGCTGGGTCGATCCGCGCACCACCGCCCCCGTCGGCAGGATCCAGCTCGGCTCCAACATCAATTCCCCCAACAACCCCGACGTGGCCTGGCTCCAGGAACGCTGCTCCGTCCCCGTTCCCTGAGCTGCCTGGAACGGTGACCGCGGGCGGAGCCGCCAGGGAGGCCGGCATGGTCGCGTGCACCCGGCCCGTCGTTCGGATTTGCGGACGGCAAAACCTGGATGGTACGGTTCCGACCATCAGATTCCCCCGCCTCCATCGTGCCGCCTGCCAGACCTCCGGTTTCCTTCGGGGGTTCCGCGGGCCCGGGGTTGCCGGACACC
>VHCX01000173.1 GCA_016871615.1 Verrucomicrobiota bacterium
GACGGCGAAAAGGTCACAGCCCTCCGGATGTTCAAGACCCGCACGCTACCCTGCAGTTCCCCTCATGCAATCTCCAAAGGGGTCGGTCCTCACTATTGACACAAACCCCACCGACCTAATTGTGGCCGGCGACCTCCTGCCCTCGCCGAAGCCGAACCCTGCCATCGGGTCTACCCGAAAAGTTCCTGCTGCACCGGACCGGGTTCCGGCTCGGGTCCGGGATCGGACGAGCACCTCAACAGGCCCTCGCGGTACCGCGCCTCGGCGTCGGCACCCCGGAAGGTGTGGCCCTTGCGGCTGCCATGGCGCACATACACCCGGCGCGACGCCTCACGGGCGGCTCCGCTGGACCGCACGCGGGCGAAGCGCTCCTTGGCCTCCAGCACCGCACGACGCGGATCGACCCTCGGGGCCGGATAGTCGACGCCGATCACGCACCCGGCGGCCTCCTGCTGCGAGCGGGTCATGCGCCACGGCTCGGCCAGGAAGGCGTCGGGCACGCCGGCCAGCTCGGGCACCCAGCGTCGGATGAAGACGCCCTTCGGGTCCTGCTCGAGGGCTTGGCGCGTCGGCGAATAGATGCGCACGGTGTTGATCCCGGTCGTGCCGCTCTGCATCTGCGCCTGGCTGAAATGGATCCCGGGCTCGAAATCGAGGAAGCACCGGGCCAGATGGATCGCCGTCGGACGCCAGTGGAGCCAGAGGTGGTAGGACGCCACGCTCATCACCAGGGCGCGCATGCGGAAGTTCAGCCAACCCGTCGCCCGCACCGCCCGCAGGCAGGCATCGACCATGGGGAAACCCGTGCGCCCCTGGCACCAGGACTCGAGGCGCAGGCGGCCCTCGTCGGACTCGGTGAAGGCCTCGCGCAGGCCATCGTAGACCGGATTGAAATTCTCGAACTCGATACGCGGCTCGTCCTCGAGCTTCTGCATGAAGTGGCAATGCCATCGCAGGCGCGCCTGGAAGCTGGCGAGGGCCCCCGACCAGCGGCGATCCACCGGGTCTCTGGCGCGGAACATCGCCCTCAAGGACTCCTGCCGGTGCATGGCCGCCTGGTGCACCGTGCGCATGGAGACGCACCCCCAGGCCAGGTACGGACTCAATCGCGAGCAGGCCGCCCAGGCGGTGAGCGGGCTCGACATCTCCGAGCGGTAGCCGACACCGCGCTCCGCAAGGAAGCTTCCCAGGGCCTCGCGGGCCGCGGCCTCGCCTCCCGGCTGCAAACCGTTCGGGATCACCGGGCCGAGGCTCAGGTTTTCCGGGCCCAGGACACCGTCGGAGACCAGGCCGGTCGGACGCCCGGGCCCGAGGACCTCCGGGACCGCCTCGGGCCGGCCCGACATCGTCGCGGCCCAACGCTCGGCCCAACCGTCGCGGGATCGCAACCGCCGGACGACCCCGTCTTGCCGGCGCTCCTGCCAGTCGATCCCATGGTCGCGGCACCAACGGCCGACGCGGAGATCCCGGTCGAAGGTCGTCCGGTTGCCCGTCTCCTCATGCGACCACAGGCGCACGAATCCCGTCTCGCGGTGCAGGCGCTCGAGCTGCTCCACGGCCTCGCCGCGGCGCAGGATCAGGCACCCGCCGCGCCGGACCCACTGCGCCTCCAGCTCGCGGAGCGCCTCGGCAAGGAAGCGCGAGTGCGAGGGGTCCCAGTCCGGTGACGCCAGCAGCTCCGGCTCATACAAATACAGACCGATGACAGGGCCCTGCCGCAACGCCTCGGTCAGGGGCGAATGGTCGGCGAGGCGCAGGTCGCGCTTGAACCACACCACCTGCCAGTCGGCACGCCTCGGGAGACGCTGGACCCGGCCGGGACTCGGGGTCGGCGGCC
>VHCX01000174.1 GCA_016871615.1 Verrucomicrobiota bacterium
AGGCAGGCCTCAACACCACGATCACCCAGGCCAGCCTCATCGTGGAGATCCTGTCGGGCATCCGGGTGGTCAAGGCCTTCAATCTCGAGGAGTCGCAGGTCGAGCGGTTCCGGCGCCTGTCGAAGGACCTGGTCGCCCACTCGATGCGTACCGTCCGGGCCAAGGAGATCACCAATCCGATCATCGAGACGATCGGTACCCTGGGCTTCGGCCTGCTGCTGGTGGTCATCGTCCTGCGGCAGGTCAAGATCGAGGACATGGTCACGCTGCTCACCGGCGTCGCCTTCATCTACACCCCCGTCAAGAAGCTGGCCGGGGTCCACAACCTGGTCCAGCAGACCCAGGCCGGCATCGAGCGCCTCATGCAGGTGCTCGGCGAGAGGCCCACCGTCGAGGAGGCCGTCCGGCCCGCCCTCGTGCCGGAGTTCCGCTCCTCGCTGACCCTCGAGGGCGTCGGCTTCGGCTATGGCCACGGCGAGGTGTTGTCCGACCTCTCCATCCAGTTGCCCCGGGGCACCCGTCTCGGGATCGCCGGTGAGAGCGGCTCGGGAAAGAGCACCCTGGTCAACCTGCTGTTCCGGTTCTACGACCCGACCTCCGGCACCATCCGCATCGATGGCCGGGACTTCCGGGAACTCTCCCTGCGCGATCTGCGTGCGCGCATGGCGCTGGTCAGCCAAGAGGTCGTGCTCTTCGACATGTCCGTCGCCGAGAACATCGCCTGTGGACGACCCGGGGCCACCCGGGCGGAGATCGAGGAGGCGGCCCGCGCGGCCTTCGCCCACGACTTCATCCAGCGCCTTCCGCAGGGCTATGACACCCGCGTGGCCGAGCGGGGGGTCAACCTGTCGGGCGGCCAGCGCCAGCGGCTGGCCATCGCGCGGGCCTTCATCCGCGATGCCCCCATCCTCGTCCTGGACGAGGCCACGGCCGCCCTCGACGCCCAATCCGAGGCCGAGGTCCAGATGGCCATCGACCGCCTCGAGCAGAACCGCACCGTGATCTGCGTCGCCCACCGCCTGTCCACCCTGCGGCGGATGGACCGGATCGTCGTGCTGTCCGCCGGACGGATCGTCGAGGACGGCACCTTCGACGCGCTGGTCCGCTCCGGCGGTCTCTTCGCGGACATGGCCCGACGGCAGGGCGTCATGGCCGGATGACGCCACCCTTCATGAGCCAGGCCCCACAATCCCTGCCGGCCCCTGATCCACGGGCCCCCTTGCGCATCCTGCACACCGAGTGGTCCATGGGGTGGGGTGGGCAGGAGCATCGGATCCTGCTCGAATGCCGGAAGATGGAGGAGCGGGGCCACCGCACGCTCATCGCCTGCCAACCGGGAAGCGGCATCCTGGAACGGGCCCGTGCCCAGGGCCTGCGCACCGAGGAGGTCGTCATCCGGGGCGGTTTCGACCCCCGCGCGATCGCGGCCCTGTGCCGAATCATCCGCCGCGAGCGCATCCAGGTGGTGAACACCCACAGCGGCAAGGACAGCTGGGCCGCCGGATTTGCCGCCAAGCTGGCCGGGGCCGACCTGCTCGTCCGGTCGCGTCACATCGCCCTGCCCATCTCCAACAACCCGTTGAATTTCGTCTATCGGATGACCGACGGCATCATCACCACCGGCGAGGCTGTCCGCGACCGCATGATCCGTCTCAATGGGATGGATCCGGGGAAGATCCTGTCCATCCCGACCGGTGTCTCCCTCGCCCGCTTCGATCCATCCCGGGCCGACGGGTCCCGGATCCGTGCGGAATTCGGCATCCCGGCCGGTGTCCCGGTCGTGTCGATGGTCGCCGTGTTCCGGGCGATGAAGCGGCACGATGTCCTCCT
>VHCX01000175.1 GCA_016871615.1 Verrucomicrobiota bacterium
CCGGTATCCGGCCCTTTCCGGCACCTGCTGGAACCACCCGGCGTTCGCCAACGGCCGGCTCTACGCGCGCAGCAACCTCGAGATCCTCGCGCTGGACCTGGGCGGCGCACCCACCCTGTTGCCCGCCCTGCGTCTGACAGCCGAGGTCCGACCCGGGACCGGACGGCTTGCCCTGCGGGTGACCTCGCCCGGGGGCGCGGCGCTTTCCACGTCCGAGGCGTCGCGTCTGCGCCTCGAGACGGCGGCGATCCCGTCAGGCTCACCGCCCGTATGGCGGCCGGCGTCCCTGGGGTTTCTTGCGGCACCCAACGGTGGGAGCCTGGAGGCCGAGATGGAAGCCCCCGCCGAATCGACGCTGCTCCGCGTCGCCGAACGGCCCGCCCCATGAGCACGGCCAGCGACATCGCATGGACGACGGGCACCCCGGTCGGAGGACTCGGAGTCGCCGTGGCATCGGGCCGTCGAAACCGCCGAGGTCGCCATGGGACTCGGGGGCTCCGGGCCTTCACCCTCATCGAACTCCTGGTGGTCATCGCCATCATCGCGATCCTGGCGGCCATGATCCTGCCGGCGCTCGGTGCCGCGAAGGAGCGTGCCCAGCGGACCGCCTGCCTCAACAACATGCGGCAGTTCATCCTCGCCGCGCTGCTCTACGCCAACGACAACGAGCAGTACCTGCCACAGGGCGGCACCGACAAGGTCGACGCCAAGGACACCCACACCCCGGTCTTTTCGACCGCCAACCAGACCAACCTCCTGCGCTACACCACCGACCTCAAGGCCTTCGACTGCCCGAACCTCACCCGCTGGATGCAGCGGCCGGCCTGGCGCAACCACCCCGACTACGGGATCGCCATCGGCTATCATTACCTCGGCGGCCATCCCAATTCCCCCTGGGAACTCATCGACGGCGTGACCAACACTTGGGTGTCGCCGCAGAAGGCCACCGAAGACCCCAGCCTGGTGCTGCTGGCCGACCTGAACGTCGATTCGCCCGCCTACCAGCGCATCCTCGTGCCGCACACCGCCCGGGGTCCCCGCATCGCCGACGACGAATACTTCGACGCCCATCCCGAGGCCTACGACCAGCGCCCCGCCGACCTCGGTGCCAAGGGGGGCAACGTGGGGCTGCTCGACGGATCGGTGCGATGGAAGGACATCCGCCAGATGAACCGCTACCGCGGATCCCAGATCTGGGGGGCCGACGGGTGCTACGGCTACTGGTGAGGGCCGGGGCCGACCTCGGACAGGCCTGGGCCTATCCCGGGCCTATCTTGGGCCAGGCATGGGATCAGGCCGTCGTCCGCGGCGGCAACGGCTCCAGGTAGGGCGACACCGCCACGCCCCGGGTTCCGGTCTCCGCCCGGAAGATGCCTCCGGCCAGTGGCTGTCGCCTGCGCTTTTCGGCGTCGAGGTCCCGGCTGGCCGTCGTGATGAACAGCGTGCCGCCCTCGCCGAAACAGCACGAGGTGACCGCCTCGGCCGGGATGTCGATGCGCGCCAACCGCCGGCCGGTACGCGGGTCGTGGCAGGCCACGCAGCCACCGCCCCACAGGGCGATCCACAGGTTCCCGTCGACATCCGAGCACATCCCGTCGGGGAACCCGTCGTCCAAGGTCACCACGGGGCGGCGCCGGGTGATCTCTCCGCCCTGGACATCGAAGGCGTCGACGCGGCGGGTCGGTGAATCGATGTAGTACATCGTGGCCCCGTCGGGCGACCACGCCAAGCCGTTGGAGATGCTCACGCCATCCAGCACGCGTGTCGCGCCCGACCCGTCCACCCGGTACAGGGCGCCCTGCCCCGGAACCTCGCTGGTC
>VHCX01000176.1 GCA_016871615.1 Verrucomicrobiota bacterium
GCCGGAGTCGCCGCCGCCCGCTCGGCCGGCATGCGCGTCATCGGCATCACCAACACCCTGCCGCCCGAGAAGCTGCAGGACGCCACCGCCGTGGTGGCCGACTTCGACGCCATCCGCCGCCTGCTTCTCTGAACCGAAGCCCGAGAACCCCTGGTCCCGCGGAGCCCACCCAAAACCGCAGCGGAGCGGGTTCGGTCCGCGGCGAAGGTAGGAACGTCGACATCCTGTTCCCCCTCGCGCGATGGCGCTGGACGTCCCGCTGGCCCCAACGTTCCCCGCGAGCGCGGACTGAGCCCGCGGAGCCCACCTACAGCTCGTCGAGCGGCCGCCGGGCGTCGCCGAAGGTGCCGGGCCGTACCTCCATCTTGTCCATCATCGACAGGAAGAGACGGCACATCTGGCGCTCGGGCTTGTCCTTGTAGTCTAGCATGCGACCACCCCGGATGCGCCCGCCGCCGCCACCCACCAGCACCACCGGCAACTGGGTCGCATCGTGGTTGCCATTCAGCATCGACGAGCAGTACAGGAGCATCGTGTTGTCGAGCAGCGTGCGTTCCCCCTCGCGGATCGCCTCCAACCGGCGCGCGATGTAGGCCACCTGCTGCATGAAGAACTGGTTCACCTTGAGCCAGTCGGCCGTGTCGCTGTGCGAGAGCAGGTGATGGATCATGTAGTCCACGCCCAGGTTGGGGAACCGCAGCGAACTGTGGTCGTTGTTGAGCTTCAGGGTGGTGATCCGCGTGGTGTCGGTCTGGAAGCCCAGCACCAGGATGTCGCACATGAGCTTCATGTGCTCGGCGATGTCCTGCGGAATCCCGTCGGCCGGTCGGGCCATGTCCGGCTTGGACAGCGTGGGCCTCCAGCCCTGCAACTCCCCCTTCCTGCCGGCGTTCTCGATGCGCTGCTCCACCTCGCGCACCGAGTCGAGGTACTCGTCGAGCTTGCGGCGGTCGTCGAGGCTGATCTGCCGGCGCAGGCTCTGCGCGTCGGTCATCACCGCGTCGAGCACGCTGCGGTCGCCCTTCTCGTTGGAATCCTTGAAGAGCCGGTCGAAGGCCAGCGCGGGATAGATCTCCAGCGGGGTCGGGGTGGTCGGCGAGGTCCACGAGATGTGCGAGCTGTAGAGCATCGAGTAGTTCTTGTGGACCGACGGGTTGGACTTCTCGCAACCCAACACCAGGCTCGGCACCTTGGTGGTCCGCCCCTGCGCCTGCGCCACGAACTGGTCGAGGCTGGTGCCCGAGCGGATCTCGCCGCCCGAGGCCAGCGGCGCGCCCGAGAGCAGGTTGCCCGTCTGCGAGCTGTGGATGTTCCCCTTGAGCGCCTCGGCGTTGTAGAGACCGCGCACGAACACCGTCTTCTGGCGGAAGTCCTTCAAGGGGGCGAGCACCTGGCCCAGCTCCATCGCGGATCCCTCGCCGCGGGCCCACCATTCCTTGGAGTGGAAGCCGTTGCCCGAGAAGAGCACCGCCATGCGCACGGGGGCCTCGCTGGCAGGACGCTGGCCCGCCGGCGGCGTGTCGCCCCAGACCGTGAGGGACTCCATCCAGGGAAGGGCCATGGTGACGCCGACGCCGCGCAGGAACGCGCGCCGTTTCAGGGAATGTTGGGGCATGGGAGCGAGGGGTTGGGGGTTGGGGGTTGGGGGAAGGGCGGGTCTCACTCGTCGGCAGGGCGATCCAGCCCGCGGATCCTGACGAACTGTGGGCTGGCGACGATCGTTTCGATGGCGGTCCCGACCCGGGCGTCCCGGGCG
>VHCX01000177.1 GCA_016871615.1 Verrucomicrobiota bacterium
CTGGCCTCGCTTCGTTTCGGCGAGCGCTGGGCGGCCCCGTGGCTCGACCTGGCCCGCTACGCCGACACGCAGGGCTATGAGAAGGACAACGGCCGCGATGCCTGGCCTTGGCGCGATTGGCTGGTGCGTTCGCTCAATGCCGACCTGCCGTACGACCAGTTCACCCTCAAGGTGCTCGCCGGCGACCTGCTGCCCGAGGCGGGGCTCGAGGACCGCATCGCCACGGGTTTCCACCGGAACACCCAGACCAACACCGAGGGGGGAACCGATGACGAGGAGTTCCGCCTGAACGCGGTCATCGACCGGGTCAACACCACCTGGACGGTCTGGCAGGGCACCACCTTCGGCTGCGTGCAATGCCATTCGCACCCCTACGAGCCCTTCCGGCACGACGAGTACTACCGCTTCCTCTCGATGTGGAACGGCACCGAGGACGCCGACCTGTCGGATGATTTCCCGAGGCTCAAGGTGCCGAAAGACCCGGCCCGCTTTGCCGAGGCCGAGGCGCTGGACCGCCGGATCGGGCGCCTGCGCACCGAACTCAATGACGCCGCCCTGCCGCTGGTGCGGGAAGAGCGGTGGACCCCTCTGGCCGGCTTGAAGATCCAGGGACCGGCCGAGGCCACCTTCCAGGTCGAGGGTTCCGAGATGCGGGTCGGGGGCACGGTCCCCAACGGGGCCACCTACGTGATGACCCTGCCGCCCGAGGCCGCCTGGAGCGCCCTGCGCCTCGACATCCTGCCCCGCGGGTCCGATCCGAAGCAGTGGCCCGAGCACGGCGCGGTGGTCGGTCACCTGTGGATGGAGCTCGAGGACCCGGCCCAGGTGGCCGCCGCCAAGGTCGAGGCCGGGCAGGTCCGGGCCGAGAACGAGGCCATGGCGGCCGCTGATGCGAAGGCCATCGACGAGGCGACGAAGGCCGGCCGGGAGGTCCCCAAGAAGCGCCAACCCAAGCCGTTGCCCACGGGCCTCGAGCGGATCGAGTTCACCGCCGTGTATGCCGACACGCTGTCCGGCCCCTACGATCCGGAGGAGAGCCTGAAGCCGGGGGCCGCCGGTGGCGGGGCCTTCCCCAAGCTCTTCGGCCCGCGGTGGCTGGTCTTCGTGCCGAAGTCGCCGGTGCGGGTCGGGCCTGGGCAGACGCTTCGGCTGCACCTCAAGCACGAGATCTTCGACGCCGAGACCAAGGGTTCGATCCTCCATCATTTCGCCCTGTCGACCTCCGGCCGGGAGGCTTGGTCCCGGCTCGTGGGCTCGGACGCCCGGGCCGACCTGCGGCGGCGTCTCGACGAGGCCCGTGCCCAGCGCGACGCCATCCCGTCGGTGAGCACCCTGGTGATGCGCGAGCGCCCGCCTGAGGCCCGGCGCGAGACCCGCGTCTTCGTTCGCGGCAACTTCATGGCCAAGGACAAGACCGTGGAGCCCGGCGTGCCGGCCCTGTTGCCGCCGATGCCCGCAGGCGCGGCCGATCGCCTGGCGGCGGCCCGCTGGCTGGTGTCACCGGAGAACCCGCTCACCGCACGCGTGGCCGTCAACCGCGTCTGGGCCGAGGTCTTCGGCGTGGGGATCGTGGAGACCGTGGAGGACTTCGGGTCCACCGGCCTGCCGCCCTCGCATCCGGAGCTGCTCGATGCCTTGGCGTTGCGGTTCCAGGGCGAGCTGGGCTGGAGCCTCAAGGCCCTCTTGCGCGAAATCGTGCTGTCGTCGACCTACCGGCAGGAC
>VHCX01000178.1 GCA_016871615.1 Verrucomicrobiota bacterium
GTCGCCGAGGCGGCCAAGGTCATCGAGAACACGCAGCGCGACCTGAACATCGCCCTGATGAACGAACTGGCCCTGATCTTCGACCGGCAGGGCATCGACACCCTCCAGGTGCTGGAGGCGGCGGGCACCAAGTGGAACTTCCTGCCGTTCCGCCCAGGCCTGGTGGGCGGGCATTGCATCGGTGTCGATCCGTACTACCTGGCCTTCAAGGCCGAGAGCCTCGGGTATCATCCCGACGTGATCCTCGCCGGCCGACGGGTCAACGACTCGATGGGAAAGTTCATCGCGGAAAAGACCGTCAAGCTGCTCATCCAGGACGGCCGTCCGGTGAAGGGCGCGAAGGTCCTGATCCTGGGGTGGACCTTCAAGGAGAACGTCCCCGACGTCCGAAACACCCGGGTGATCGACATCCTCACCGAACTGCGTAGCTATGGCGTCCAGTGCCTGCCGCTCGACCCGCATGCCAACCCGGCCGAGGTCCGCCATGAGTACGGTGTCGAACTGCTGACCGATTCCGCGGCCGAAGCCCCCTATGAGGCCATCATCTTGGCCGTGAAGCACCGGACTCTGTTCGAGGCCTTTCCCCTGGAGGTCCTGCGACGCCTGGGAGGGGACCGGCCGCCGGTGCTCATCGACGTGAAGGGCTTCCTCGCGTGGGATCCCCCGTCCGATTGGGGCGAGGGAAGGTACTGGCGCCTCTGAAGGGCCATGGGCTCGACCCGGGGTGTGCCGATGTCGGATCCCGTGGGATCGCGGCTTCCCGGATCGCCCGCGAACTCCTAGGCTGACGTGGTCAGCGATCCTCCAGCCATGACCGCCCCCACCGACCGACCGAGTCTCCCGAGGCCCACCGGCCTGCCGCCCGTCCGCATCGTCGTGACCGGGGCCGCCGGATTCATCGGCGGGCAACTGCTCCGCACCTTGCGCGGGATGCATGCCGCCTCGGAACTGCTGGCGGTGGATCATCCGCTCAAGCCGGGGATGGGGACCGAGGCGTCGCTCTTCGGCGGGGTGAGGTTCCTCACCCACACGCAGTTCCTCGCGGCGCTGGAGGCCGGCATCCTGCGGCCCGAGCGGATCTTCCACCTGGGGGCCTGCAGCTCGACCACCGAGACCGACTGGAACTACCTCGCCGACAACAACTTCGGGTATTCCCAGAAGCTGTGGACCTGGGCGGCGGCGCACGGGGCCCGCCTGTTGTACGCCTCCAGCGCGGCCACCTACGGCGATGGGGAGAACGGTTTCGACGACACGCTGGAGCTGTCGCGGCTCAAGCCGCTGAACCTCTACGGCAAGTCCAAGCACGACTTCGACGTGTGGGTCGAGGAGCAGGTCGGCCGCGGGGCCCAGCAGCCGGTGCAGAGCGTCGGGTTCAAGTTCTTCAACGTCTTCGGCCCGGGTGAGGGCCACAAGGGACGCATGGCCTCGATGGTGTGGCATGGCCACCAGCAGATCCGCTCGCAGGGCACCGTCCGCCTCTTCGAATCCCACCGGCCCGACTACGCCCACGGCGGACAGTTGCGCGACTTCATCTACGTGAAGGATGTGGTGCGGGTGATGCTTTCCTTCGCCGAGCGGCGCGAGGTCTCGGGTCTGTTCAATCTCGGCACCGGCCAGGCGCGCTCGTTCCGCGACCTCATCGAGGCGACCTTCGCCGCGATGGGCCGGACGCCTGCGATCGAGTACATCCCGATGCCGGAGGATTTGCGGGGCCGG
>VHCX01000179.1 GCA_016871615.1 Verrucomicrobiota bacterium
CGCCGCCCATGCCGACGACATCGCCGTCATCCGCTCGATGCACGCGCAGGTGCCCAACCACGAGCCCTCGCTCATGCTGATGAACTGCGGCGACAGCGTGCAGCCGCGCCCCAGCTTCGGATCCTGGGCGCTCTACGGCCTTGGCACCGAGAACCGCAACCTGCCCGGCTTCGTGGCCCTCTGTCCCGGCGGCCTGCCCATCAAGGACTCCGAGAACTGGCAGTCGGCCTTCCTGCCCGGGGTGTTCCAGGGAACCTTCGTGGACCCCAAGCACCGCGAGGTCGACCGGCTCATCGAGAACATCCGCAGCCCGCACGCCACCGGCGACGTGCAGCGCCGCCAGCTCGACCTGCTGGCCTCGCTGAACGACGCCCACCGGCGCGACCACGCCTCGGATCCCCGGCTCGAGGCGCGCATCGAGTCCTTCGAGCTGGCCTTCCGCATGCAGATGGAGGCCAGCGACGCCTTCGACCTGTCCCGCGAGCCGGAGTCCATCCGCGCGATGTACGGCGACACGGTCCACGGCCGGCAGACGTTGATCGCCCGGCGGCTGCTCGAGCGCGGGGTGCGGGTCGTCCAGCTCTGGCACGGGGCCGGACAGCCATGGGACCATCACGACAACATCGAGGCGAACGTGCGCAAGCAGGCCGGCGAGATCGACGGCCCCATCGCCGCCTTCATGACCGACCTCAAGCAGCGTGGCCTCTTCGACGACACGCTCATCCTCTGGGGCGGCGAGTTCGGGCGCACGCCCTCGGTGGAACTCGGCGACAGCGGAAAATCGAAGCTCGGCCGCGACCACAACCACTACGGGTTCAGCGTCTGGCTGGCGGGCGGCGGTGTGCGCGGGGGCACGGCCCACGGGGCCACCGACGAGTTCGGCTTCCGCGCCGTCGAGAACCCCGTGAGCGTGCACGACCTGCACGCCACGATGCTCCACCTGCTGGGCTTCGACCACGAACGCCTCACCTACCGCCACGCCGGCCGCGACTTCCGCCTCACCGACGTCTCCGGCGAGGTGGTGCGCCCGGTGCTGGCCTAGCAAGGCCGGCCTGGAACCGGTGGGCCTACCGCCGATGGAGGTTGCCTCCCGTCGCGCAGGCCGTTAGCCAAGGCGCATGACGACGACCGCAGGCGCGTGGGGAATCCGGTTCGCACGAGGGATCGGCATCGGGATGGCCCTGGCCCTGGCCTTGGGCGGGAGCGCCCAGTCGAACTGGCCCCAGTTCCGGGGAGCCGAAAGCCGCGGCATCGGAAGCTCGGAACGACTGCCCCTGGTCTGGGGCCCGGAAACCAATGTCGCCTGGCGGGCGGAAGTTCCCGGGCGCGGATGGTCGTCGCCCATCGTGTGGGGAAAGCGGGTGTTCCTCACCACGGCGGTGAGCGACGGAGACCTGGAGCCCCCGAAGAAGGGCCTGTATTTCGGCGGCGATCGCCCGGATCCGCCGAAGCACCGCCAGCGCTGGGTGGCCCTGTGCCTCGACCGCGATTCCGGCAAGACCCTCTGGAGCACCGAGCTTCACGGAGCGGTTCCGACCACGCCCATCCACCTCAAGAACAGCTACGCCTCCGAGACCCCGTTGACGGACGGCAAGCACCTGTACGTCTTGTTCGGATCCGTGGGCCTGTTCTGCCTCGATCTTCAAGGCAAGGTGGTCTGGTCGCAGCCGCTGCCCCCACGGAAGATGCGCTACGGATGGGGCACCTCT
>VHCX01000180.1 GCA_016871615.1 Verrucomicrobiota bacterium
GCGGCCACTGTTGGCCGTGAAGGCACTGGTGAGATCGATCATTCGGAACCGGTTCTCGTCGGCACACAGATAGGCCAGGAGATCCCGCAGGCCCTCGGCCCCCAGCTGCTCAAAGCCCTCCGGCATCAAGGACCGACCCGAGCTGGAGCGCGACTTGATGTCGGCCTTCCTGAGCGTGTAGTCGCCCGTGGCATTGCGAAGGACGACCTCCTGGGCGTTCTCGCGGTCGATGATCCCGTCGTAGGCCTGGTCGTCACGGGTCTCGATGAGCGTCGACACGAAGTTGGGCTCCACGAGCCGGTTGGGGTCGATGATGTGGACCAGAAGTTCCTCGGGTCCATGGGCACCCATTCCGGTCAGGTTCGGGGCGAGGTTGCGGCCCTCGGTCTTGAAGACATGGCAGCCGGCGCAGTTGGCGATGTAGACCTTCCTGCCGTTCTCGATGTTGCCGGCCTTGTGGATCTCCGGAGTCAGCTGGGCGATGAGGGCCTCCTTCTGCTTGGCCTCGGGACCCTTCAGCTCCTCGATCACCGCGGTGGCCCGCTTGGCGACGGCGGCATCGGGATGGGTGCGAAGCCGATGCTGCCGGGCCGGCCCGAGCTGGAGCAGGTCCACCTGCTTCGCGGCGATGAGGTCGAGGAATGCCGCGGTCGCATCGGCACGCTTCACGATCTGGCCGAATGCCGGTTCGACGAGCTCGGGGGACAGCTTGGGAAAAGCCTTTACGAGGGCCAGGGCGGTGTCGGGCTGGGATCCCAGTGCGTCGACAAGGCGCTTCTGGAGGGTGCTCCCGGTGTTCCCACCCAGCAGGGCCACGACCGAGGGCACGATGGACGGGTCGACGGCGCGGACCCCGATCAGGTTCACGGCGATCTGACCCCGGGCCTCGTCGCCGAGCGAGACGTCGGCGAGCTGCTTCTCCGCCCGAACGACCGCCGGCTTCACCGAGGCGGCCAGTTCATTGTTGGCATCCCATCGGGCAACCAGCGGAAGCGCGGATCCCGCGGTGCGCTCCGAGGCCAGGAGGGTCTTCAGTCCGGCCAGGAGCGGGGCCCCGGCGGCGGGCTTGGCCCCCGATTTCAGGTTGGCGGCGAAGCTGTCGAGCGCGATGGGCTTGAGGGCATCGGCGCCAGAAGGAGCGCCCGCGACCAGAGCGACAAAGCGGGCCGCCCTGTCGCCGTCCGTCTGCTGGGCCACGAGACGGGCCAGGTGCGGCACGTAGCCGGCGACAAACGCCGGATCCTTCGACTCGAACGCGGCCTGCAGGAACAGCAGCGGATCCGCCGCGGCGGCACCGACCGCGGCCGACTCCAACCAGGGATCCTTGAGCCCCGGCCAGGCGGCCACGACCGCATCGGCGATCTGCCGCGACGGCGGCAGGCCACCCAGGGCGACGAGGGCATTCAAGCGGGCCCGGCCGTCCGGATCCGCGAGCAGCGCCTGGATTGCCTTCACGGTGTCGGCACCGACTTTCGGCTGCTCGACCGCCACGCGGGCGGCGTTCTTGCGGACGGAGCCGTCCTTGTCCTTCAGCGCCGCCAGCAGGAGGCCGTCGTTGAGCTCGTGGAGGTTGTTGAGGGAGTAGAGCGCCTGGATCCGGGCGAAGCGGCTCGGATTGGACTTCAGCATGTCGGCGAGCGGATTGCCGACCTTCTTCGGCTGGGTCTCAAGAAGCAGTCGGTTCGCC
>VHCX01000181.1 GCA_016871615.1 Verrucomicrobiota bacterium
GCTAGGAAGGCCTTGGCCTCCACGTCGTCGGGGAACTCGAAGATGAGGTTCTCGATCGCCCGGGTGTAGTCCCGGCGGCGGTCCTTCTCGTCGCGCTTCGGGTCCTTGTGGAACTCGGCCAGCGACTCGATCCACAGCCGCTCACGGCGGGTGACCGGGGCCTTGCGGCGGTCGGCTTCCCGGATGAACCCGGCCGCCCGGGCGGCGTTGTTGGCGTTGGCCATGGCCATGCCCCAGTAGGCCATGGCGCAGTTCGTGTCGTGGAAGGCCGACTCGCGGAAGGAACGCTCGGCCTCCAGGTACCAGAACCCGTGCAGTTGACCGACTCCCTGGAGGAAGAACTTCCGTGCCAGCCCGTTGGTGGTGGTGATGTCAAAGCGGATCTCCGGCATGCCCGCCATCAGCCGGGCGTGCTGGCGCGGGCCCTCGTTGAAGACCTGCCCATGCATGGAATGGCCGGGATCGACGGTCTTGGCGTCGTCGGGGTTGGCCTTCACCGGCTCGGCGGCATGGCCCATCCCGCAAAGGACGGCGCCCAGGAGCCACATCGCCAACACCTTGGCATCACCACGGGATTGCATGAGGCGGAGGCTACCCGCTGGACCCGGTGAGCCAAAGGGGATCTTGCGGGCCAAAGGGTCAAAGCCCCTCGCGCAGGCAGTAGAGCTTGGAGGCGGTGCGGAGGAAGAGCCGGTCGCCGGCGATGGCCGGAGTGGCCATGCACAGTTCGCCCAAGCCGTTGACCCGCTCCAGGCGGTAGGGATCTCCGCCGCCCACCACGTAGGTGTCTCCGTCCTCGCTGAGGCAGAACACACGTCCGCGATAAGCCCAGGGCGAGGCGGTGAAACCGGCCGTCCCATCGACCTTGAGTCGTTGCTTGCCAAAGAGTTCCCGGCCGGTCCGGGCATCGCGGCAGCTCAGGAACCCGAAGTCCCAGAGCACGTAGAACCGGCCGTCGTAGGCCAAGGGCGAGGGGTTGTACGGGGCGGCGTTGGCTTCCATCCAGGCGATGGTCGCACTCTCCTTGGCCCCTTCCGGCAGGGTGAGGTCGCCGACCCCGCCGGGTCGAATGGCGTAGACGGGCTTGTTGACCTTGAGGTTGTCGCCGACGTACCCGGCGCCCACGTACAGCAACCCGTCGGCCTCGAACGGGGTGGGGATGACGATGGTGGAGGGCCCTTGCAAGTGCCACAGCACCCGGCCTTCCAGATCGTAGCTGCGGATCCGGTTGCGGCCCGGCACCACCAGTTCGATGCGCTTGGGGTTCGTCCAGAGGTAGGGAGTGCTGAAGTTGCTGGGTTCCTCGCGCGGCACCTGCCACACGATCTTGCCGGTCTTGGCGTCGAAGGCGCTCAGGGTCGATGCCTCCTCGTTGTCGTTCACCACATACACCCGGCCGCGGTGCAGCACCGGGGAGGCGGAAGTGCCCCATCCGTAGCGCATCTTCCGGGGGGTCATCGGCTGCGACCAGACCACCTTGCCCTGGAGATCGAGGCAGAACAGGCCCACGGATCCGAACAGGACGTATAGGTGCTTGCCGTCCGTCAACGGGGTCTCGGAGGCGTAGCTGTTCTTGAGGTGGATGGGCGTGGTCGGA
>VHCX01000182.1 GCA_016871615.1 Verrucomicrobiota bacterium
GTCATCAGCTTCCTGGGCGTCTACAACGTGAAGGTCACCGAGGACGGTTCCGGGCTGAAGGGAGAGACCCTGCCCGACCTGGTCTCCTCGACCGACCCGAACTTCCGGCCGATCGCCGTGTCCATCGGACCCGACGGCGCCATCTACTTCGCCGACTGGCACAAGCCCCTGATCGGCCACATGCAGCACCATCTGCGGGATCCGAACCGCGACGACACCCACGGACGCGTCTACCGGATCACCTACGACGGGCGCCCGCTCCTCAAGCCCAAGAAGATCGACGGACAGTCGATCGAGGCGCTGCTCGAACTCCTCAAGGAGCCTGAGAACGGCACCCGGGAACTCGCCAAGATCGAGCTCGGGGAACGCGATTCCGCCAAGGTCGTGGCCGCCGTGAAACGGTGGGTGCAGAAGCTCGACCCGAAGGATCCAGCCTATCAACACCATGTCACCGAGGCCCTCTGGGTCCATCAGTGGCATAACATCGTGGACGTCGACCTCCTGGATCGGGTGCTGAAGTCGCCTGAACCTCGGGCCCGCGCCGCCGCCGCGCGCGTCCTCTGCTACTGGCGTGACCGTGTGCCTGGAGCCCTCGCGCGCTTCGCGCTGCTCGCCGAGGACCCGGCGCCCCGGGTCCGGCTCGAGGCGGTCCGTGCCGCCAGCTTCTACCGGGATGCGGAGGCGATTCCGGCCACCGATGTCGCCCTCGCCATCCTGAAGAACCCCACCGACTACTATCTCGACTACTGCCTGCGCGAGACCCTGCGCCAGCTTCAGCCGTGGTGGCGGAAGGCCATCTCCGAGGGCAAGCCGGTCGCAGCGAACAACCCCGCCGGAATCCGGTATCTCATCAAGGGCGTGAGCACGGCGGACCTCTCCAAGCTCTCCCCCACCGCCGACGTGCTGGAGGCGATCATCCTCCGTCCAGACGCCACCGACACCGACCGCGCCAACGCGCTGACCGGTCTCGCCAAGCTCCACGGCAAGACCCGGGTCGCAGAACTCCTGTCGCTCCTTGACGGCCCTGTGAAGTCGGACGCCGTCGCCACTGCGAGTCTTGCCCGACAGCTGCCGCTGCAGCGGGCTGGCGATCTCAAGTCCGTGGCTCCGCAGTTGGTGGTACTGAGCACTCAGGGTTCGCTCCCGGTGCTGCGCCAGGCAGCCTGGGCCAGCCGCGCGATTGCCGATGGCGGGTTTGACGGCGGTTGGGCCGAGGCCTCCAAGTCTCCGGGTGCCCTCACGGACCTGCTCCAAGGCATCCTGCTTCTGAACGACGCCGACTTCCGGGCGAAGGCCTTCGACAAGGTGAAACCCCTGTTGGCGGACGCTGCCCAGATCGCGACCCTCGTGAATGCCGGTGGCGGCAAGCCAGCCGGTGACGGACGCTTTGTCCGCATCGAGCTGCCACGCCAGGGAACCCTGACCCTGGCGGAGGTCGAGGTCCTGAGCGACGGCAAGAACATCGCCAAGGGTGGCAAGGCCACGCAGTCCAGCACCTCGAACGGCGGCGACGCCTCGAAGGCGGTCGATGGCCGAACCGACGGCGCCTGGGAGCGGGGGACGCAGAC
>VHCX01000183.1 GCA_016871615.1 Verrucomicrobiota bacterium
CGGCCAGCACCAGCGGGTGCCCCAGCGTTCGGCGGTGGCCAGGGGCCGGGGTGTCGGCGCATGCGGGGCCCGCCGGGCCAATTCGCGGGCCGGCGTGCCCTGATAGAACGCGCTCACGCTGCTCGGGGCATGGAGGATGAACACACCCCGTTTCCGGGCCGCGTCCAGGGTGCGGTTCAGCGGTTCGATCAACTCCCCGACCCGGGCCGAGGCGCTCTTGCACCAGTGGTCGTCCCAGACGTCGCAGACGATGATGGCCGTGCGCCGGGGCTCCCACGATTCGACACGCTCGGAGACGGTGCCGGATCCATCCGGCCCGGCGGCCCGGGAACGCAGGTGCAGGGTCATGGTCGAGGCGGTTCCGGGACGCTCAGCGGACGTCGCGCAACCGACGAGGCACAGCAGGGCGATCCAGCACCAGGCGCGGGAGTTCATGCCGCCGATGATTGGCAAAACACCGGGCCATGGAAAGCCTTGAAGGGAGGCCTCGAAGGGCTCACCGCAGCCCGCTTCCGCCGAGGCGCACCAGCCTCGTGTCGCTGCGGACGAAGAGCGATCCGGCCGCCAAGGACGGCGTTCCGATCACGGCCTGGTCGAGGGCGAGCTCGCTCACCACAGCGCCCTCAGGCTTCGAGGGGTCGACCACCTGCACCCGGCCGTCTTCGCTGACACAGTAGAGGTGTCCGCCGGCCACCACGGGGGTTGCGCTGAAGGACCCCTTCAGGCGCAACTGCCAGAGCCGCTTGCCGTCGACCAGGCTCGCGCACGTCAGGATGCCGCCGTCGTTGAGCGTCAGCAGCCGGTCTCCCACGGCCACCGGGCTGGCCGTGCCCGGGCGCAGCTGGGCCGAGCGCCAGACCGATTTCGGCTTGCCCGCACCGGCCTCGGGCTCCAGCACGGTGATGCCATTGGCGGGCACGACCACCCGGCTGCCGCTGACCACCAGCGAGGGGACCGTGGACGCCCCGTCGCTGAACTCCCAGGCCACCTTGCCGGTGGCGGGATCCACCGCCGTCACGCCGGCCGACGATTGCAGCAGCACCCGGTTCGGCTGCCCCGGAGTCCGGAGCACCACGGGCGACGTCCAGTTGGCCTTCTTGGGGCGATCGAGCTTCCATCGGTTGAGGCCGGTCTTCGCGTCGAGGCCGGCCGTGAACGATTCGCTGTCGTTCTCGACCATGGCCACGAGCACGCCGTCGACCACCACCAGCGACGACGACATCCCCAGCGAGTTGCTGGCGTTGGGATAGTCGCGCCCGAGCCCGCGGAACCACAGCAGGCGCCCGTCGAGGTCGAGGGCCACGCAGTCGTTGGACGAGAAAATCGCGTAGATGGCCTTGCCTTCCGAGGCCGGGGTCGGGGTTGCCGCCCCGATCTTCTCGTGGGTCATCGTGCGCCCCGTCGCCCAGAACTGCCGCTCCCAGAGCGGAGCGCCGTCGGACAGGCGGAAGCACAGCACATGCAAGCGGTCCTGCCGCGCGCCGCTGGAAGCGGTCACCAGCACCTTGTCCCCCACGATGAGCGGCGAGGAGAGGCCCCGGCCCG